>USQO01000078.1 GCA_900556845.1 uncultured Bacteroides sp. | reverse complement strand
GAGCATCTGCCTTACAAGCAGAGGGTCGGCGGTTCGAATCCGTCAACGCCCACAAACAGAAAGCATGTACTATTAAAAGTACATGCTTTTTTTGTTTTACCGAATCTTTTTTTCATATTTGCATTTATCGTATTCAGTATATACAGGCTAAATGAGAAAAAGATATGGGAAATATTCGAAAGAAACTGACGGAGCTTATAGGCAATACTCCTTTGCTTGAACTCTCCGGTATAGAGAAAAAATATAATATGGAGGCTACGCTCATTGCCAAGCTTGAGTATTTCAATCCAGGCGGAAGTGTAAAGGACCGTGTTGCACTCTCCATGATTGAGGATGCCGAACGGAAAGGAGTGCTTACCCCCGGTGCTGTAATCATTGAGCCTACCAGTGGGAATACAGGAGTCGGGCTGGCATGGATAGGTCGTGTAAAAGGATATCGCACTCTGCTCACCATGCCCGAAACCATGAGTAAGGAACGGCAGTATCTGCTGAGAGCCATGGGAGCTGAGCTGGTATTGACATCTGGCAAGGAAGGTATGAAAGGAGCTATCGTACGTGCAGAAGAACTGCGAAAAGAAATACCGGGAGCTGTTATTTTGCAACAATTTGACAATCCCGCCAATCCTGCAGCCCACATACAGAGCACTGCTGAAGAAATCTGGAGAGACACAGACGGGGAAGTAGATGTATTCGTGGCTGGTGTAGGAACCGGTGGCACGATAAGTGGTACAGGAAAAGGACTGAAAGCCCATAATCCGGCTATCGAAATTATAGCTGTTGAGCCAGACAGTTCTGCCGTGCTGTCGGGAGAAGCTCCCGGAGCACACAAGATACAAGGAATTGGTGCCGGATTTATACCCCGGACCTACGATGCTTCGGTTGTTGACCGGGTCATCCGTGTAACCGATGAGGACGCTATGCGTACCAGTCGGGAACTTTCGGAAACCGAAGGGCTACTGGTCGGTATATCTGCTGGTGCTGCTGCGTATGCCGCTATGCAACTGGCTTTGCAGCCTGAATATCGTGGAAAGAAAATTGTGGTGCTGTTGCCAGACACAGGCGAACGCTATCTGTCTACTGCGCTATTTAATTTTTCTTAGTTCCTGACTGTAACTTCTGCCTACCGGAAGACAGCAACCATTATAAAGCGTTATCTGCTTGCTGTTATAGCTGGCAATCCGGTGGGCAGGAACAATATACGATTTGTGAATACGGATGAATCGGTTGGCCGGCAGTAGTTCCTGTATACTTTTCATACTTACCTGCGACATCAGTGTCGTACGGTCCGTCAGATGAACTCGTATATAATTGTCCATCGATTCGATATACAGAATATCTTTCAGCCAGACAGTTGTATTTTTGTATTCCACTTTCAATGTGATAGATTCTTCAGAAAAAACGGGAGCAGCCGATAGTTGCTGCAGCGTTTTAAGTTCTACAGCCTTGTTGACCGCCTTTTCGAAGCGCATGTACGAAAAAGGCTTGTAAAGAAAATCAATAGCATTCAGCTCGAATCCGTCGAGTGCATAACGTGCATACGCCGTTGTGAAGATAAGAAAAACCCCTGCAGGGATATTTTTAGCCAGCTCCACTCCGTTGATGCCTCCCATTTCAATATCCAGAAACAGAATATCCGGTTTATGTTTTTTTACCAGTTCCATACCGTTCATGGGATTGGTAAAAGTAGTCAATTCTATATTCCCATATCTTTCACAGAAGCGGGATATTATCTGTAAAGCCATCGGTTCATCATCGATGGCTATGCATTTCAGGTTCATGGCTTCAAGTTTATCGTTAATGTTACCGTAAAAGTATCCCGGTCCTCTCCGAAAGACAATGTGTATCTTTCAGGATAAAGAAGTTCCAGACGCTTTTTACAATTTTCAATACCTATTCCTTTAGACACATTTTTCTTCTGGAGGTTTAATAACGGGTTGCAAGAAGTGAAATGCAGTTGTCCGTTTTCGGCTTTGACAGTGATGTAGGCATTGGTTTCCTGGGTAGACGACAAGCCATGTTTAAATACATTCTCTACAAACGTAATCAGAATCATCGGTACAATCTCCATTTGTCCGGTTTCGTCGTGCTGATATGAAAAATGAATATGCACATATTCCGGTATACGATATTTCTGCAATTCAATGTATTGCCGGATATAGTCAATTTCAGTATTTACAGGAATCTTATCCTTCGTATTGTTGGTGTACATATATTTCATCAAGTTGATAAACTGTATGAAGGCATCTTCTGTCTTTTCGGAGCCGGTAACCACCATGGCATATAGCGTATTCAAGTTGTTGAAAAGAAAATGCGGATTGATTTGCGCTTTGTATAAAGCCAGTTCGGCCTTTTTCTTTTCAAACTCTACAGCCTGTCGCTGCATGCGCTGGCGATATAATTCCGTGAGTAATCCTACTGCCATACTGAAAGTCATTACAACAACGTAGAGAAACCAGACAGCCTGCTGCTGAAGTCTGATTTTGGGCGCGTGCTGCAAGAACCGGCTACGGCGCATGTGGTGGAAAGGCACTTCCATTTGGTAGCGGGTGATGAAATAGGTTCCTATCAGTGTGGCCAGCATGAATGCGGCTGCTGCCCAAATCTGTTTTTTATCGCCAAAAAGATAAGGCATGGTTACTTTGCGGTTCAGTATATAGACAATATACAGCCAGGAAACCAGCAGATATACAAACAAGGAATTATACTCCAGCCATCTCTCTATAGGAAGCAGCATAATCATAGCCGGTAGCAGGATAAGGCAGAAAGCCAAATCAATGCAGAAAGGAAGGTTTTTAATTTGTATCATATTGTTTTCTTTTTACATGCAAAAGTAACAGATTTAGCCTGTTTAAAAAAACAGTAAACAGGGCGTTTACCCCCAGATTTATGTCGTTTACCCCTAACTGCGGACTTCTGCAAATTTGGTATTGCTATAACGACTATTTTTGTGAAAAACAAACGAATAACTATGTGGAAAAATAAACTTATAACCAGAGAAAAAGTATGATACGTTTATTATTTATTGTCATCAGTATGTTGCTTTCGTCGGCTGTACAGGCACAGATACTTACAGGAACAGTGATCGACAAGCATACGCAAGAGGGCCTTATCTCGGCTACCGTACAACTGACAGATGCCGAGGGCAAATCCAATTATACATCGACCGACCTGCAAGGTAAGTTTCAGTTCAAGAAACTTTCACTGGGAGTTTACACGCTCCAAGTGTCATACGTAGGCTATAAGACAAATAAGCAGCGTGTGACACTTACCGGTTCGCAGACAAAGCAAGTCAAGGTAGCTATGGAAGAAGATGCACAACTGCTGGACGAAGTCTCCGTACAGGGACGTGCCACACGAGCCGAACAGCGTGGCGACAGTTTGCAGTATAATGCAGAAGCATTTAAAGTGATGCAGGGAAGCTCTGCCGAAGACCTGCTGGCCAAGATGCCGGGTATTGTGGTAGAAGGTGGAACCGTGCAGGCACAGGGAGAGCAGGTACAGAAGGTGCTGGTGGACGGTAAGGAGTTTTTCGAAGGCGATGTCAATCTGGCCATCAAGAATCTGCCTTCGGATATTATAGCCAGTATTGAGGTTTTCGACAAGAAAAGCGAGCAGGCCGAGTTTACCGGATTCGATGATGGTGAAGAAGTGAAAACTATCAATATTGTTACAAAAGGAGGTTTTAAGCAAGGAACTTTCGGTGAGGTATCGGCCGGATACGGTACAGACAATCGTTACAAGGTAAATGGAAACATCAACTTTTTCAATGACGACCGCCGCATTTCCGTATTGGGAATGTCGAACAATGTAAACCAGCAGAACTTTTCACAGGAAGACCTGGCAGGGGTTATGTCGGCCGGAGCAAGCGGAAAAGGCCGTGGCCGGAAAAATGCTTCGGGGGGAGGCGGCAGCGCTTCTAATTTTATGGTAGGTAGTCTGGGTGGAGTAACATCGGCCAACGGACTTGGTCTGAACTATGTAGACCAGTGGGGTGAAAAGCTGAAAGTGACCGGCAGCTATTTTTTCAACCAGTCTGATAACCTTACCCGCCAGCAGACCGAGCGTGAGTACTTCGAGTCGGTATTGCCGGGTATGACCTACAGCGAGTTTCAGGAAAACAATATGGAAAACTGGAATCATCGTTTCAATATGAAACTCGACTATCAATTGTCAGACCGAAGCTCACTGCAGATTCGTCCGACGCTGAGTTTCCAGAACAACAACAGTCTGGGCTTATTGCAAGGCCAGAACTTGCTGGAAGGTGCGACTACTGGCGAAACACAGACTTCCTCAACCGGTAATACCGATGCTTATAACGTAGGAGCAGACCTCATGTTCCGTCACCGCTTTCTGAAAGAAGGACGTACCCTCTCGCTGATGCTGAGCGGCAAGATGAGCAATAACGATGGCAATACATATACCGACTACCTCAATACCCTGTATGGTACAGGAGGAGTACCGGCAGAAGACAGTTACAGCCAGCTCAAGCAAAACATCGGACGCCAGTATAATTTGCGCTCCAATTTAAGCTATACCGAAAAACTTACCGATGCCCTGCAACTCCAGTTGGGATATAAAGTAAGCTATACAGATGCAGAAAACGAACGGAAAACCTATAATCGCTCGGCAGTAACCGATCTTTATGACCAGCTGGACGAAAGCCTGTCCAATGAATATCAGTCGGGCTACCTTACACAAGCCGGAAATGTAGGTCTGCGCTATCGTGCCGGCAAGTTCAATGCCATGCTCGGAGTAGATGCGCAGTGGGCCAGTCTGGCCGGCGATTTGGTTTACCCGCAGCCCGACAAGCTGTCGCATGACTATTTTTCTGTGTTGCCGTCTTTCACCTTGCGTTATTCGCTCGACAAGACCAACTCGCTGCAATTGCGTTACCGGAGCAAGTCGTCTTCTCCTTCCGTAACCAATCTGCAGAACGTGATAGACAATTCCAATCCGCTGTTCCTGTCGACTGGTAATCCCAACTTGGACCAGCAGTTGTCGCATACGGCCAACCTGCGCTACTTGCGTACTACCAAGTCGGGGCATACCTTCATTGCGATGGTAGGAGCAACAATACAGCAGGACTATGTGGCAGACAGTACTTTCGTTGCCAAGGAAGACTTGTCTCTTTCTCCGACCGTAACTCTTGAGAAAGGAGCACAATTTACGAAACCTGTCAACATGGACGGATACTACAGCCTGCAGTCTATGCTGACCTACGGTTTTCCGGTAGACTTTATCCGCAGTAATGTAAATATCAGCCTGTCGGCCAATTATGCCAACGTACCGACAATTTTCGACGGTATAGAAAGCAAGACCCGTGAGCTGAATCTTATTCCGAAAGTCATTGTGGGAAGCAATATCAGCAAGAATCTGGATTTCACAGCATCCTATTCGGCTGGAATCAACAAGATGTTCAGCTCGCTGAACACTGCTTCGGGCAGTGACTACATCACCCACACCGCTTCGGCCAAACTGGGATGGACCTTTTTCTGGGGAATGACTTTCCGCAGTACCTTCAATTATATCGGTTACACCGGACTGGATGCAGGTACCGACGATTACTTTCTGTGGAATCTGTCGCTGGGCAAGAAATTCCTGAAGAACGATGCAGCCGAGATACGTGTTGAGGCTTTTGATGTACTGAAGCAGAACCAAGCCTTTACACACCGCACAGGCAGCAACTATTACGATTATGTAAACAGTAACGTACTGGAACCTTATGTAATGTTGAGTTTTGTATATACTATCCGATAACTTTTAACTTTAATAAAAAACAGAACGGATGAAAAAGATTCTTTTTTTAGCCCTGATGGGCTTATGGAGTGTGCAGTATGTTGCTGCGCAGCGTAGAGGAGGCAATGCACGTACCCCTGAACAGATGGTGGAAAAACTGGACCAGAAGCTGAATCTGACAGATGAACAGGAAAAACAGATTGTAGCACTTTATACGGATGCATTGAAGCAAGATTTGTCGCGCGAGGAGCGTAAAGCAGCTATGCAAGAGGTCGACAAGAAAATCGTTTCGTTGTTGACGGATGAGCAGAAGACTGCTTATGAGAAGATGAAGCAGGAACGTCCGCAGCGCAAACGGTAAGTTTTTGCTTTTTCATATAAATGACGCGTGTTTGTTATTTTAATGATGCATGTTTCTCATTATAATGATGAACATGCGTCATTTTTTTGAGGAGGGGAAAATATACCGAGTTCTCCATTTGCTAGGGTCTTACTTTTGTAGTAAATCTCTGAAATTGTAGTTTCCATAAGAATTTTGGTTTGATTGCAGGTTTAATTTTACCAATTAAACAGTGGTCTACAATGGTGTTACTAAAAATAAAAAGCATTGATAATCAGATGATTATTAATGCTTTTCACCAGTCGGGGTGACTGGATTCGAACCAGCGACCACACGCCCCCCAGACGCGTACTCTAACGTCTGTATATCATTGAAAACCAATGCTATCTCTTTTCTTCTTGTTCCTTGGTTGACTTTCTGGTTGACTTTTACAGCCAATAATCAAGAATGGTTAGTAATGAAGTAAAAAATCTCTTTTTAAGTTACTTGTGTACAAGTAGCTCTTGTACAAAGATAGGCATTCTTTAAATGAAGAACAAACTTGCAGTCTTATAATATGAATTGTAACATAAAGATATTTAGAGGTTTAGAACTATATTATATTGCTTCCTTCTGTAATTGTTTGACTTTTTCCTTATTTCCCTATTTTAGATATGCTACAACATTTTATTTCATGGGGCTTATAATCTGGATATTTCCTAAAAATGTAGTAGCTCTATAAAAGAAAAACAGCATAAGAGTTTTTTAGGCTCAAATGCTATCTCATTTAAAACAATAAACAGATGAAATCCAAGGAATCACTAAAGCTATTAATATGAGTAGCAAACAGTAATTCTTTACTCTTTTCTTCTTGATGTTGTAAACAAGGGATGGTATAAGTATTAATATGCTAACTATTAACAGCCAGTTTTCTATGGTATTAATGCATTCCAGTCTTTCCTTGAAGATGGAATTGTATAAACGGCTATATCTTTCTTCTTCTGTTATCAAACTATGTATAAATGCTCTGACCGCACAAATGCCCATTGATAGACAAACAGGTATTTTTATATCTTCCAAGAATCTCATATTCCAAATAATTGAAAAATAAATGAACTGACATTATTACCAACCATTACCAATAGTTTAGGAACTATGAACAGAAGCAACAAAAGTAGGCTTTGCATCCAGTTCTTTTGGATGATATGATATATAGCCATGCCTGTTATAAGTGCTCCAATAATCCACCATGAAATCTCATATTGCTTTAGTAGATATTCATCATAGTAGGGTAATGGTTTACTTATAAGGATAAAACTCAATATCCATATAATATAGATAGCTTTCCAGTCTGTACAGTATTTTAGTAGTTTCACTTTTTCTAATTTTGCAATGGCTTTAAAACAACTTTATCTGGACTTCCATTAGTTTTATGGCTTGTCCAGATAAAGCTTTTAGTTCCGAAGTTTTATTGACTTAGTTGTATTCCTATTCCTAGATTCTCAAAGAATATATTATAAACTTCTGGTTTCTTTTTATATGGTTGTATTTTTATGGTTGCAGCAACAGTATGTCGCTTGCCGTTAGAAGTATCTGAAGTATAAGGCCATTGTTGTATTATATCGTTAAATCGTTCAAGCACATCTTTGGTATAATATTCTACACTCCCTGTATATTGGTACCATTCTCCTGATTTTATTCTTTTCTTTTTCTTTTTTTTGTCTTCTTCTATTCTCATTGCAAATAGTTTGACTTTCATTATATATTGGGAAGGATGTTTGCCTTTTTCATATATAATAAACTCATCATAAGTACCTTGTAATAAGTATCCTCCTTGCATATATGTATAAGGATTAGAATTTTCCCACTGTCCCCAATAACCATTGATTAGTTTACAAAAACTAAAATAAGTCTGTCCCCAAGTAGGACCAAAACAAACTAATAAAAACAATATAAATAAAAATCTTTTCATCTAAAGTAAAAATTTATCGTTCTTCTAATCCGTAAACCCACATGAAATCACTGAAATCTACGTAAAGTTGTTTACTTCCATCAGATTGTACTCTAAGTCGAATTTGGCAGCGTAGTCCATCTTTATTTACACAATTAAATAAAAGTGATGTACCGCCATCTCTATCATTTTCTTCTCCGTTATATTCATAAATGTCATATTCTTGCATTGTTTCACTATATATATTTATGATATTCCTATCTAAACTAGTAACTACAAGCATATGTGAATCTTGCCAATCGCTCCAGTCTGACCATCTATTATTTTCATAATATTTATAAGCGAAACTATTTGTGTAATATTTATAAGTTTGCGCACTTACAGAACAGAGAGATATTAATAATGCGAAAAGGGTCATTAATTTTTTCATAAATCATCCAAATAAATTACTAAATAGCCATAGTACAATTATTATTCCTGCCCCCCATATAAATATTTGGAATAAAACATATCCACATCCCATTCCACCCATAAGTGCACCAGAAAAAGCGCCAGCACCTCTTTCTCCATCCTTAGAACTTGAAGCTCCCCAAATAGCTCCAATAATAATTGCAATGATAATAATCCAAATCCACATAATTAATTATTTAATGTTTTTATTTGTTGATACTGATAGAATGATAGCGGCTATATTAACAATATTGTATAATGCAATAAGCCCTACTGATAAAGGTATCTCTTTTATTAATATTGTTACTATTGTTATGGCAATAAGCCAAATAAACCCTTTAGGGTCTTCATTTTTGTTAGGACTATATGATGAAGCTACTAAAGAAAAAATGGCTGCAATGATAGAATAAGTTAAACATTCATAGAAAGTTATTTCTCCTAAAGTTGTTTCTCCTGTTATCCCTATCATTGAGAGTATAATATCTTTGGCAATCCATCCACCTATAAAATATAGGATAAGCCCAATAATAATCCATGTTGATTTTCCCATATTCATTGTTTTTTATAAACCACGCTTCCAAAAGCACTATTTTCAATTAATAATCCATTGTTAAGTTCTAAGGTAGAGGTTTCTCCATTCATGTTTATTGTGATAGTGGAAGAATTTGTATTTTCCCAAGTAAAACTAACTTTCTGTGTATTAGTCATTCCTTGTACTGTAAATAATCCACTCCCATCTTCATTAAATTTCCATGTAGATAGTAAATAATCATCAGAGTTGTCTCTGTATTCTTTCCATGTACCAATTATTGAATCAGAATCTTGTGAAGTGCAAGAATAAAAGCCTATATTCAATGTAACCAATAATGAGATTGTTAATAGCTTAAATGCATTCATTTTGAAAGTTAATTATGCCTACCTGCTCCCTTGAATAAGCTATAAATAAATAAGGTGTGGAGCTATATTTGTCTTATCCTGTTTCTTGGGCTTCTCGCATTGCCTTTTGGTACGGATAAAACAATAGCCCCACACCAAACGGTATATAGAAACCTTACAAACATAAGGTAGGTATATATCAAGCGTGGGTGCTATTGCTATCATCTTCGTACCGTTTTTAAATTTTGCGAGAATCTAAGAAACAGAAGATAATTTCAATAACACCTTTCGTTAATTATGTCCTTCCAGTTTGTTAACTCTATAATTCACTGGAATTGATGCAAATGTAACAAAAGGTTTTGATA
>USQO01000077.1 GCA_900556845.1 uncultured Bacteroides sp. | reverse complement strand
GAGCCTTATCGTCGGCAGCGTCAGATGTGTATAAGAGACAGTTGTATTATAGGTGTATATACTGAAGAAGATTCTGGCTTATTGTACCTGTCGTAACAATGATCCAGAATCTTTTCAGATTTAGGTTCTACTTTTGTAGAAATAGAACAAACACTTTGATTATTAACTCTTTAATTTGTTTATTATTATGTTTTCGCTTAGAAAAAATATTTTCGCTTTGGGTTTAGCCCTTTTTACCGTTTCTGTATCTTTTGCTCAAACTCCTGATGCGTGGAAGGCTTTAGAAAAACCTTTGAACTTTTATCTTGCGAACGATTTGGGCAGAAACGGCTATTATGACCAGAAGCCTATTGCTGAGCTGATGGGAAATATGGCCGAGAATGTGGATATAGAATGTGTTGTTGCTGCAGGCGATGTGCATCATTTTGAGGGGGTTCGTAGTGTGAACGACCCGTTGTGGATGACGAATTATGAACTTATTTACAGTCATCCGGAGCTGATGATTCCATGGTATGCCATTCTTGGTAATCATGAGTATCGTGGAAATACGCAGGCTGTTATCGATTATAGCAAAGTAAGTGCCAGATGGAATGTTCCCAGTCGCTATTATACTTTTGCGATGGAAAACGACGGGGTTACCGTACGCTTTGTAATGGTAGATACAGCCCCTTTGCTTGACAAATATCGTGAAGATACCGAAAAATATCCGGATGCTTGTAAGCAGGATATGAATAAACAGCTTAATTGGGTAGATTCTGTTTTGAGTGCGGCTAAAGAAGACTGGGTTTTGGTAGTAGGTCATCATCCTATTTTTGCAGAAACGGGCAAAGATGATTCTGAAAGACTGGATTTGCAGAAGAGACTTGATTCCATTTTGCGCAAACATGCTAATGTAGATATGTATTTGTGTGGCCATATCCATAATTTCCAGCACATCAGAAAAACAGGAAGTAACATTGATTATGTAGTAAATACTTCCGGTTCGCTGAGCAGAAAAGTAAAACCTGTGGATGGCACAAAATTCTGTAGCAGTGATACGGGCTATTCTCTTATTTCTGCCGACAAGAAAGTACTGAATCTTCATATGATTAATAAAGAGGGTAAAGTAATTTATACAGTTACCCGTAATAAGTAATATCAAGTATTCTCTTGGGTATAAATAAATTTCCCGCTTTCGTGATTAAACCATGAAAGCGGGAGATTTTTGTCTTTTATACTTATTCGCTGTCGCTAAATCAGCTTCTGCTGGTTTGTAAACCTTTGTCAGACAAGCTCATTTCTACGAATCGGGCACAATTGTTAGGCGGATTCTGTAACAGTTGCTGTTTGATTCTTCCGGCAGCTTCAGGGTCTTTGGCTATCATATATAAATAACCGCCACCACCGGCACCTGGCAATTTGTAACCCAAACATAAATCATCTATCTGGCGGGTTATCGCCTGGACTGTAGCTGGATTTGTTCCAGCATCCAGTAACTGATTTTGTTCCCATGTCTTTCTTACCAGTTGTCCCATTTTCTCGAAATTGCCCAGCTGGATGGCGTCATGCAATTCTAGTGCATGTGCTTTCATCTGGTTCAGAAGATTCAGATGCGTAGTCGAATTGAGGAACATACCTCGAACGATTTCTGCCAAAATGCCTTTTGCAGTTCGGGTAATACCGGTATAATACAATAAATGGCATTTTCTGTATTCCGGGGCTGTAAACAGGAAGTCTGGCATCCATCTTACTACCGGGTGCTGGCTCCATCCAGGTTGTGTCTGTAATAGTTTTACACCTTGCAGAACACCTCCATATTGGTCTTGCCAGCCTCCTCCTGTAGTAAGCAACTGTTCCAATATCAGCGTGCGGTTGCATATCTCTTGTTTGTCCCAACCCAGACCACAGAAATCGCTCATGGCTCCCAGCACTGTAGAAGCCAGGATAGAGCTGGTGCCCAGTCCGGAACCTGCTGGGATAGCAGAAAGCAATGTAACCTCAATACCTGCTCCGAAGGCTTTCAACTGTTCTTCCAGTGAAGCGAACTTCTCTGTAGAGAACTCTGGGTCGAATCCTCCTAATACCAAAGCAGCCTTAGGTATGGAGAAAGGTGAACCAACTTTGGCAAAATCACGTAATTCCTGGTAAGTGGTTACGACTTCCATAGCGCCCAGGTCGATGGAACGTAAAATCACTTTATATTCTTTACAGGGCTTTAAATAAACCTGTAAAGGCGGTTGTCCGTTAAGTTCGATAGCCAGATTTACGACATTGCCTCCTTCATTCAGGCAGAACGGAGGAGTGTCTGTCCAGCCACCTGCCAAGTCAATGCGCACCGGACTTCTTCCCCATACAATCTGGTCTGCATAGACAGAGAGACGAGGAGTCTGTTGCTTGTTTACTGTATTAATAAGTCCTTCACGCATCAGGCCGAATGCTTTTTCTTCCTGTGCTTTGAAGTCTTCGCCTTTGAGCTGGCTTATTCTTGCACGGAACATGGCATCGTTTACTTTTGTCATGAGCGGTGCTTTTTCGTTTAATGCAGCCGGAAGGGGGAGGTTGTGTTGGGCATAAGCTTCGGCAGCTTCTTGCAAGTTGAGCTGGTAGAATACACTCTGTTCATAGTTTTTGGCCAGTTCTACCCAGTTTTCATTACGGAAATTTTCACGCTGTGCTGCCAGTCTGCGCAGGTTTGCGTATGCCGAGATTTCATCGGCTGACATCTTGCGTGCTTTCGTCCAGATTTCCTTTCCGCTTTCCAGTTCCGGCTCACTGGTCATCCATCGCATCGCCAGTCCCAGCTCTTCGATTGATTCGCTGACAGGGAAAATACGTGCTGCCTGTAAGTCATGGTTCAGTTCGATGTCTTCCGGTTTCAGCCCTCGTACTGCCAGCCATTCTTTTGCGGGAATGCCCTGGTAAGTAACTTTTTCATCGGCCAGTGCACCTTTAAAGGCATCGTTGAAACCGTACGGACGGGCAATATATGCTTTTTCTTCCAGAGGAACTACGTCAATACAAACTCCGGCCGGTACTTCTATCTGCCATTCGTTCACAGGAACACCTGTGATTATATTTTTGTTATGTAGCTTCCATCCTTTTCCAATATAGCTGTTTTCAATCCATGTTTCTGCATTTTCTGCAGTTAATTTGTTTACGACTACAGCATTCTGTATGAACATTGCCGGATGAGGCTTTACTTTACGATGCATGATAGCTCGCTGGTCGTTCACCAGATTCTGTACTGCCAAAGTAGATGAAATCATTTCCCGACTAGTTCCATAATGATAGAATTCACCTCCCGGCAGTGGCAGGATAGCAACGCTGAGGCTGTTGAGTTCTTTGTCTTCTATGCGAGGATGTTTTCCCAAAGCCAGTCCAAATTCCGAATACATATCATAGAAAGACAGTTTTCCGTCTTTCATGGAGCGTTCTGCCATCAGTTTTATCGCTTTGTCGCTAAGCAGCCAGATACCGATATCCATCAGGAACAGATAGTCCTGCATCAGTCCCCCTAACTCTTCTACAGATGGTTTTTGCAGCATGAAATCCAACTGGTCCGGATTTTGTCGTGATGAAACAAAAACTCCGTGGTTTTTAGCCAAATTAGGATCTACCCATAATCCGTAGCATACTACATCAGCTTCTGGTATTTCCTGCAGCGGTTTTTCTGCACGTATATAAACATCGCCACTTGCTATTAATGTGTGGAGTGAAGCCGGTGCTTTCTGCATAATCTGTTCGTAAAGAGGGAGCTGCAGAGATAACAGATTTTGTGTGAGCTTCTGTCCTTTTCCCCATCTGAACACAGGTATAGGAGTAAGTATCTTTCCCGAGGGGGCATAGCCTGGGAGACGTCTGCTTTGGCCGCCGGCATGGAGCAGTATTCTTTTTTCCTGGCTCAGCCATTCACCGAAGTCCGCAACGTTATCAGCTTGCTGGCATGCCTGTAATAGCCAAGTTGTACCTCCTCCGGAACCCAGTTTACTGCCAATGGGGTCCGAAGTACAAAACCATTCCTTGCGGTCTGCCTTTTCTATGTCGTAGAAACATTCCACAAGATTGGGTGGAAGCGATAATAATTTTTTCATTCTGAATAAAATTGGTTTCTCATTGCAAAGGTGCTGATTTTCTGTTAAAAAAACAATGTATGTATGTATGAAATATGCGTATATGTCAAAAGTTAATCCAATCTTTTGAATATTCGCTTCAATCTATTATTTTTGTTATAAATATAATTTTTGTTTTTATGAAAGATTTTCTGAAATATACCCTGGCAACTATAGTAGGACTTATGGTTACGGGTATCGTAATGTCTATTTTAGGCATTGTGTCATTGGCTGGTTTCTTGTCTGCCTCTCAGGCGGAAACAAGTGTAAAGAAAAATTCGGTTTTTGTCTTGCAGTTGAAGGGGAATTTGTCTGAGCGGTCTACATCTACTCCTTTGGATAATTTGCTGAGTGATAACTTCAGCAATATAGGGTTGGATGATGTTTTGTCTTCTATTCGAAAGGCAAAAGAGCATAAGGATATTTCCGGTATCTATTTTAATCCTTCTTTTTTGGTAACTTCGTTTGCATCCTTACAAGAGATTCGTGATGCATTGGTTGACTTTAAGGAGAGCGGTAAATTTTTGGTCGCTTATGCCGACCAATATACTGCCGGAATGTATTATTTGGCAAGTGTGGCCGATAAAGTGATAGTCAATCCGTCGGGAGCCATTTCATGGCATGGCCTTTCTTCGCAGCTGGTATTCTTTAAAGATTTGCTTGCAAAGGTGGGGGTAGAAATGCAGATATTTAAAGTTGGTACTTATAAATCGGCTGTAGAACCGTTCATTGCTACCGAAATGAGTCCGGCAAACCGTGAGCAGGTAACTGCTTTTTTAGGTTCTATCTGGGGGCAATTGGTAAACGATATTTCGGTATCCAGAAACATACCTGCTGATTCTTTAAATGCTTATGCAGACCGTGTTATGGATTTGCAGCCGGTTGAAACTTATATCCAGAATCATTTGGCCGATACGCTGTTGTATCAAGATGGAGTGTTGGCTTATCTGAAAAAGCTTACTGATACGGATGAAGATGATAAACTGGAAACGCTTACACTGGAAGATATGATTCATGTTAAGCAGAATGTACCGAAGGATAAGAGTGGTAATATTATTGCTGTATATTATGCTTTTGGAGAAATTGATAACCCATCATCTGCTTCTATGGAAGGTATCAGTTCAGCAAAAGTTGTCAACGATTTGCGTAAATTGCGTGAAAACGAGCATGTCAAGGCGGTGGTGCTCCGTGTGAATTCTCCGGGTGGAAGTGCGTATGGTTCTGAGCAGATGTGGCGTGAAGTGAATTTGCTTAAAGCTGAAAAACCTGTGATTGTTTCGATGGGTGACTATGCTGCATCTGGCGGATATTATATGTCGTGTGCTGCCGATTATATTGTGGCTGAGCCTACTACATTGACAGGTTCTATAGGTATATTCGGTATGATTCCCAATATGGAAGGTTTGCTTACAGATAAATTGGGGCTTCATTTTGATGTTGTTAAGACGAATCAGATGTCGGATTTCGGCAGTTTGAACCGTCCTTTTTCGGCCGATGAACGCACATTGATGCAGAATTACATTGAAAATGGGTATAAACTTTTTATAAATCGCTGTGCAGCAGGTCGTAAAATGAGTCCGCAAGATATAGAAAAAGTAGCTGAAGGACGTGTTTGGACTGGTCGTGCCGCATTAGAATTGGGATTGGTAGACGAGTTGGGAGGACTGGCTCGTGCAACTGAAGTTGCTGTAGAGCGTGCTGGTGTAGAGCATTACACAGTGTTAAGTTATCCGGAGAAAGAAGGCTTCTTGTCGGGCATTATGAATGTGGCTCCAGAACGCTATATTAATAGTAAAGCCGAGCAAGTATTTGGCTCTTATTATAATGGAGTACAGTTACTCCGTCAGGTAGAACAGATGGATCAGATTCAGGCCCGTATGCCGTTTGACTTGAATATACGCTGATATGAGTCGGAGTCCTAAAATTTATTACGCTTTGCTGCCTTTTGCATGGCTTTACGGATTGGTTCTTTATTTAAGGAATAAACTGTTTGACTGGCACTGGCTTAAATCCCGCAAATTCCCGGTTCCTGTTATTGTTATAGGTAATCTTGCTGTGGGAGGGACAGGAAAAACACCACATACAGAATATCTAATCCGTCTTTTGCAGCCGCATTATAACCTTGCTGTATTGAGTAGGGGATATAAGCGTAAGAGTAAAGGTTTTCGGCTGGCTGGAGCGAATTTGACTATGGATGAAATTGGTGACGAGCCTTTTCAGATGGCTCGTAAATATCCGGCAGTGCGAGTGGCAGTCGATGCAGACCGCTGTCATGGCATTGACTGCTTGATACAAAGGGTACAGCCTGCTCCTCAAGTGTTCCTGTTGGATGATGCTTATCAACATCGGTATGTAAAGCCTGGACTAGCTATATTGCTGACTGATTATAACCGTCTGTTTACACGCGATTGCTTGCTGCCGGCTGGCCGTTTGCGGGAATCAGCTTTGGGAAAGAGTAGAGCTGCAATTGTGATTGTTTCCAAGTGTCCGGAAAATCTTACGTTTGCACAGCAAGAGTGTATCCGTAAGGAACTGGCACTTTCTGCTGGGCAGCAGTTGTATTTTACGACATTGAAATATGGAAAATTACGTTCTCTTTTTACAGACAATGTAGAATGTGATTTGGATTCATTGCAGACAGACAAGCAGGTACTTTTGGTTACAGGAATAGCCTCACCGGTGCGGCTTATTGATGATTTGAAACACTATACGCCTAACATTCATCCGGTTACCTTTCCTGATCATCATAATTTTACGGAAAGAGATATGCAGCAGATGGCTCTTGCCTTCCAGCAATTGCCGGAGGGAGAACGCATCTTGATTACAACTGAGAAAGATGCGGCGCGTCTGATTGCACATCCGCAATTGCCTGAAAAATTAAAACCTTACATATATGTACTTCCGGTGGAAGTGCAATTCCTTGATGGACAACAAACATTGTTTAACCAGAAAATTATTGAGTATGTTAGAGAAAATTCAAGAAACAGCAGCTTATCTTAAAGCAAAAATGCACACTCATCCCGAAACCGCTATTATTTTGGGAACAGGTTTAGGAAGTTTGGTACACGAAATAACCGATAAATACGAAATAAACTATGCTGATATTCCTAATTTTCCAGTGTCAACAGTCGAAGGTCATAGTGGAAAGCTGATTTTCGGTAAGCTGGGGGATAAGGATATTATGGCTATGCAGGGCCGTTTTCATTTTTATGAAGGCTATTCTATGAAAGAAGTAACGTTCCCTGTACGTGTTATGCGTGAGCTGGGCATTAAAACACTTTTCGTTTCCAATGCGGCTGGTGGCACGAATCCGGATTTTGAGATTGGTGATTTGATGATTATCACTGACCATATTAACTTTTTCCCCGAACATCCACTGCGTGGAAAAAATATTGAATACGGTCCTCGGTTCCCGGATATGAGTGAGGCTTATTCTAAGAAGCTTATTGCTCAGGCGCTGGAGATTGCAGCTGAAAAAGGAATTTGTGTGCGTCAGGGTGTTTATATCGGAACACAGGGGCCTACATTTGAAACACCTTCTGAATATAAGATGTTCCGTATCTTAGGAGCCGATGCTGTAGGTATGTCTACAGTACCTGAGGTAATTGTCGCTAACCATTGTGGTATAAAGGTATTTGGCATTTCGGTGATTACTGATTTAGGCGTGGAAGGAAAAATCGTGGAAGTATCTCACGAGGAGGTACAGAAAGCTGCTGATGCCGCACAACCTCGCATGACAACTATAATGAGAGAACTGATAAACAAAGCGTGATTTATGTACGAAGGAAAAAGAACAGAAATTTCTACATTGGGTGAATTTGGCCTAATAAAACACCTTACTCAGGATATTCGTCTGGAGAACAAGCAGAGTTGCTATGGTATAGGTGATGATGCGGCTGTATTGGAGTACCCTGATAAACAAGTCCTGGTGACAACTGATCTTTTGATGGAGGGAGTTCATTTTGATTTGGTTTATACTCCTTTGAAACACTTAGGGTATAAGTCGGCTATGGTGAACTTTTCTGATATTTATGCAATGAACGGAATGCCTAAGCAGATAACCGTTTCGCTGGCTGTATCTAAACGTTTCTGTATTGAAGATTTGGAACAATTCTATGATGGTCTTCGCTTGGCTTGTGAACAGCACCATGTTGATATCGTAGGTGGTGATACGACTTCTTCTGTTACAGGATTAGCCATTTCAATTACGTGTATAGGTGAAGCGTCTAAAGAAAATGTAGTATATCGTAACGGAGCTAAAGATACAGATTTGATATGTGTGACAGGTGACTTGGGGGCTGCTTATATGGGACTGCAGTTGCTTGAACGTGAGAAGGCTGTTTTTCAGGGAGAAAAAGAAGTGCAGCCGGATTTCGCTGGAAAAGAATATCTTTTGGAGCGTATTCTTAAACCAGAAGCACGTCGGGATATTATAGAAAAATTGGCAGAAAAAGGTATTCGTCCTACTGCCATGATGGATATTTCGGATGGTCTGTCGTCTGAGTTGATGCATATTTGCTCACAGAGTAAAACCGGATGCCGTGTGTACGAAGAACGTATTCCTATCGACTATCAGACTGCTGTTATGGCCGAGGAGTTTAATATGAACCTTACGACTTGTGCATTGAACGGGGGAGAGGACTATGAATTGCTTTTCACTGTTCCTTTGACTGCGCATGAAGATGTAAGTCAGATTCCGGGTGTGAAGGTAATAGGCCATATAACAAAAGAGGAGTTGGGATGTGCGCTGGTTACTCGTGACGGAAATGAGTTAGAATTAAAAGCTCAAGGTTGGAATCCTCTTCGTGAAGAAAACGCTTGATCTTTATCCAGAATTGGAGCTGAGATTACAAAATCCGCAAAAAAAATAAGTTTTTGCGGATTTTTTTATTTAAAAAAGTTTGGAGATTCAAAAATAAACACTACCTTTGCACCGCAATCGAGAGATAACGATGCAAATTGGTGCCATAGCTCAGTTGGTAGAGCAAAGGACTGAAAATCCTTGTGTCCCCGGTTCGATTCCTGGTGGCACCACTTTGAAGAAAAGCAAAAGACAGTAAAATCCTGATTTCCAAGCGAAATCGGGATTTTTTGTTTTCCCCAAGCACGCAAAAAACGGCAAAATATTACCGTTTGAGGTGGAGCAAAAGGTGGAGATAAAAGGTGGAGCAAAAATCTCCACCGAATTAGAGCCTTTCTCGCTGATTTGCAATGTTTTGCGTATCAAGATAACGTGGTCGGTTTCCTACTTTTGTCCAAACTAAAAACTGTAGGAAAAATGAAAAGAAGTTCATTCAATGTGCTTTTCTTCTTGAAGAAGACCAAGCTGCTGAAAAACGGAGAAGCATCCGTTTGTATGCGTATCACTGTAGATGGTACGCGAGTTGAAAACAACATCCGCAAAAGCATTGACCCGTCTCTCTGGAGTCAGGCTAAGGAATCTGCCAGAGGCAAAAGCCGCAAATCATGTGATCTGAATGCCTATATCGAAAATGCGAGAATTAAATTACATCAGATTTTTTGTGAGCTGGAAGAACAGAACCAGCCTATAACAGCGCGTCTGTTGCAGGAAATATTTTTCGGACAGGACAAAGAACCGGAAGCGGTACGCACTCTCATCGGTACCATGCAGGAGCACAATGATCAATGCCATGCCTTG
>USQO01000076.1 GCA_900556845.1 uncultured Bacteroides sp. | reverse complement strand
GTGATAATTTTGTTTTTCATATACTGTATTTATAAGATAATTTTACCAAATTAATTTCTGATTTTGTAAGTTACAGTTTTGCCAGCTCTTACCTTAACCTTTTCATTCCAGGTCAAAAAGGAATTATCCCCCAAAGGTCTTGCTGCCTGTCCGGCATTTTCGGCCAATACGGTCACCACGGCATCATACGCTGTCGGGTTTGTCACTCTCAGTACCGTTTCACGCTTGTCTTGTTTTACAATTTCGGCTACCACATGGTCGAACACATAGACCTGCTGCAAATCGGTCCGTACATAAATGCCTGGAATCTCCATGGCCATCATGGCTCCATTGGTTTCATTCCATCCGGTCTTTCCACCGTCACCCCGTGAACCCCTGCTATCGGCATCACAATACGTCAGACGTTCCGTAATTTTACCATTCGGCTGTACTCCCTCGGCATGGGCATGTATCACATCGCGCAACAAGTCGGCATACAACTTATCTCCCGTAGCACGATATATCTTGAACAAGGCATCGCCCGACTGCGTACAGAACCCTGGAGCTCCGTGCTTGTTCTGCGTACTGGCCCATACAGCTCCGGTAAGGTTGGCACCCAGTTTTGCCAACGGTGTACTTTCCGGCAAACGGTAAAAGAATGATACCGTCCATGTAGCGCACAGGTTGGCCAAATCCTTGGCTTGCTTCAGGTATACCGCCTCGCCGGTCGTCTCATACAAGGTGATCAGCGAAGTAGTCAGTGCAATCGATGTTTCCGAGTCGGCATTCTGCAAAATATCACCGCAACCGCCCGAAGTAAATCCGGTCAGTGCAAAACCTGTATAATAATCTGCGGCTGCCTCACGAGCCACCTGCAAATATTCCGGGCACTCGAAATAACGGGATGCCAAAGCCAAACCGGCTACTGCCATGGCTCCTCCTGTCGTGTTATAAACAGCAATGTCGCCCGATTCCACATCGATGTAATTACCCCACGTATGATGTTTTTTCCATGTATTGACAAAAGCATCAGCCAACAGCCGGACCTGTTCTTTCCACATCGGACGGATTACAGCTTGCTTTCCTTGTAACTCCAGCAGCATGAACTGCTTCACCATCCAATACAGGATATCGGCATTCTTACGTGTCAACCCGATTCCTTTTTGATGAGCAGCAGCATCCCGGTACAGCACGTTGCCATCGGCACCCAGCACATCGTAATAATATCCGCTTTTTCCTTTTGCACGCGGCAAGGCAAAATCGAAGGTATTTACCACTCTGCGCTCGTGCTCGGCATCACCCAAGCCCAGCATGGGATACGTATTCATCAGGCCACCGACCCAGCCATACGACATCCAGTCGGCATTCTCAGGACAATAAAACTCCCACTGTCCACCTGTATAATAGCGTTCGTCAATATTTTTCACCATCCGGGCAAGCACCTCACTCATCGGCATCAGATTACGCGGCTCCGCACATTGGATGTGTGTCTTGCGGTATTGCATAAACTTATCGAGCAAAGCAGGAACATCTTTACAAAGGAAATCAATCTTTGTAACACGGACAACGATTTTGTCTCCTTTTTTCACAGACACTCCCCGGTCGGGGCTCTTACTGAAACCAATAAACTCCGGTTTCTTTTCACGTACTCCCGGGGCACTGATTACGAAAGACGCTTCCGAGCGGTCGCGACTTTCCTCTACAATCAGTCCATGGTCCAGCACCTGGCCGTTCCAGTCGATTCCCTGATCTGTCAGCAGAATAGTCCCCTTGTCCTGTGCCCTGTTCAGATACACCATAGCAGGTGTAGTGGTGTTGTTCACCAGCACCTCCAATCGGGACGCCGCTCCAAACTCGGGCGACAACTGAGGAATCGGGTTAGAAGTCAGCGCCAAATCTTTCCGATAATAATCTGTCTTATCCAGTCCGGTCGCATAATTACGATTGACAATGCGCTGGCGGTTTCCGTTATACACGGACGCAGGAATCATCACATAATTATCACTGCTCCATCCCGGTTCATCAAAAGCCACAGCCACTCCGGCATTCTCCATATCCCGCTGCGCCGTAAAAGTAAAGGTGTATACCGTGCTGCCATCCCGCTCGGTAACCTGCCGGTCTGCCTGCCAGGTGCTGCCCGCAGTAATACAGTTCACCAGTTTGGAATCCTGATAAGTACATTCCAGCAAACGACAGGACGACTTTGCCTCACGGATAGCGGGCAACCAACTCTGGGCTTCACACAGCAAGCCGATGAATAACAAACCGGCCAAAAATCCTATTTTTTTCATATACTCATATTATTATCAGATTAAAATTCGATTTTCAAAGTCATCTGTCCATAAGGCCGGATGGCAAAAGCTCCACGTATTTCCTCACCCGGTATCTCCTCTAAATTACAGATGCGTACCTTAGACGGCTGTCTGGCTGGATAAGTCAGCGTCAGTGTCTCTTCCTTATAGGAAACAGAACGCAGACGGACAATCATCTCGTTGTCACGGGCTGTCGATTTCAGGACGGTAGCATATACCCGTTCATTATCAATAGCCAGAACCGGAGACAGTTTCGGGTCTTTGCCTGCCACCACATGCACCAAAGGCTGCGCCTGTTCCAGTCCGAAGCGATTGGAATCGACAATATCAAATCTGCTATGCGGATACATACGGTAACGGAAAGTTACGGGACCTTCCTGCGTAGTCGGGAAATTGGTATGCCAGTGATTATTCATCACCCACGAGTAAATGGCAGAGCTGGCTGCCAGTTTTTTCTGCCACGGTCCTTGTCCACCCCAGCCCAAAGCAATGTTGGCCCAACGGTTTCCGTACTCGAACAACGGAGCATCCAACGAACACCAGGTTACACCATGCGTCTGGTTCGAAACATCCAGCCAGCGCTGCAGCGTCAGCCAGTTGCGGTTTCCCTGTTTCCACTGGTCTTTTTCTACTTCCATTACTCCCCATGGAATATCGACTTTCGTTGTAGACTGAGGAATATTGAAACCAAAGCCAAAATGGATACCGTCTTTCTCTTCCCAAGGCAACTTGTCTACCGTGTTCGAGATTTCAACCCAAGGAAGTCCGGATACCAGTCTTACCGAACGCGACACACTGCGACATCCTTTGGCTTTTGAGTCCACCCTCAATTCTACTACCAACGGACCCTTCTCGACAACAGACACTGCGGTTACCGTATCGGCATGTGGCAAATCCTTGTTGGCCGGGAGCCAGGCAAACGAATTGGCACCGCCATCTACCGAAGTATCGATATAGTTGTATGCTTCTCCTTTTCTCTGTACCGAAACTATATTACCGGTTTTCTCATCCAGGCGGACTTGCAGGAACTCATTTTCGAGTGTAGTACCCTGAACAGAGCAGCCTCCTTCCTGAACAGCAGCTCCCTTCATCACTCTGAAATGAGTAGATCCCAAGGCCGGTACATCCTTGGCCAGGAAGACCAGTTCGCCGGTAGACAATCGCTGAGACAAGACAGCATTTCCCTGTCCGTCGACCACACGATCCCCCTTACTGCTTTCTTTAGCCGACAATGTCACGATGCCATCCTGCTTCCAGGTATGCGTATTGAATACTGCAACCCCTCCGTCAGAAGGCCCTTCCTTAGGTCCCAGTCCACCGTCCGACTTATCGGTTGCCGGAGCAAGAGCCTCATCCAGCACCATAATAGAGCGGTCCTCTGCCTCATGGAAGTACGACTGCTTGACTTTCCAGATAGCTTCCTGAAAAAACGGTTCAGAAGGATTTTCGAAACACCATGTATGCTCAGACCCCAAGATGATGTATCTCCAAGCCTCGTCCATCTCCTCCCGAGGAGCCGCATGTCCGTCGGCCAGCATCGACCAGAGTGTTTCGGCCTGCGAAACCCGCTCCTTGGCGTTACGGTTCATGGCAGTCAGACGGGCAGCTGTACCCAGTCCGTCTGTCCAATATTCGGTATAATCACCTTTAACCACCGGCAAGTCTTTTCCATACTTTTCCTCAATCATTGACATGATTTCATGTCCTCCGCAAATCTTGATTTTAGGATAGGCATACTTGGAATTCCATTCCTGTACGGCATAAGGCACATCTGCATCCAGCGGACAATTGTCCCACAACGACCACGACAATACGGTAAAGTCATACGGATAGCCCTCTTTCTCCAACTGCACCAGCTGACTGGTAAAATCTACATTGGCCGAGCCCATCTGAATCCGAAGCGGAACTTTTGTCTGGTCACGCTGACCAAACCAGGGACGTCCCGTTTTCTCACCCTTGCTCATACAACCGCTGTTGGCATACTTGCCGGGCTGAAAAAACAAGACCTTAGATACCCCATCGGGACCTACCCACCAGAAAGGCTTTCCATCCAAATCGTCATGCGCATTCCCGCCACGGTCTGTATTGGGCCATGATATGATGTACTTGATACCTTCCTGTGCCATCACCGGAATCAGCCCCCATGTAATGCCCGGTATGTCAAACTGTTGGAAGACATCAATCGGCTGTCCGCTTCTGCGCTGCATCTCTCTGGAGAACTTGAAGACATGAAACAGCTCTTCATCCAGGCAGATACTCGTATTCAGATTCAGATAACTGGCATCGAGCGCCAGTCGTCCGTCTTTCATGGCTGCTATCAGCTCGTCCCGCATTTCGGGCCGGTCGTTCCACAAGCGTTCAACCGGCCATGTCACCTCAGGATTCCAGACAAAACGGGCCCCCTCTACATGTCCTTTGGTTTCCGTTCCAAGTTTCATTCCCTCCAGCACATTGTTCTTATGCAAGGCCTCCACATTCCGGTGTGTATTCGTATACCCTACATCCACATGGGCATGGTTATACAAGTATACTGTCCAATGACGCATCGGAGTAACCTGAAGCTTCTGCTGGTATTTCTTGTCTGAACAATGAATCGTCAAAGTAACCGAAGACGATTCATGGGTAGGCAAGGCAGCCGGAAGTAAAACTTCCAGCCTTGCCGAATCGGTTGCATTTACATCATACCAATTCTTTTCATGCCCTTTTTTCGAAGCCACGTCTATCCGGAGCTTTCCCTTCAGTTCCTTACCCTTCAAATAAACCGAGACCATACGGCCGGGAAGGCTGTCGGTCCGGTAACCGTATACAGGCTCCACTTCACAGCGTATTGCAGTAGGATTAATTTCTGCGAGCGAGGCAGCAGCCCACCCCAGCAACGGTATCAACAGAATATTTCTTTTCATAGCAGTTCAAATTATTAACTATTACTTCTGTTTAGGTAACAACTGGAACGAACGGCTTTTCTGTCCGTTTTCCATCTGATAGAGTGTCCATCCTGCATTGTCACTGTTCTTTTCCAGTCGCCAGCTCAAAGACGGGTTTTGAAGCATCTTTTTAATAGAGTTCGGGAACGCATCGGCAGCACGTGCATCCTCCCATGTGCGAATAGCCTTGAAAATAGCATATTTCTGCGGACAACTTTCTACATCACGCTGTCCCAGTTTCAGGCTGTAAGTCGTTCCGAAGCCGACAGAAATAGCCTGAATATGTTCATACTGTTCCACTGTGGACTTCGCAGTAATCTCAAAGTTTCCACCAAATGTTGTCGGGAAGAAATTGGCATAAGCCACGTCCCTCAAATCTTTTCCCTGACTGGTAGCGCTGCCCCATTCACGTGTATCGGCATCGTATAAGTTCTTGCCGCCTCCTACGTTCCATACACTCTGATAGTGCCATGAACCTTCGGACAAGGTAGCTCCGGTAAAGCGGATATACGGAACACCCAGACTGCGGGCATGCTCAAACATTCTGCGGAAGAAACGTTTGGCAGAATAATAGCCATGTCCATTATTGAACAAGAATTCCTGTCCGTCGAAATCGTAATAATTAATGCCGTTAATCTTACAAACCTCAGCATAATACTCGGCGATCTTATCCTGTAAGCCTAAATTAGGAATAATTCCCTCATAGCCATAACGAATGGTAACCTGGAGCTTGTACACATCACTGTTTGCCTCATGACTTTGACTTTCAGTACCCCAATAACCACGTTTTACGTTCAACAGCCGATAAGGCTTCGTCTTGCTCACTCCTAAATAGTGAATAAGCTCATCACCAATTTTCACCATGTTCAACTCTTCGCAATGTCCTTCCCAGCTTGCAATTTCTTCCAGATGTTCAGGATTATCTATCTCGATAATGGTATCCGTAGGACTGATGGCCTTTACCAAAAGACGTTTCTGCTGATAACACAAGCTGTCACTAGGAACAGGGAAGACATCCATTGTACCCGGAGCCAATGAATTGGTGATATTGGTACGTCCGAACATGAGGTTACGCTCGGCAGCCTTTCGGGCAAACTCCTTGTGAGAAAGATTTCCAGAAGCCATTTTGAACGGCTTGTTCGAAAAATCCTTACCATCTATATAGCCTTGATTTTTTCTATTGGGGCGCAAGAAACCCTGGTCGTAGGCAGATATAGCCTTGAATCCCAGTTGTGAAGCATACGACACAATACTGTCGTACTCGTTTCCATACGTCAGCACATCAGGTTTATAAGCAGAAGGGTCCTTAATCCATTTACCATCCACAGTAGGATATGGCAGTCCTTCGCGCTTCACGATATCCTGAATCACATCCATCAAGGCGATACTGTCCGGACTTCCCCACAAAGCTACTGCAGAGCCTATATAATCCACTCCCGGTACAGGTTCCACCTCGATATGGTTAGGAGTGTTGGCCGGCATATTGGGAATCAAGGAATACAGCACCTCACGCGGCTTGGTCCTGTCACGTGAAAAATAATTCAGCGAAATCTGACCTTTAGCATCCACCTGAGCGGCATTTCCGTAAAGAATACGGTAATACGGTTCTTTATGCGAGTAAAAAGCCACATCACTGATACCATTTCCGCCCAATGTAAAAATCTGTCCCTCGTGCAAACTGTCGGGCAACGGATACTTCACGCTGTCGGGAGTATGGATGACATACTGAAATGGAGCTGCATCACCCTGCAAATCGGCTGTTCCACCCAGGGTATTGTCGTCCAGTGCCAACACACCGATACTGTAATTAACCTGCTCGGTTGTATCTCTGGCCACACCAATGATTTCTCCGAACAAATTCGAAATAGAAGTATGGTAGGTTCCCCATTGTACGGCATCAATGCCTTCTCTGTTCTCCAGCGCTTCCAAAGTCAGTTTGAAATAGCGGTCTTTTTCTTCAATCTTTACCGTAGCCACAGAGCCGTTCTCATATTCCAGCCGGTATTTACCACCACTGAAGCTGGCTTTCGTTGGATAATAATAACATTTCTGCTGACTGCTGTACAATGTCAGCAATGGAGACGGCTGGTCTGCCGGACTAAAATTCCGGTTTCCCTTGGTCCGGTTCCACATCCCTACAATATATCCTTTCGAATCAACATCGATACGGAAATAATCCGTATTGAATGATTGTATGCCACCGGTATTACAACTACACAGTAAGTAAGCTAATAATGCACACGATAAAAATTTCTTTTTCATAATAATATCATCATTCATTAGTAATTATTTTCTGACAAATACATTTTCTTTCAAGACATGAATTTACCAGCTTGCAACATAACAAAAGGGGAATCTCACATATCACAAAAAAGTAATTTGCTAAGTTCGATATTCAATCCAATTGTTTGAACAAACTATTCCTCCAATAAAACAACTAAACCACCTCTTCCCATAATTTCGCAATGATTCAAGCCTGAAATTTTCCTTCCCCACTGCAAATTACGTATTTCCGGCTCCGAAAATTTTGTAGGTTTAAACCCTAGTACCGTCTCATCTATCGTAATTTTTGCCTGTTGAGGCATATCGGTCCAGTTGGCTATCACTATCATCGCTTTCTTACCATTCACATAAACGGTTGCCGGCAACGATGCATTATCGGTTTTTACCGGACTATTTTTATCCCAGTAACCAAACATCTTCGCATCTTTCATGCCAAACTGGTCCCACAGGTTCCACAATGGTACCGGATTACCACTCCAGGGAAGGCGGGGCAACATACCAAACACCAGCCCTCTGTACTGGTTTCTGGCATCAAGCGTTTCACTAAGCAAACCAAACGGAATACCCGACATTTCAACCAGCCAGAAATCAAGCGAGTTGTTTTCAGTAAATCCTTCACCTATCCATGTACGGTCTACATAAGGCAGCAGCTCTGTATACAGATGAAGAGAATTGGCATAGCCAGCCCATTGGTTCATGTGATTCCATGAATGAATATCGATAAGCCGTTCCTTGCCGTCTTTGTCCAATATTCTACGCGCACGGCGAATCGTTTCACGGTCCAGTGCACTGTCATCAATATAAACGCCGTCTATTCCCAGCTCATCCACCATCCAGTCCAAACCGGCCAGATAGTAGTTATTCCAGCGCGAATCAGGAGTTGTTATAACCGAAATATCCATATCACCGGCATATTTCCCTTCATTGAATGCGTTATACCATGCCGGGATAAAATGAGTCGTAAGATTTTTATTCAACCATTCATTCGGACCATTCGGATGAATCAAGGTACGGGTATCTTTTCCCGGGCCATCGTGAATTACCTCACTTCCTAAACTGCGCAACGCCCATAATTCTGGGATTTTCACAGTGAGTTCCCTTGTTGTATAGTACAACCGTACTCCAAGACTATCCGAATGAGCCTCATCAATAAATCGTTTCAGATCAGGCAGGGATTCATCGTAGTAGGGATAATTGATAAACGGATATATTTCCTTTTTATGATGAATATTTACAGCCGTTGCTCCGTTCTTTTTAGCTTCAGCAATATAAGTAGAACTCAAATCGCTATTGGAATGATAAAAGCGGTTTACGACATGTTTCTTCAAGTCAATAGGTTTGACTGGGGTTATCTGCATGTCAAAATTATAGAACTGTACCTCGTCTTTTGCCAACGTACGTTCCCCACTATAAGCAATCATCCTGGTTTCACCCACTTTAGAAGGATAGATATCAACTCCCCCCCTACCGTCATTACCCCAAGACTTAGGCATATTCAGTTTACCCAATGAATAATAAATATTCACCAACGGACGGACAAAGTTATCATCCATCATACGGATATTTAACCCCGCATTGACATTTCCCATCCAGATTTTATCCTGATGTCTGTTTACATCCCATTTCCATGTCATTAGTGAATCCGGCCGGTAACCTCCTTTATGGCCCAACCCCATCATATATGTAGAAGCGTATGTTGTATAAGGAATCTCCAGACGGATGTCTTTTACAGAAACCTCGCGCTTTGCTTTTACTTGAATTGACATGTTGGCTATTCCATCATAACCCAGGCTACCTGTGCAGGATACTTCAAAATTACGGCTCTGCTGTTTAGAAACCCAACTGATATTGACCGCCGATTTTTCTGTGATTCTCACCTTTCCACCTTTCAGTGACTCAACACCATCAGCTGTTTCTATCACAAATGTCATAGCATTGGCCAATATCGGATTTTCCACAGAAGAAAGCTGATTATTCGCATCATAACGGGTTGTAATGGCAGACGGAAGTCCCGTTGCTGCCAATTCAACATCGCCCCCCAGCCAAGTCAGTACATTTTCCTTCTGCCGTAGTGCAGTATAAGGCGCCGTAGGTGTATCAGCCACTCCAATCGTAGAGTTCAGCCAGCGTAAACGTGTCTTGCGCCATCCTTCGTTGTCACCATGATCGGCAAGCACATTTCCTTCTACAATCAAAGCAACATCAATTGTTTCCGTATTTCCGGCCCTGTCTTTCACATACACTTTACCGGTAT
>USQO01000075.1 GCA_900556845.1 uncultured Bacteroides sp. | reverse complement strand
GAGCAACTGACTCTTAATCAGTGGGTCCAGGGTTCGAATCCCTGAGGGTGTACTTCAAGAAAAGACTCTGAAGATTTATTCTTTCAGAGTCTTTTTTATTTTATTCCACCTACTATTTTTCTCTCAGCAACCTCCTAATTTACGTTAACACATAAAGTCTATCCCATAATTTTTCCCTAGCTTTGCAGCCGTGATGAAAAAATGTGCACATATACTGACAGCCGTTATTCTGGCTCTTGTCACCATGTATCTGGGGGCAGGGGTTGCTTTCGTGCACATCTGTTCCACCTGCTGTTCGCAAAAACACTGCGTCGCATCTGCTGCACAAGAGGCAGAAAAAGAAAACTGCAGCCATTGCAAGAAAACCGCTTCGGAAAACAACAGCTCATGCTGCCACCTGCAACAGGAGTCTGCATGCACCTGCATGGACATCACCTATCAGGTCGACTTTTTTCATCAGCTATCACAACAAGCCCTGTCGGTCGTAGCACAGCTTCCCGTAGAGCTTCCCATGCAGACTGCCGTACCGCAACCCCCGGTCAGCGAACTGCTATCCTGCTGTCTGGCTCCTAACGCCCCTCCGGCACCCGGCGGACGCACCCTGCTCTGCCTCCACTCCATTCTTGTTATTTAGTATAGACAAGTCGGCACATGCCGGCTTCCGACTGCTTATAGCGTAAAATAGTACCATCTGTTTTACGCCAGAACTGTTTTGTCTATATCTAAACAACAACGAATGAATTTATGAAAAAACTATTTTTCTCTTTAATACTTATACTGATTAGCAGTACAATATTTGCACAGAAAACACTTACAGGAACCGTAACCGATGCCAATTCTGAACCTATTCCGGGAGCCAACCTTGTCTGGGTGGGCACTGCTGCCGGAACTACAACTACAGCAAACGGCGAATTTACCATCGACAAGCCTGCCGGCGATAACCGACTGGCGGTAAGCTTCATCGGTTTCGAAAGTGATACACTTGCTATTTCCCCCGAACAGGAATACATTGACATTACCTTGAGCGAAGGTGTCCAACTGCAGGAAGTGAATGTAGTAGGCCGAAAACTGGGTATGCAGAAAATGCGCAGCAGTGTGGCAAATGCCGATTTGATTTCTTCCGACGAGCTTTGCCGGGCAGCCTGCTGTAACTTGGGAGAAAGTTTTGTGACCAACCCTTCGGTGGATGTCAACTATTCTGATGCAGCTACCGGCGCCAAACAAATCCGTCTGCTGGGTCTTTCGGGTACATACGTACAGATGCTGACAGAGAATATCCCTAATTTCCGCGGAGCTTCTGCTCCTTATGGACTGGGTTATGTACCCGGGCCCTGGATGAGCAGCATCCAGGTTAGCAAAGGTACGTCATCGGTGAAAAACGGCTACGAAGCACTGACCGGACAAATCAATCTGGAATACAAAAAGCCACAGGCTGCAGAAGCCGACTGGGTATCTGCCAACCTATTTGCCAGCACCACCAACCGTTACGAAGCCAATGCCGATGCATCGGTGAAGCTCACCGACAAATGGAGCACCATGCTGCTGGCTCACTACGAGAACGAAACCAAAGCACACGACGGTGACGGCGATGGTTTTGCCGACATCCCGCAGGTAAAACAGTACAATCTGTTCAACCGCTGGGCCTACATGGGCGACAAATACATCTTTCAGGCCGGTATCAAGTTCCTGAACGAAGACCGTAACAGCGGTCAGGTAGCTCATCATGGCACTACACTGTCCGATCCGTACCGTATCAATATGCAGACCGACCGCTACGAGGCATTTATCAAGCAGGCATACATCTTCGACAAAGAGCATAACACCAACCTGGCGCTGATTACTTCGGGAACGATTCATCAGATGGATGCAATATATGGCCGCAAACTCTACAACGTAGACCAGCAGAACGCCTACGCTTCACTGCTGTTCGAAACAGAGTTTACTCCCCAGCATGCACTATCTGCCGGATTGAGCCTGAATTACGACCGCTACGACCAGCAATACCGTCTGACCAACGATGCCAGTCTTCCGCTTACTCCCGAACTCGACAAAGAAACCGTGAGCGGTGCTTATGCACAATACACATATACCCCCAATGATAAGCTGACGCTGATGGCCGGCATCCGCGGCGACTACAGCAGTCTGTATGGCTACTTTATCACCCCCCGTGCCAACGTGCGCTATGCTCCCAACGAATACATCAACGTCCGTGCTTCTGCTGGAAAAGGATACCGCACCAACCACATCCTGGCCGAAAACAACTACCTGCTGGCCAGCAGCCGCAAAGTGGTGATAACTCCCGATTTAAAGCAGGAAGAAGCCTGGAACTACGGTCTGAGCATTGCTACCTATCTGCCGGTATTCGGAAAGACATTGAACCTGAATGCCGAATACTATTACACCGACTTCGTAAACCAGTTGGTAGTGGACATGGAATCGGACGCACACACGGTTGCTTTCACCAACCTGAACGGAAAATCTTACTCGCACGTTTTCCAGGTTGAAGCTACCTATCCTTTCTTCGAAGGTTTCAATCTGACGGCTGCCTGGCGTATGACTAACGTCAAGCACGAAATCGGAGGTGTCCTGTATGAAAAGGCACTGACGGGCAAGTACAAAGGACTGATTACAGCCTCTTACAAGACTCCGCTCGGCAAATGGCAGTTCGACGGCACGCTGCAACTGAACGGCGGCGGACGTATGCCGACTCCTTATACACTGGAGGACGGAAGCGCATCGTGGAATGCCCGCTACAAAGGTTTCGAGCAGCTCAGTCTGCAGATTACACGCTACTTCCGCCGCTGGTCTGTCTATATCGGAGGTGAAAACCTGACCAACTTCAAGCAGAAAAATGCCATTGTAGGTGCCGACAATCCTTGGGGAGAAACCTTCGACGCTTCGATGATTTGGGGACCCATGCACGGTGCAAAAGGTTATATCGGTGTACGCTTTAACCTGGCACGCGAATAACCGGAACGAATACCATTATTCTGATTTGAACAAACTGATTTGCTAACAAATAAAACAAACGAACCATGAAAAAATTCTTATTCTTATTTGCTGTGGCTGTATTGGCCACAACCGATCTGGCTGCCAAGGAACTTCGTACAGTTGTATTCAAAGTGATGCAGATGGAGTGTCCCAACTGCGAGAAGAAGGTAAAGAAAAACATCTCTTTCGAAAAAGGACTGAAAGAAGTGGAAACAGATGTAAAGAAACGTACCGTAACTATTACTTACGATGCCGAAAAAACTTCGGTAGAAAAGCTGAAACAGGGTTTTGAAAAATTCGATTACGAAGCTAAAGTTATCAGCGACAAGGCTTTGGAAAAGAAAAAATAAGCAATACCTTACACTATAAACAAGCAGGATTCAGGGATAAGCATGCTTACCACTGAATCCTGCTTGTTTATTAAGAACTCCTTCAAAAACTTCTCTACAAAGCTGAAATTTCATGTTCAGACAGTCCGGTAACCTTTATAATCTGCTCCATCGGTATACCTAGTCCTTTCATATTACGGGCAATGGCTCTTGTCGTTTCAGCATGAGCCTCAGCACGACCTTGGACATATGCAAATATAATCTTTTTTCCTAAATCACGGGGTAAAGCATGGACGTGTTTTTTCATTTCCATACATTTTATCCTTAACCAGTCTGTTCCTCTCTTCCATGACCAGCATACATCTCTACAAAGCCCAACTTTCCGCACAGCAATCACAAAATTTCCTCTTAACAATGACAAACCAATCGGCTACTGACAAAAAAATACCGCCTGCCTCTGGAAATCCAGCCGAAAGCAGACGGTATCAGTATTATGCAGGAAGGAATATTATTCCTCCAGTCCCAAGTCCTTGAATGTACGCGGAGCAGGCACTTTAGGAAGCGGCTTGCGGTCTTCCAGTTGCTGTAGAGCTACTTCGATGGCCTTGTTCAGCTGCTGGTCTTCTCCTTGCTGTTCCTTTATCGGGTCGTTGTCAATCAGAATGTCCGGGTCTACCCCATGGTTTTCTACAATCCAGTTGCCCGTCTTGGCATCGTAGTTGGTGAAGAACGGCACACGGATATCGGTTCCGTCCATGTAGGGCAGCGAGCCGCTGATGCCCACTATACCGCCCCACGTACGGGTACCGATTACCGTACCCAACTGGTTGGCCTTGAAACTCCAGGGGAAGAGGTCGCCGTCGGAAGCCGAATATTTGTTGATGAGCAGCACCTTCGGACCGTACTGGGTTGCATCGGGGATAGTTCCCACACGTGTGGAAGTACGCGACATGGTGAGACGGTAAGGCTTGCGCAGCAGACGCTCGATAATCATTGGCGAAACATTGCCGCCACCGTTGGCACGGTCGTCTATAATCAGAGCTTCCTTGTCGAGCTGCGGATAGAAATAACGGGCAAACTCATTCAGACCGTCGGGACCCATATCGGGGATGTAGATATAACCTACGCGGCCATTGGTTGCTTTTTCTACCTTACGGATGTTATTCTGCACCCAGTTGTAGTGATAGAGCGGATACTCGTTGTCTGTAGGCAGCACTACAACCTTACGCGCCCCTTCGGCCGACGGACGAGTGTTTACAGAGAGTTCCGTAAGCACTTCGGCTTTACCGGCCAGTAGCTGGTAGATATTGGCAACGGTAGCTGTAGATACGCCGTCGATGGCAGTGATATAGTCGCCTTCGCGCACGTTCATGCCCGGCTCATCCAGCGGCGAACGCAGTTTTTCGCTGTAGGGTGCTCCTTTGATGATTTTCTCGATGCGATAGAAGCCGGTCTTGCTGTCACGGCTCAGTTCGGCACCCAGCAATCCCATGGACACACGTTCCGGCTTGGCATATTCGCCGGGATTTACGTAGGCATGACCGCAGACCAGCTCACCTATCATCTCACCGATTACGTAGTTCAGGTCCATACGGGTCTTCACATAGGGCAGCAGGACGGCATATTTCTCTTTTATGGTCTTCCAGTCTACTCCATGCATGTTGGCCACATAGAAACCGTCGCGGAATGCCCGCCATGCTTCGTCGAAGATTTGTGCCCATTCGGCCTGATAGTCTACCGGAGCAACCATATCCTCCAGTGCAACTTCATCCGAAAGAGTAACGGTGCTGCCCGACAAGTCGGTGACATAGAGTTTACTTCCTTTCAGGAACAAAGCTTTTTTATCGGCACTTACACGCATATAGGCACCGGCAGCCACGGTGGCATCTTCCTGTTTCTGCAAATTATAGGCATGGGTACCGCCATTGCCGTAGTACCACACGGTCTTGCCGTCAGAATAGAAATTGGAATAATAGGATGCACTGAGCGGCAGTTTCACGATGCGGGCCCAGATATCCTCGGTATCAATAGTGAATGTGGGTTCTTCTGATGCAGCGGCTGCCTCATCTGTTTTCTGACCTGTAACGTCATCTGTCGGCAAGAAGGGGGACGGAGTGTTTTTCTTCAGCATGGCCATGTAGATACCGCCCATACGGGTATACACATGATTCCATTCCAGACGGCCGTAAATGGGGTTAAAGTCGCGGTCGGACGAGAAGATAAGATAACTTCCGTCGGTACTGAAAGCAGGGGATGATGAGTTATACCATTTCTCGGTCACCGGAAATTCTTTGCCATCCGACAAGCGGCATACATACACGACATTCATTTCGTTGGAAGCTGGTTTGGTATAGGTTATCCACTTGCTGTCGGGCGAGAACTGCACACCGAAAAATTCCGACTCAGGATTCTGCAGCAGAATGCGTTTTTTGCGGGATGCCACATCTGCCAGTACTACACGGTTTTTGCGGTCGGTATAAAGTACGGTTTTGCTGTCGGGACTCCACCGGATAGAACGGATGTAGGTATCGTTTCCTTCCGTCAGCTGGACAGGACTTCCGCCTCCGACTGCCTGCAACCAGACTTCGGTTTCACCGGTGCGGTCGGAAATATAGGCTATCCACTTGCCATCCGGACTCCAGCTGGCTTCGCGTTCGTTGGCACCCGGTGTGCGGGTCAGGTTACGGGTTACTCCCTTACTGGCGGGTACATCAAAAACTTCTCCACGGGCCGTAACGACCAGGCGTTTGCCGTCGGGAGCAATGTCGGCAGCCGTCAGATTCGAGGCTACGTGTTTCTGTTCGCTGCGTGCATAGAGGTTTTCCGCTCCCAGTGTTACAGGAATTTTTTGCGACTGACGTGTTTTAGGGTCAAGACGGAACAGATAGCCGCCTTGTTCGTATACGATGGTCTTACCGTCGGTGCTGGGGAATTTTACGTCGTAATCGGTATAGTGGGTTACTTTCTCTGTCTGGCGGGTACGGGTGTTGTACACAAAAATGTTCATCGTCTTGTCACGGTCCGAAATGAAGAAGATTTCCTCGCCTATCCACATCGGGATAATGTCTTGTACCACATTATTCGTGATATTCTCTACTTTCTTTTGTGCGGCATCGTATATCCAGATATCATCGGCCATACCTCCCCGATAGTACTTCCAGGTACGGAACTCGCGAAAGACACGGTTGTAGGCCAGTTTCTTTCCATCCGGAGAATAACAGCAGAATCCGCCTTCGGGCAAAGGCAGTGCCTCGGGCATTCCGCCATCTTTGGATACAGCCCACAAGCGTCCGTCGAAACCGTCACTGATGCGGTTGCGATACAATATCTGTTTGCCGTCGGGGGTCCACGCCATCGTCACATTGTTTGGCCCCATGCGGTCGCCAAGGTCATCACGACTGTTGGTGGCCGTGTAGGTTAGACGCACGGGCTGTCCTCCCTCGGCAGGCATCAGATAGACTTCGGTATTGCCGTCGTACTGGGCAGTAAAGGCAACAGACTGCCCGTCGGGTGAGAAACGGGGAAACATCTCGTAACCGATGTGGGAGGTGAGGCGCTGTGCCTGTCCTCCTTCCAAAGATACTTTATACAAATCGCCGCCGTAGGCAAAAACTACGTCCTTGCTGTTGGTGGCCGGAAAGCGAAGAAGACGTGCTTCTTCCGCAATGGCCGTGGCAGTGATTCCTGCTACGGCTAAGGTTAAAAACAGTTGCTTTTTCATTTTATTGCAGTATTAGCTAGTTTCTACACAAATTTAGAGATTTACCGGAAATATGCGTCTATATTGACTTGCCAGATTATCGGGATATATACAAAAAAACCGTCCGGATAAAAGTTTTTTTCTTTTTCTCCGAACGGTTAACAGGTATTGATTAATATCGATGTTCGTCCTTATCAAGTTCCTGACGGGTTATGGAACGTATGTCGATGGCTCGCCATGCATATACGATGTAGGCCAGCACGAACGGTACCAGTACAGATACGTAGGCCATGGTTTTGAGTGTAAACAGACTGGAGCAGCTGTTAGCCAGGGTTAACGAACTCTGCAGGTCGGCTGTAGAGGGATAATAGGCTGTGTTGTTATAACCTACGTTCAGCAATAGTGCCAGCACTGCTAAGACCGTACCGATGCCTGCAAACCAGATGCCGCGACGGAATGTCGTGGTAAAGGCACTACGGCCTACTCCATACAATACTCCGACAACACCCAGCAGGAACAGTACCAGGAGTATGGGCATCTGCACAAAGTTTGTGAAGTATTTATAAGGTTCCATCACTATCTGGCCTGTCTGTGCATCGACGGCAAATCCGTCTTTCAGCAAGGTACGGATTACAAAGGCCAAAAAGAAGATGAGGAAGGGCACGGCATCCGAAATGAGTTGGCGGCGGCTCCGCTGCTCCAGTTCCGGATGGTTGATATTGTTGAGGAAGTACAGCACACCCAACAAACGGGCCAGGAAGAACACAGCCAGTCCCAAGATAATGTTCCACGGATCCAGAAAAGCATCCAAGCCATGAGAAGCATTGGCCCACTGACTGATGACCGGCATCATTCCATCGCCAGCGATATTACCTTTGTCGACCAGAAAGTTGGAGCCATTAAAGAATGTAGCTACCGCTGCACCTAGCAATACAGGACCTACTACCCCATTAAAGACCAAAAAACCACGATAGGTGTTCTTGCCCAACAGGTTTCCCAGTTTGGACTGAAACTCGTAGGATACGGCTTGAAGTACAAAACTGAACAGAATTATCATCCACAGCCAGTAAGCACCGCCAAAACTGGTGCTGTAGAACAGCGGGAAGGATGCAAAGAATGCACCACCGAACGTTACCAACGTAGTAAAGGTGAACTCCCATTTACGACCTGTGGAATTGACCAGCATGACCCGTTCTTCTTCGGTACGTGCCAGTGTGAAAAGCAATGAGTTTCCTCCTTGTACAAAGAGCAGGAAAACCAGCAAAGCACCCAGTAATGAAACCAGGAACCACCAGTACTGCTGTAAGAATATATATGTAGAATCCATAATGAATCGCATTTTAAAGGTTTATAAATCTGTATAGTGAGGTTCCGGTCCCTTCTGTATCTCACGTATCATAATCCGGATTTCGGCAATAAGCATGATGGTAAACAGAAGCAGAAACAGCCAGAAAGTGAGCTGAACTGAGCCTGTTTCAATCTTTGAAATGGCTGCATTTACCGGAAGTAACCCCTGAATAGCCCATGGCTGACGACCTACTTCGGCTACAATCCATCCTGCCTGACCTGCTATGATACCCAACGGGATGGTCCACAAAGCTACATAATACAACCAGCGATGTGCACCCAACTTGCGTTTCCAGCTCAAGAAGCAGATGAATCCAAAGAAAGCAATGAAGTACATTCCCAAACCAACCATTACGCGGAATGACCAGAAAGTCAGTCCAATAGGTGGAACCAGGTCGGCTGGGTCTTTGATATAGCCGTAACCAAAGTAAGCAATATTCTCGTCCAGTGTCTTGCGGGCAGCCTGCATTTTCTGTTCATCTCCTGCCGCTTTGGCATCGCGATAAGCACCCAGCGCAGTGATGGCCTGTTTGCCACGCTCTATTTTTTCGGTTGCCGACAGGGCAATCGTACTGTCGGGTTGCATATACCCGCCTTCAAGCAAGTTATTAATGCCAGGTACATATCCGTTCAGGTTATGGGTAGCAAGCAGTGAAAGCATCTTTGGTATCTTGATGTCACCGGCAATGGTAAACTCGGCACCGTGTCCTCCATCTTGCAGATTTTCCATCGCTGCCAGTTTCATAGGCTGATTGCGGGCTACCTGTACACCGGATATATCGCCCGACCAGGCTACTATCAATGAAGCAATGAGTCCGAAAACGGCCCCCAACTTCATACTGGCCATTGCAAATTCTTTTTCACGGTTGCGGATAAGGTACCAGGCACTAACGCCTACTACAAAAACAGCCCCTACAATCCATCCGCTCAGTACGGTATGGAAAAATTTGACGATAGCAACAGGGGAGAAAGCTACAGCCCAGAAACTGACCATTTCGTTACGAACCGTATCGGGGTTGAAAGCCATACCTACGGGATACTGCATCCAGGAGTTGGCTACCAGAATCCACCAGGCAGAGATGGTGGCTCCCAATCCTGTCAGCCAAGTGGAGGCCAGATGGAAGTTCTTGCTTACTTTATTCCAGCCAAAAAACATCACGGCAATGAATGTGGCTTCCATGAAAAAAGCCAGGATTCCTTCTATGGCAAGCGGAGCTCCAAAAATATCTCCTACAAACCAGGAATAGTTACTCCAGTTGGTTCCAAACTGGAACTCCAGAATAATACCGGTCGCAACGCCTATCGCAAAATTGATTCCAAACAGTTTCTGCCAGAACTTTGCCGTACGTTTCCAGAATTCATTGCCCGAAACTACATAAAATGTTTCCATCAAGGCCATTACAACGGCAAGCCCTAAGGTGAGTGGTACAAACAGCCAGTGATACATAGCTGTAAGCGCAAACTGCGCTCTGGACCAGTCAATCAACGATGTGTCAATATAAGCCAACATAATTTAAGTAATGATTTAAGTTATTAGTTTATCTGATTTTGTATTCTTTCTACCAGTTCGGTTCCTACCTGATTTTGCTTTTGCTCATCACTCCCTTTTAGAAAAGAAGGAAAGAAAAAGAGCTTCAAAATGAAAAACATAACAAAAAGTTTTATCAGAATAATGG
>USQO01000074.1 GCA_900556845.1 uncultured Bacteroides sp. | reverse complement strand
CGTGGGCTCGGAGATGTGTATAAGAGACAGTATCTAAGTATTGTGGACCTGGGGAGAATCGAACTCCCGTCCAAACGAGGAAACCATATGCTTTCTACATGCTTATCTTTGCCTAAAATTTTCGAACATAAGCAAGACCAAAGCCACCAACTTATGCCTTATCCTCTAAAGTTTCGTAAGAGTTACGAGGAAAAACTCAAACTATTCCCGATTTTACTGTGCCACTTTATCAAACGCTTCGGAACAAGAGCTTTTGAGTGACATCTCGTTTCTACCACTTTGGCGGAAATAAAGCTAATCTACTATACTTCGATTAAGCAGCGAGAGCATAATTTTCGTTGCCAGATAAAAGTTCAGTAACTGAGATTATAGTGCAAATCACTGACGCACTGCATGCTTACATACCACATCTCTCGCTGTCAAAACCAGTCAAGCCCAGTGATAGTGAATGCAAATATACTACATTTTTTGAAATTAAAAGGTCTTATGCCGAAAAATAGTTTCCTGGCATAAGACCTTATATAAAATGAGTAATAAAATTCTTATTAGAATTCGTAGTGAATACCCAAAGAGATGTCTTCGCTGTTAAGGCTTACTCCGTAACCATTTTCTTTACCTCTGAAGTAATCATCACGATAACCGGCAAAACCAACTTTAGTAACAATGCTGAACTGATGATTCAGTTTAATAGCCATACCTGGTTTCAAACCAATTTCAAAGCCATTCACTGCATCAGCATGTTTTGCTTTAGAAGTTGAAAAGCCAAAGCCCATATCCAAGAACAGACGCACAATGTTATTTTCATAGAATGAATAACGTGCATAAGGAGCTAAAGCAAATGAGTTTACAGAAAGCTCGTCTTTGTAGTTATGGCCGTAAACCAATTCCAACCCCAATGCCCATTTGCTGTTAAGGTTATAGCCTACTTCTGGAGAAATAGAAAAAGTTGTTTTATCCAAATCGTTGTTTCTCCAAAGGCTGATACCACCACCCATATACATTTCCTGTGCGCTTGCTGCCAGTGTAGTCATCAAAACTACTACCAACAATAAAAATTTTTTCATTGTTTCTTACCTTAAATTGTAAAACTTCATGTTATTTTGATGCGGCAAAGGTATATATATTATATGTTAAACAACATATTTTGAGCGATTATTTTTTGACTTTAACACTCTAAAGGCATTCAATCCACTACGTATCAAGCACTTATACAAAAGAAGAACTTAGCCGTTTTTATGACGATTAGCTCTACGGCGACGGTATTCAGCCTTCATTTTAGCCGAGCCAGAGCCATGAAGTCCTGTAATATATGTTTTCTTCTTCGCTTTTGTCTTCACTTTCTCTTCTTGTTTTCCTTTTGGAGATTTTCCTCCTTTGAAAACAATTCCTTCTGTCATTATTTTCTGTATATCCATTTATATTCAATTATTGTTTTGAGTTTTTTTCTTCTTTTATTGTCACTTTTATCTTACTTCCCGAACGCACACAGACCAACGTATGCCGCTTCAATACATGTCCTGCCATATCGAACACCAATGATGGATTAATAGCCTGACCGTTAATACGCACCTCAAAATGAAGATGTTCTGTGGTAGCACGTCCTGTTTTGCCGGTCAATGCGATAAACTGTCCTGATTTTACAGTATCTCCAGACTCTACCATGTTTTTGACATTATGACTATAAACTGTCTCCAGCCCGTTAGGATGGCGTATCACAATCACTTTACCATACGCACCGTATGTTTTGGACATGCGTACAACTCCATCAAATGCCGCACGAATAGTATCATTAGCCTTTGTCTTAATATCTGCGCCAGAATGCCCACGTCTGCCTCCGAACGGAGAAATCACTTTTGCTCCAGGTAGAGGAAAACAACTTCCGCTATCAGCCAACAACTCCAATGGAATTTCCAATCGAGATTTACCGTCAAAAAGTCCGGGGGTATGTATGCGAATATGATTCCGTTCATACTGGGTAAATGTATGCTGCCCAAACAGTGGTAAGCTACAGCAGAAAAACAATGCGCAACAAATCCATATATACTTCAACAGATTCATATGGCCGTTATTCGAAATATAGGATTTCAACTTCTTCCGCTGCCGCAAATTCTTTCAGCAAATCTACCATGTAGTTCACATTATCCTGTAAATGTTCCTGTTCACCGTAGGCATTCATAATAGCAAGAATATGCGAGGTGTTTGCATCCATCTTAGTACGTTCATTGTCACTGGTCGGTGTACCGATACCTCCTATCGCATCACGATATACTGGCATGCCTTCAATATTCAGTTCACCACGGCCAATTCCTTCATAAGGCTCATTTGCTTTTCCAATCCCTAAAACAAGAGTATCTCCCTGAATCTTGTCTGCATCAAAACCACCGATGGAATGACCGCTGCGAATAGATGCCAGATTTATTAAATCGACCAGCGTGTCTATCTGATAAAGAGGTATTCCACGCAAAATGCGACGGCATAAAGCCTCGGACGAAGGACGATAACGGCTGGGATCTTTTCCACAGGCTTTATATGCCGCACGGGTAGCCTGAATAGCGGGCATACTTTTTATTGAATCTGTCGTATACTGTTCTCTGTATAACGCAATAAACTGATTAATGCGTTCCCACAAGGCTTCATTGTAAGGTGTATTCGTAACCTTGGCATAAACAGCGGCTCCAGCGAACTGTGGCCATGCAGTTTTTAATTCTTCGGATACTTTAATCGTGAATTTCATGGTCTTTATATTACTTTATTACTATTCCCGACAACATACGACCGGAAGATATGCCCAATCTACGTGCCGAAAAGAAATCATCATTTGAAAAATAAGTACAGATTCCTGCCACTTCAATCCGGTCTGGAGAAAGTCCACAATCAAGCAGCTCCAAGCGATTTGACTCCCACAAATCCAGATGCCACTTGCCTGTTTCCGGATTCTTGACTGCAATCTGCTCCATCGGGAAGCCAGTTTCCAAAAACTTCGCATACACTTCATCGCCGACTTCGAAGGCTTTCTGCGAGATTCCAGGTCCTATACAAGCCCACAGATGCTCCGGCATAACACCATAAGCAGTCTGCATCGTCTCAACGGTTTTGCGTACAAGGCGTGCCACTGTGCCCCTCCAGCCGGCATGGACAGCAGCAATTACTTTATGTGTAGGGTCATACAGCAATACAGGGATGCAATCGGCTGTAGAGATACACAGACATACACCGGGAACGTTTGTAACCAGTGCATCTATCCCTTCAAGGGCTAATCTGCGCTCCTCTTCTGTCTGTTTTAAATACGATTTCTGAACCTGAAAGACCTCCGTTCCATGTACTTGATGAGGTATAGCCAGCAAACGAACTGAATCCGGCAATAAGGATAATAGCAAAGCCTTATTTTTTTCAACTGCTTCCGGTATATCTCCGCAATAAGGATTACAGTTAAACGATGCATACCGACCTGTACTATACCCGTCGTGCCGGGTTGTTGAAAAACAACAAATGTCGGGATACAGATTCATCAGCCTGTATCCCAACATTTTTTTATCTGATAAAAACTGTTCCATTACTCTTTTTCGTCGTCCCAGTCTTCTTCTTCATATTCATAATCAAAATCATCCTCATCCGCGTCTTCGTATTCATAATCGAAGTCTTCGTCTTCACCCATATCCTTCAATTCCTGCTGCAATTTAGACAGGTCTTTGGCACGGTGAACAATTGTTTCACTCTTGACAGGGTCCAGACGATTGCTTTCCTTATTGAGTTCAGCCCAAAGCACATCCTTCAGTTGCTGAATACCCATATTGGTGAGAGATGAAATAAATACGCAAGGTACGTTATCGGGCAATGTAGGACGAAGCATATCTATCAGCTCGTCATCCAACATATCACATTTGGTAATAGCCAAAACACGTTGCTTGTCAAGCATCTCTGGATTGAATGTTGCCAGCTCGTTAAGCAGGATATCATATTCTTTACGGATATCATCCGTATCTCCCGGAACCATGAACAAGAGCAATGAGTTTCGCTCTATATGGCGCAAGAAACGTAATCCCAATCCTTTTCCTTCGCTGGCTCCTTCGATAATTCCCGGGATATCTGCCATTACAAACGATTTTCCATCGTGGTAAGACACAATTCCCAAGTTTGGTTCCAGCGTTGTAAACGGATAATTGGCGATTTTAGGACGGGCTGCCGATACTGTGGAAAGCAACGTAGACTTTCCGGCATTCGGGAAACCAACCAAACCTACATCAGCCAACAGTTTCAACTCCAGAATCACAGTCATTTCCTGCATCGGTTCACCCGGCTGTGCAAAACGGGGTGCCTGACGTGTAGCTGTACGGAAATGCCAGTTTCCAAGTCCGCCACGTCCGCCTTTCAGCAAAACGACTTCCTGACCGTGTTCTGTAATATCGCATACATAATCACCTGTTTCGGCATTATACACCACTGTACCGCAAGGTACTTCAATCACCTTGTCTTCTCCATCCTTGCCGAAACTTTTATTGCGGGAACCATTGCCTCCATGTCCTGCAAAGACATGACGGTCGTACTTTAAGTGGAGCAATGTCCAGTAATTACGATTACCCCGCAAAATAACATGACCTCCTCTACCACCGTCGCCACCGTCGGGGCCACCGTTAGGTACATATTTTTCACGGCGCATGTGCGTTGAGCCTCGTCCGCCCTTTCCGGAGCGGCAGTAAATCTTTACATAATCTACAAAATTCGATTCAGCCATAATTTAATTTCTTGTTAGATAAACAGGCAGCTGTGCGCCACCATAAAAAAAGGGATGAAGAACAAAGCATCTTCCGATGAAAGATCCTCTATTCTTCATCCTTTTGATTCTTTGCCAATTAGAGTTTATCAATTGCAGAGCAGATATCAGCAAAAATAGTGTCCATGCTGCCCAATCCGTTGATGTGCTGGTATTTACCATCATTCTTGTACCAGTCAATCAAAGGAGCTGTCTGTGAGTGATATACAACGAGACGTTTCTTGATAGTTTCTTCGTTATCGTCAGCACGACCTGATTCCTGACCACGTTTGATAAGACGGTCCATCAGTTCGTTTTCAGGAACTTCCAGATCCAACATGATTGAAACTTCCTGTCCGCGTTCAGTCAACATAACTTTCAAAGCTTCTGCCTGAGCTACAGTACGTGGGAAACCATCGAAAATAACACCTTTGCTATCTTTGAAGCTATCGAATACGCTAGCCAAGATATCAATCATCAGTGCATCTGGAATAAGCTGACCGTTATCGATATAACCTTTAGCTGTTTTACCCAGTTCTGTACCATTTTTGATTTCTGCACGCAAAACGTCACCAGTAGAGATATGGTTCAAACCATATTTTTCTACGATACGAGCACTCTGAGTACCTTTACCAGAACCCGGAGCACCGAAAATTACAATGTTCAACATCTTTTTTACCTAAATTGTTATATTAATAAATTATTCGATTACAGTATAAATGTCCCGGTAGTTACGTCCCAAACCATCATAGTCCAGTCCGTATCCCACGATGAAATCGTTTGGAATATTCATGGCTACATACTGAATATCCAACGGCACCTGCAATTTATCTGGCTTTACCAGCAAAGTGGCAATACGTACCTCTTTCGGATTACGGGCTTTAAGCGTCTCAACCAAACGCTGCATGGTAAGTCCTGTATCCACAATATCTTCCACAATAACAACCGTACGTCCGGTTATATCGTCGTTCAAGCCTACCAGCTCTTTTACCTTTCCGGTAGATGAGGTACCCTCATACGAAGCCAGCTTTACAAAAGAGACTTCACAGGGCATATCCAGATACTTCATTAAATCGGCCGTAAACATAAAAGAGCCGTTCAAAACACTGACAAACAAAGGTTTTTCATCCTTCAAGTCATTCATAATTTCATTTGCAACACGGCTTACCTCCTGCAGAATTTTAGCTTCAGGAATAAAGGTTTTAAAGCGCTTGTCTTTTATCTGAATAATGTCCATATGATATATTGCAATTAAGTTGTCGCAAAAGTACGATTTTTCTCGCAAAAAGCCGCATATCTATCTGCTATTTAAGGAATATTTTACTCTTCAAATGATATGATATTACAGCTTTTTTAGTACTTTTACCGACCAATACTCAGTAAAAAAGGATGAAAATTTTAACACATAACCAATTTAAAGAGGCAGATGCATATACCATAGCGAATGAGCCTATTGCCTCTATCGACTTGATGGAACGTGCGGCACAAAGATTGACCGAAGCAATCATCAGCCGCTGGGACCGCTCACACAGAATGGTGGTTTTTGCCGGCCCCGGAAATAACGGTGGAGATGCACTTGCTGTAGCACGTATGCTTTTCCTCAAAAACTACGATGTAGAAGTATTCTTATTCAACGTAACAGGAACACTCTCGGAAGAATGTGTTGCCAACATCCAAAGACTCAAGGAAGTTGGATTTGGTAAATACAACGAGATAAGCAACCAGTTTACTCCTCCACAGCTTTCTGCACAGGATATTGTAATTGATGGATTATTTGGAGTGGGACTGAACAAGGCTTTAAGTGGAGGATTTGCAGCAGTAGTAAAATATATTAATGCATCTCCGTCGAAAGTAGTTTCTATTGATGTGCCTTCAGGACTGATGTGTGAAGACAACACACATAATATCCGGCAAAATATCATCCGGGCAACACTTACCCTGACTATCCAATATCCCAAACTGGCATTCTTCTTTGCAGAAAACGAAGAAATCATTGGCGAAGTAGAGGTTATCGACATCCAATTGAAAGACGATTATCTTAAGCAAGCCGATACTGCTTATTTCATCACCGAAGGACGGGAGATGCGCAATATTATCAAGCCTCGAAAGAGATTTGCACATAAAGGCAACTTCGGACATGCATTGCTCATTGCCGGTTCATACGGCATGGCTGGTGCTGCAATTCTCTCGGCAAAAGCTTGTCTGAAATCAGGAGTAGGACTACTTACCGTACATTCTCCTATCAGAAATATTCCATTGCTGCAAACAGCAGTTCCCGAAGCTATCGTACAAAGTGATTTGCACGAAGAATTCTTCGTTGAGCCTACAGACTTGGATAATTTCCAGGCCGTTGGCATTGGTCCTGGAATCGGTCAGGAAGAAGATACTGCCCTTGCGATGCTGGATCAGGTGAAAACTTGCTACCTTCCTCTTGTTCTGGATGCCGATGCACTGAATAATTTCAGCACACACCGTACTTGGCTGAACAGAATACCTAAGCGCTCCATACTTACTCCTCATATTAAGGAACTGGAACGTATTATCGGTAAATGTACAGATAGTTTTGAAAGACTCACCAAGGCAAAAGAGCTGGCAAGTTATCTGCAATGCTTCATCATCATAAAAGGTGCATGGAGTATCGTTGTTACCCCAGAAGGAAACTGTTATATCAATCCTACGGGTAATCCGGGCATGGCAACAGCTGGTAGTGGTGACGTATTAACTGGCATCATAACCTCTCTGTTAGCACAAGGATATGGACGTGAAGATGCGTGCAGGCTGGCTGTATATGTACACGGCATGGCAGGCGACATCGCAGCCGAACGTATGGGAGAGATTAGTATGACGGCACAAGACATCATTGATGCACTGCCTGAGGCATGGAAAAAATTAAGTGAAACCAAAAACTAAAGGATATGAAAACAGGAATCATAGCATTGGGACTTCTGGCTTCGATGGGAGCAGCAGCGCAAGACTACAGTCAGTATACTCCCGGCTCCAGTGAAGGAATCGTATATTTTCTTCCTAAAACAGTGATAGAAGTAAAAGTCATCGCCACTAAAGTGAGCTATACACCTGGAGAGTTCTGCCAATATGCCAATCGGTATCTACGACTGAATAATGTTACATCACAGCCCAACGAGTATTGGGAGATAAAGAAAATCATTACACAACCTGCAGGAATTCCTGATACGAACAATGCATATACAATCAAATTAAAAGATAAGTCTTTGGCTTCAAACATTGAACTGACCAAAGAAGGCATCATTAAGGCTGTCAATACTACTGCCCCCAAAGATGAAGAAGCAGAAGATCTTCAGCTTGAGAAACCTCAAAAGCGGACCAACCCCAGAAACTTCATGACAGAAGAAATCTTACTGGCTGGTTCTACAGCTAAAATGGCTGAACTCACAGCTAAAGAAATCTATAATATACGCGAAAGTAAAAATAGTATATTAAGAGGACAAGCCGATAATATGCCTAAAGACGGAGCTTCTCTCAAGTTGATTATGGACAATTTGGACAAGCAGGAGCAGGCACTGACACAAATGTTCAAAGGAGTAAACAGCCGTGAAGATAAGGTGTTTACTTTCCGTATTGAGCCTGAAGAAATCAATAACCAGACGGTATGCCGTTTTTCCCAGAAACTAGGAGTACTTGGAGCTGATAACCTGGCAGGAGAACCGATTTATGTTAGCATCAAAAATACAGGTATGCTTCCAGCGAATCCGGAACCTGATAATAAGAAGAAAAAGTTAAACGGAATAATTTATAACATTCCAGGAAAAGCAGAAGTTAATGTAACTTTCCGAGGAAAAAAAATGTTTAAAGGTGAAGTTTCTGTTTCCGGATTTGGAAATAAAGAAGTCTTGGTGGATGACTTATTCAACAAAAAAGTCAACACACGTGTTATTTTCAACACTACGACTGGAGGTATTATGAAAATAGATAAAGACTTGTAAATAAGCTGAGATATAACTAGCATAAAAATTCCTTGTATTCCTTGAATGTAATGGAATACAAGGGATTTTTATATTTCTAAATTAATATTCTACCTTAAAGCTTCAAGCCTTGATATTAGGTTCCTCCAGTTTATAGCCATATTTTTTATCGGCAACTTTCAGCATAAATGCTACCAACATAGATAATACTGCAATACAGGTAAAGATACACATTGGTAGAGTATAATCATAACTTCTCACACCATTTACCTCGATTACACAATAGTTATCCAATACAGTACCTATTAATGTAGGAATGCCCCAAAATCCTATATTTTGTATAAAAAAGATCAAGGCATAAGCAGTTCCTAATTGACTAACAGGAAATATTTTCGTTACAGCAGGCCACATGGCAGATGGTACCAAAGAAAAAGCAATACCCAATATAATCATAAGCACTATTGGAATAATCGCATTTGTGATAAAAGGAAGAGCAAAAATAAAGTGAACAAAAATCAACATAGAAGCGCCAAGTACCATAATTGAAGCCGATTTACCTTTTCTATCTACCATACCTCCAAATAATGGTGTAAGCAATAAGGCTCCCAAAGCTGGCAATCCAGCAAAAAAACCTGCAACGTTTTCATCAATACCATATTTGCTGGTCATCAACTCCGATGCAAACTTCTGGAAAGGGAATACGCACGAATAGAACAATACACAAAGCAAAGCAATCAGCCAAAAACCTGGATTAGAAAGAATATGCTTTACATCTTTGAAAGAGAACTTTTCTTCCTCATCATCAGCTACCGACTCTTCAACCTGGCGGTCTAATTTCTTGTCAAGGATAGAGAAAGCAAAAAATGCAATCATTCCACCAATCAAAAGTACCAACCCCAACAATACCGGAGAAGTCAGTCCAAAGGAACGAGCTAACGGAATGGCAACAGCGTATCCAGCTTGAGAGCCGATACGAGCCAAGGCTACCTGAACCCCCATCGCAGTAGCCACCTCTTTATCTTTAAACCATTTTGCAATAATTTTTGTCACTGTAATACCAGCAACCTCTGCACCTGTACCAAAAATAGAATATCCAGCAGAAGCGACAAACACACCAGACTTATAACCCAATATAGTGGAAGTATCACCCGCCATAGATGTCATAGCGTAATATTCAAGTGCTGTACCCACAACCATCAGAATAGTAGCCAGTTTTCCGGTAAAACGAATCCCAAAGCGATCCAATATTAAACCTCCCCAAATCAACATCAGGAAAAATACATTCAAAAAGCTATATGCACCTGTAAAAAAACCAAATTCACTACTATTCCATCCCAAATCGGATTCAAGCATAGTCTTTAAAGGTGCTACTACATCATTTACATAATATGCCGCCATCATGGTAAAAGCGACGATAGCCAAAGCTCCCCAGCGAGTAGCCTTCGAATCATTCAGCCTTTTCTGAATCTGTTCTGTCATCTTTATAATTTTATATGAATTAATAATCTGTAGGTTAGCAGGGAGCAAAGATACAATTTTTTCAACAAAAAAATTTAATATACAAAGAATTAGTTATACTGTCTCTTATACACATCTGACGCTGCCGACG
>USQO01000073.1 GCA_900556845.1 uncultured Bacteroides sp. | reverse complement strand
GAGATAGGCTCCGGTCTCGTGGGCTCGGAGATGTGTATAAGAGACAGACATTGTAGTGGTCTTCATCGTATGGCAATGAGAACTTACCTTCTCCGTGTGCTACCCAGATACCCAATTTAGAACCACTCAGTGAGCCGAACATTACACTACGGTTCATAGGAACAGTTACACCTACAAATGATGATTCAAACTTGTGTGAATCATTATGCAACATCTTTCCTTTCTTTTCGTCTTCCGGAGTAATCAATCCCAGTTCCATCATCAACTGGCAACCGTTACATACACCCAGTGACAAGGTATCTTTGCGTGCATAGAAATTGTCCAAAGCAGCTTTAGCTTTCGGGTTGAAGAGGAAGCTTCCTGCCCATCCCTTAGCTGAACCCAATACGTCTGAGTTAGAGAAACCACCGCAATAAACTATCATGTTGATGTCTTCCAATGTTTCACGGCCACTGATAAGGTCGGTCATGGTAACATCTTTCACATCGAATCCTGCCAGATAAAGGATGTAAGCCATTTCACGTTCACCGTTAGTTCCCTTTTCACGGATGATGGCAGCTTTAATTCCGCTAGGAGTACGTCTGTCAGGATTCAGACCGAACTGTGAAAGTTTTCCAGTAAATGATGGGTCGAATGCAAATTCTACAGGCTGCTGTTTGTAGTTCTCAAAACGCTTCTTAGCGCAACCGTTCATGCTCTGCTTGCGATCCAACAAGTATGATGTTGAATACCAAACATCGCGCAAATAATCAATACCAAACTGGTAAGTAGCATCATCTTTAGTAACCAAAATGTGGCGTTCTTCAGTTGGTTTACCCAATTTGATATATCCTACACCTGCATTTTCAAGAATCTGTTTAACTTCAGCTTTGTGTTTGTCTGCAACCTGAATAACGATACCTGGGTTTTCAGCAAATAATATTTTTACGATATCATCACAGTTGATCTTATCCAGATGGATTTCCATACCGCCTTCCATGTTGGCAAAGCACATTTCCAGTAAAGTTGTAATCAAACCACCGGCTGAGATATCATGACCAGCGAGAATCAAGCCTTTATTAATTAAATCCTGAATAGCCAAGAATGCATCGCGGAAATATTCTGGATTCTGTACAGTTGGAACATCGCTACCTACTTTATTTAATGACTGCGCGAAAGCAGAACCTCCTAAACGAAGTTCATCGAAACTGAAGTCGATATGATAGAAAGTAGATTTTTCTTTATTAACCATAACAGGAGATACTACTTTCTTGATATCAGAAACTTCACCTCCGGCAGATACAATTACAGTTCCCGGGCTGATGATCTTTTCACCGTCAGGATATTTTTGAGTCATAGACAATGAGTCTTTACCTGTCGGAACATTAATCTGTAATGCACAGCAGAAGTCAGACAACGCTTTTACGGCTGTATACAAACGTGCATCCTCGCCTTCCTGTGAGCGGCAAGGCCACATCCAGTTAGCTGAAAGTGAAATACTGTCCATACCGTCAGCCAACGGTGCCCAAACCAAGTTAGTCAGAGCTTCTGAAACAGCCAATACAGAACCTGCAGCTGGATCAGCCAATGCAGCCTGAGGTGCATGTCCCAGAGCAGTAGCAATACCTTTCTCACCACGATAGTCCAGAGCAACGACACCACAGTCGCTTAACGGCAACTGTAACTCACCCTGACACTGCTGACGAGCAATTTTACCTGTAACCGAGCGGTCTACTTTATTGGTTAACCAGTCTTTACAAGCTACAGCCTCCAACTGAAGTACGCGATTAACATATTCATTCAATTTGTTGGCTTCATAACTTACATTTTCATATTTACGTTCTACGGTCTTGTCTACCATGTAAGTCTTAGGTGAAGAACCGAACATCTGATCTACTGCCAGGTCGAACGGACGTACACCATCTGCCTGTTCAAAGGCAAAGCGGTGATCGCCAGTTGTTTCACCTACTACATACATCGGAGCACGTTCACGTTCTGCAATCTTACGTACGTGTTCGATAGCTTTTTCGTCAATCAACAGACCCATACGTTCCTGTGATTCGTTGGCAATAATTTCTTTTGCCGACAAAGTTTCATCGCCGATAGGAAGTTTGTCCATGTGAATCAAACCACCACAATCTTCAACCAACTCAGACAGACAGTTTACGTGACCTGCAGAACCGTGGTCGTGGATAGAGACAATTGGGTTTTCGTCTTCTTCGCAAAGAGCGCGGACAACATTATATGCACGTTTCTGCATTTCTGCATTAGCACGCTGTACGGCATTCAGCTCGATACCAGAAGAATAACGTCCTGTTTCAACAGAAGAAACAGAACCACCACCCAGACCGATGCGGTAGTTATCACCACCCAATACTACTACTTCATTACCTGCTTCGGGAGTGCCTTTCAGGCAGTCACGTTGTGTTCCGTAACCTACACCACCGGCAAGCATGATAACTTTGTCGTAAGCATATTTTTCGTTGTTTTCCTGATGCTCGAATGTAAGTACAGAACCACAGATAAGCGGCTGACCGAATTTGTTACCGAAATCAGAAGCACCGTTTGAAGCTTTGATCAAAATCTGTTCTGGAGTCTGATACAGCCATTTGCGTACCGGAAGGATGTTTTCCCATTCGCGTCCCTCTTCAGTACGTGGATAAGAAGTCATGTATACAGCCGTTCCAGCAATGGGCCAAGAACCTTTACCACCACCCATGCGGTCGCGGATTTCACCGCCTGTACCAGTAGAAGCACCATTAAATGGTTCTACGGTAGTCGGGAAGTTGTGTGTTTCGGCTTTAAGTGAGATTACAGTTTTAATATCTTTGATGACGAAATAGTCAGAAGTAGCGTGGTTTGCTGGTGCAAACTGTTCAACTACAGGACCTTCAGCAAAGGCGACGTTGTCTTTGTATGCAGAAATGATTTTGTTTGGATTTTCCTGAGTTGTCTTTTTAATCATTTGGAACAAAGACGATTCCATTTCCTGTCCGTCGATGATAAATGTTCCACCGAAAATTTTATGACGGCAGTGTTCCGAGTTAATCTGTGCAAACCCGAATACTTCAGAGTCAGTCAGTTTACGGCCCAAGTCTTTTTCTACTTTCATCAAGTAGTCCATTTCCTCTTTAGAGAGTGCCAGACCTTCTTTTTCGTTATACTCTTCCAGATTTTCAATATAGATGATCGGCTGAGGCTTAATATTAGTAGTAAAGATAGTCTGGTTTAAACCTTTGTACATGCGTTGCAGCATAGGGTCATATTCGGCATTCTCATCTTTTACCGGGAAATATTCCTCGATTCGGCGGATACCGTTCAGTCCCATATTTTGGGTTATTTCCACTGCGTTGGTACTCCAGGGAGTAATCATTTCACGACGTGGACCGATAAAGCAACCTTTCAGGTTTTCTTCGGTCTCTACGGTAGCATCGCTGTAAAGCCAGCACAATTTCTTGATGTCCTCAGCATTCAGCTCTTGGCTGCATTCTGTGGCAATCACACTGTTGGTAGGCGTTCTGAAAAATAGAATCATAGCACTTATCTATAGTTTAATAATGATGTTTCACATATATCTATTTGTGTTGCAAAGTTACATAAAAGCCTGCTTGTTTAAAAGAAAAAGCCTTTTTATTATAGATACTTTCGTAAAAAAATACCATCTTTGCACTATGAATTGGATTGAACATGTCACGATATTGGATTTGCTGATTAAAGGACTTATTATAGGTGTGGTTGTGTCGGCGCCGTTAGGTCCTGTTGGAGTGCTTTGTATTCAACGAACATTGAATAAGGGGCGCTGGTTTGGTTTTGTTACAGGTCTGGGAGCAGCTCTTAGCGATATATTTTATGCGTTGATGACCGGATATGGAATGAGTTTTATGGATGAACTGATTCTTAAACATCAGCTATTGTTGCAAGCTGTCGGTAGCGTTATGCTACTTCTTTTTGGTATTTATACTTTTCGTAGTAACCCAGTTCATTCCATTCGTCCAGTTTCCTTAAAGAAAGGAACTTATTTGCACAATTTTGTGACGGCGTTTTTTGTAACCCTCTCTAATCCACTTATCATTTTTTTATTTATCGGTTTGTTTGCCCGCTTTTCGTTTGTAATGCCGGGTAGTCCGATAGGCTTTCAGCTAATAGGTTATCTGGCCATCATTTTGGGAGCACTCATTTGGTGGTTCGGTATCACATATTTTGTCAACAAGGTCCGTTCGCGTTTCAATTTGCGGGGAATATGGATATTGAACCGCATTATCGGCGTGATTGTCATACTGGCCTCTTTGGTTGGCATATATTTTACTTTTGCCGGAAATTCTTGGTATTGATATGTATATTTCTCAACAATTAAAACAGCAGAATATTGCCGAATACCTGCTTTATATGTGGCAGGTAGAAGATTTGCTCCGTGCTTATCAGTTTGACATGGAAAAGATTCGGAAGCATGTTATCGACCCTTATCCTGTATCCGATGAACAGAAACAAACTTTGGTTCAATGGTATGCGGATCTTATTAATATGATGCACGATGAGGGAGTTATGGAAAAAGGCCATATTCAGATTAATAAAAATATTATCGTATGGCTTACCGACCTGCATTTGCAGTTGCTCCGTTCTCCTAAATTTCCTTATTATAGTGCTGCTTATTATAAAGTATTGCCTTTTATTGTAGAACTACGCTCTAAAGGAGCTGATAAAGATGTTCCGGAAATTGAAGTATGCTTTGATGCCATGTATGGAGTCTTGATGCTTAAATTACAAAAGAAGGAAATAAGTGAGGAAACTCAGAAAGCTCTCAAAGTAATAGGTGACTTTTTAGCAATATTGGCCGATTACTACAAGAAAGACAAGCAAGGCGATTTAGAGTTTTAGACTATTCAATAATAAAGCTATTATAAAATGAAAAATATATTGATTACAGGAGCCAACGGACAGTTAGGAAACGAAATGCGTTTGCAGGCTACTGAAAATCCAGCGTATGCTTGCTTCTTTACAGATGTAGCCGAACTGGATATCTGTGACGAAAAGGCTGTAATGGAATATGTAGAAGCTCATCAGATTGATGTTATTGTAAATTGTGCTGCTTATACAGCTGTTGATAAAGCAGAAGATAATCAGGAACTTTGTGATCGCCTTAATCACTGGGCACCCGGTTATCTGGCACGAGCAGCTGCGAGCAGAGGAGGGGCTTTTATACAAGTCTCTACTGATTATGTATTTGATGGTACGGCTCACATCCCTTATCGTGAAGATGATGCAACCTGTCCGAACTCGGTTTATGGAAGTACTAAATTGGCTGGTGAAGAAGAAGCTTTGAAGCACTGCCCGCAGGCTATGATAATCCGTACTGCCTGGCTGTATTCTACATTTGGCAATAATTTTGTAAAGACCATGTTGCGTCTTGGACGTGAGCGTGATACTCTTGGCGTGATATTCGATCAAGTAGGTACACCTACATATGCACGCGATTTGGCAACAGCTATTTGGACTGCCATCCGGCAGGGTATTGTTTCAGGAGTTTACCACTTCAGCAATGAAGGTGTTTGTTCCTGGTACGATTTCACTAAAGCAATTCATCGTTTGGCAGGTATTACAAGCTGTGAGGTTAAGCCTTTGCACACAACCGATTACCCGACTCGTGCCGTACGTCCGCATTACTCAGTTCTCGATAAAACCAAAATTAAAGAAACCTATGGTTTGTCCATCCCTCATTGGGAAGAAAGTCTTGCTCTATGTATAGCTCAGTTGGAGAAAGAAAATAATTAACGGAAGAATAAATTATATACACCCAATATACAGATGAATCAGGAAATAGAAAGAAGAAGAACGTTTGCTATTATTGCCCATCCGGATGCCGGAAAAACTTCACTTACCGAGAAGCTGCTCTTGTTTGGAGGCCAGATTCAGGTAGCCGGTGCGGTTAAATCAAACAAAATTAAGAAGACCGCTACTTCCGACTGGATGGATATCGAGAAGCAGCGCGGTATATCGGTAACCACTTCTGTGATGGAATTTGATTATCATGACTACAAAATCAATATTCTTGATACTCCGGGTCACCAGGACTTTGCAGAAGATACTTATCGTACACTTACGGCTGTAGATAGTGTTATTATAGTTATCGATGGTGCAAAAGGTGTCGAAACACAGACTCGTAAGCTGATGGAGGTTTGCCGTATGCGCAATACTCCCGTTATTATCTTCGTCAACAAGATGGACCGTGAAGGTAAAGACCCCTTCGATTTGTTGGACGAACTGGAAGAAGAACTGAAAATTTCCGTACGTCCGCTTTCATGGCCTATAGACCAGGGACAGCGTTTCAAGGGAGTTTACAATATCTATGAGCAGAATCTGAATTTGTTCCAGCCTTCCAAGCAGGTTGTGACAGAGAAAGTACAGGTTGATATTAATACAGAAGAATTGGATGCTCACATTGGTTCTCCGTTGGCCGAAAAGTTGCGTGGTGATTTGGAACTGCTCGAAGGTGTTTATCCTGAATTTAATGTGCAGGAATACTTGAATGGAGATTTAGCACCCGTATTCTTTGGTTCTGCCTTGAATAACTTTGGTGTTCAGGAACTGTTGGATTGCTTTGTCGAAATAGCACCTAGTCCACGTCCTGTAACAGCTGTTGAACGTACCGTAGAACCCGATGAATCTAAATTTACTGGGTTTATTTTCAAGATTACAGCTAATATCGACCCGAACCATCGTTCGTGCGTAGCTTTCTGTAAGGTATGTTCAGGCAAATTTACCCGTAACACTCCTTATCTGCATGTACGCCATAACAAGACCATGCGTTTTTCATCACCTACCCAGTTCATGGCTCAGCGTAAGACAACAGTAGACGAAGCATGGGCTGGCGATATCATTGGTTTGCCCGATAACGGTACCTTTAAGATTGGTGATACATTAACAGAAGGTGAAAACTTGCATTTCAAGGGATTGCCCAGTTTCTCGCCCGAAATGTTTAAATACATCGAGAATGCCGACCCGATGAAGACCAAGCAACTGAACAAAGGTATTGATCAGCTGATGGACGAAGGTGTGGCACAGTTATTTGTTAACCAGTTCAATGGTCGTAAGATTATCGGTACAGTAGGTCAGTTGCAGTTCGAAGTTATCCAGTATCGTCTGGAGAACGAATACAATGCCAAGTGTCGTTGGGAGCCGGTAAGTCTTTATAAAGCTTGTTGGATTGAAAGCGATGATCCTGAAGAACTGGAAGCCTTCAAGAAACGTAAATATCAGTTTATGGCTAAAGACCGCGAAGGTCGTGATGTATTCTTGGCCGATAGTGGTTACGTTCTGCAGATGGCTCAGATGGATTTCAAACATATCCGATTCCATTTCACTTCAGAATTCTGATATAATAATTTATAAAAAATGCCGGAAGTTAACTCCCGGCATTTTTTATGAAGCAATGTAGTGGTTATTTCAGAGCGTTCAGCGCCGCATCATAATCCGGCTCTTCCGATACATTCTTTACCAACTCTGTATAGATTACCTTACCATCTTCATCCACGATAATGACAGCTCGGCTCATCAATCCTTTTAGCGGACCATCAGCAAGGCGTAGGCCATATCCCCGAGCAAACTCTTCATTTCTGAATAAAGAAACCGGGATGACATTTTCCAGTCCTTCTGTCGTACAGAATCTGGATTGTGCAAAAGGCAAGTCCATGGAAATGCAAAGCACCACTGTATTTTCCAGGGCAGATGCGTCTGCGTTAAAGTGTCTGACAGAAGCTGCACAAGTCGGAGTATCCAGGCTTGGAAATACGTTCAACACCACTTTTTTCCCTTTGAAGTTGCTCAACTTCATTTCGCTTAAATCCTTCTGTACACCCGTAAAGTCAGGAGCCATTAGTCCTACTTTTACCATCTGTCCTTCAGTGTGGGCCTCAGTCCCTCTTACGTTTACCGTTTCACCTTTGGGGGCTTGTTGGGCATCCATGGTCATCACTTCATTGGGTGACACAGCAGCATTACTTCCTGCTGCCATTAGTGTTGCAGTAGTTAAAAGGATAGATTTCATACATTATAAAATTAAAGGTTAGTGTTTAATCGGCTATGCTCATTTCATCAATCAGGTGTTTACATCCACCCAGTTTTTCAACGATGAACAAAACGTACCGTATATCTACAGCAATACAGCGTTGCAGGTTATTGTCGAAGTTAATATCCCCCGACAGTGATTCCCAGTTGCCATCGAAAGCACAACCAATCAATTCTCCGTTTCCATTGATAACCGGAGAACCAGAGTTGCCGCCTGTAATATCATTGGTTGTCAGGAAACAAGTAGGCATTTCTCCGTTTGGAAGTGCATATCTTCCATAATTTTTCGATGCATACAATTCTTTTAGTTTGGCGGGAACAACAAATTCTGGATTGTTCGGGTCTTCTTTTTCCATAACTCCCTTCAGTGTGGTATAATATTTATAATGTATACCATCTTTAGGGTCGTACGATTTCACGTTACCATAAGTCAGTCTGATGGTAAAGTTAGCATCTGGAGCCTTCGGAGTTGGAGCATACATTTCGCACAAACCTCTTACATACGTTTTGTGCAGCAATGCGATACCATCCATAGCTTCGCTGGCTTTTTCAGCTATTTCCTCCGCCTTTTCATATTTGGCTGCTACAAATTCCTGCATCAAATCCTTTTCGATAGCCTTGGCTGATGGTTTTGCAATGAACTTGTTGAAATTCTTATCGTTTGCAAATATTGAGTTGTCGTAGCAGGCATCAATGTATGCATTGTAGTCGCCTTTAAATTTCTTCTGGATTGTTTCATAAAAATCGGGAAGTGCTTCAGTCGGGACCATTTCGGCATACAGAGGCAACAATACTTTTGCTACCTTTCTGTCTACTTCATGATCATAATCCTTGTTATGGATTTCATTGTAGCCGGTTTTCAGGAGTTCAATGCATTCTTTTACTTCAGAATCATTTTTATCCTCCAGTGCTTTTTTCAGTCGGTCCATCACTTTATAAGGAGTTCCAAATTCGATACCTCCCATAAAAACTTCTCGGAAGCAAGTAGCCTGGAATACATACGGATTAGCTTTTTCTACTACAGCATCAATTTCTTTTACCACATTAGCATAATCTACATTATTTTTTGCAGCAGCAAATTGGGCAAATTTATTTTCCTGCTCAGCTTTTGTTTCCAATACATTGTTGTCTACAATCGCCTTGTTCATACCGATAGAATTCTTCCAATAGTTGCTCGAACCTGCAAACTTGCTGGCATACTGAATTCTCACCTTATCGCTGGCCGCCATTTCTGCTTTCAGGATTTCCTGTCTGGCCTCACGTATTCTGATACGTGGATCGTTTATGGCAGTCATACGTTGTTTCACTTCACTTTGAGTCAGGAAGCGGTTTGTACTGCCGGGGAATCCCATAATCATGGCATAGTCGTTTTCCTGCAGTCCTTTCAGTGAAATAGTAAAGTGCTTTTTAACTTTCAAAGGCACATTACTTTCGCTGTAGTCAGCCGGATTACCTTGAGCATCCGCATAGATACGGAACATAGAGAAGTCACCGGTATGTCTCGGCCACATCCAGTTATCAGTTTCACCGCCGAATTTGCCGATTGAAGAAGGAGGAGCAGCTACCATTCTTACATCAGTATATGTTTTCATGAAAAACAAGTAGAACTTATTGCCGGCATAAAAAGGCAAAGCCAATGTACTGATACCAGGTTTCCCGTTCAGGTCACTTCCTTTCAGCTCTTTTTCAGCCAGTTCTTTCAAGTAATCACTGCCGAAAGCTTCCACTTCACTAACTTTACCAGCTTTTACATCCGCATTTACTTTCTCGGTAACATCTACGATGCGTTCTACGAATTTAAATGTCAGCCCCGGAGTAGGCAGCTCTTCCGCACGACTTTTCGCCCAAAATCCATCAGTCAGATAGTCATGTTCTACGGAGCTATGCTGCTGTATTGCATCATATCCACAGTGGTGGTTGGTCAGAATCAATCCTTCGGCAGATATAATTTCGCCCGTACAGCCTCTTCCGAAAATACCTACGGCATCTTTCAGCGAAACCTTGTTCGGGCTATAAATATCATCTACGTTCATGGCAAGCCCCTGTGCTTTCATGCGGTCTGCCAGATTCTGCTCCTGCATGAGTTGGAGCAGCCACATCCCTTCATCGGCTTTCGAAGGGAGAAAAACAGTACATAGAAGTACTGTCAGTGCAATTTGAAGTTTTCTCATCATTCTGAAATTAAAAATAAGTTGTTGTAGTCCGCAAAGATAGCAAAAAAATGGTTTTTAAAAAATAACGAAGCTTCAACAAGCTGACAATTAGTCACATATTAAATTAAATAATAATAAAAT
>USQO01000072.1 GCA_900556845.1 uncultured Bacteroides sp. | reverse complement strand
GAGATAGGCTCCGGTCTCGTGGGCTCGGAGATGTGTATAAGAGACAGATACATATATTTGGGGAGTTAACGTTAAATCTTCACGTATTTAAGCACGTGTGTGCAGTGAATTTGTGTTAGACAAAGACTATTGTTTTATTTTTAAATTTAGTACTATGCAGAAGCGATTTTTTCTTTCTGTAGTGACATTTCTAGTAGGAATGTTTCTAACCTCTCTGTATGCGCAGACGCATATGGTTACAGGTTCAGTAACTGACAAGGAGGCGGGTGAGCCGTTAATTGGTGTGAACGTACTTGTTAAAGGTACCACAACGGGTACGGTTACCGATTTGTCGGGTAATTATTCTATTCAGGCCTCTTCCGATGATGTCTTGGTTTTCTCTTATGTAAGTATGAAAACGGTAGAAGAGAAAGTAGGAAACCGGAAGGTGATAAATGTAGTGATGGCGTCTGATGCCGAAAGTCTGGGCGAAGTCGTAGTTACAGCCATGGGTATTAAGCGTCAGTCGGAAACTCTTACGTATTCGGCACAAACAGTAGGTGGTAAGGATGTAAACGATGTAAAGAGCGTCAATATGATTAACTCTTTGCAAGGTAAGAGTGCCGGCCTCCAGATTACCCCGAACTCTACCGGTGCCGGTGGTTCATCAAAAATTTTGTTCCGCGGTAATAAATCTATTAGTGGAAACAACCAGCCACTGGTAGTTGTAGATGGTGTACCTTTGATGATGAATATTGCAACAGATCAGGTAGATATGAATTATGGTGGTCAGCGAGATGGTGGTGATGCTATGTCTACCATTAATCCGGATGATATTGCTTCGATTACTTTGCTGAAAGGTGCCTCTGCTGCAGCGCTTTATGGTGCGGTGGCAGCCAATGGTGCTATTATGATTACTACCAAATCAGCTCAGTCTGGTAAAGTTGCAGTCAATGTTTCGAGCAATACAACGATGGAAACTCCAATGTTGCTTCCTGAATTCCAGAATCGTTATGGCATGAGTGATAATGGAACTTATAGTTGGGGAGATAAATTGTCTAAAGAAGCTCCTAATTATGCAAAAGAATTCTACCGTGTAGGATTTACTACCAACAACTCTATATCTTTGGCGGGTGGTAATGACAAAATGCAGGCATATTTTTCATATGGCAATGTTTATTCGGAAGGTGTAACGCCATCTAATAATTACCGTAGCCATAACCTAAATTCTAAGGTAGGATTTAATGTGTTGAAAGACGTGCATGTTGATTTTAGTGCAAAGTTTACTAATCAACATATCAAGAACCAGGCAGCCGCAGGTTATTTGTTTAATCCGTTAACAGGTGTATATCTGTTTCCAAGAGGTGAAGACTGGGATTATTATAAAAACAATTATGAAATATATGATCCCGCTCGGGGAATAAATGTACAAAACTGGACAAATGTCAAGCAGGAACAATTTGGAAATCCTTATTGGATGTTGAATCGCCAGACTCCTATTACAGACCGTAATCGCTATGAATTTGGTGGTTCTGTAAAATGGGATATTACCGATAACTTGAATATTCAGGGCCGCATGCGTTATGAACGTGGTGAGGAGCATTTTGTTCATAATTTGTATGCTTCAAGTATTGCAGATAAATATCCTATGGGCCGCATGAAAGATAACAGATACTTCAGTGATCAGCTATATGGTGATGTGTTGGTAAGCTACAGTAATACGTTTGGTGATTTCTTTATTTCGGCAACAGCTGGTTCCAGCTTTACCAAGAATAAGACTTCTCATGTAGATATGTGGGCTGAAGGCAGCCAGTTCAATGTTTCTAATGGAGTTATATCAGGTAATATTTACTATCCTAATATTTTTAGTCCGGGTAACTATTATAAAAATATGTTTGTTCTGGATAATGATGGAAACTGGAATACGGAAAAACGTTTGAATGCTGTTTTTGCTACAGCTCAGATTGGTTATAAAGATGGTTTGTTCTTGGATCTTTCTGCCCGTAACGACTGGTCGTCCGCTTTAGCTTATACTGAAAGCTGTTCTTTCTTCTATCCTTCTGTGGGAGGTAGCTTTTTGATGAATAAATTCGTAGACATGGGAAGCAATGTTGATTTATTCAAGTTCCGTGCAAGTTATTCAATAGTAGGTAATGACGTTCCTATTTATATGAGTAACTTATTGTATCATTTTGCTAAAGATGGTAATGGTGCTATTGCTCCTCCCGAAAATGCTCCTTTCCGTACATTGAAACCAGAAAAAACCCATTCTATTGAGGTTGGTTTTGATGGTACTTTCTTCCAGAATCGTCTTACTTTGGGCTTGACTTATTATAAGACCAACACTAAGAATCAGTTCTTTTCTGTAGCAGCTCCATACGAGTCTGGCTTGCGTAATCGTTATGTAAATGCCGGTAACGTACAGAACCAAGGTTTTGAATTCTCGGCAGGCTGGTATCAGCAGTTTAACGATAACTTCAGTTGGAGTACTAATTTCAATATTTCATACAATGAAAACGAGATTGTAGAATTGGTAGACGATCTTCCGAATGGTCTGACACTTACAGATTTTGGCGGTGCTAAAATCATTATGAAAGAAGGTGGAGCTTACGGTGATTTGTACGTACGCCATATCATGCGTGATGAAAATGGTAAGCCTATTAAGAACGATAGTGGAAAACCCGTTGTCAGCGGAGATAGTCCTGAAGAACTGGAATATGCCGGTAATATGAATGCAAAAGTGAATGCAGGATGGACCAATACTTTCCATTATAAAGACTTTACACTTTCATTCTTGATTGATGCTAAATTCGGTGGTAAAGTAATGTCTATGACTGAAGCGACCCTTGATGGTTGGGGTGTATCAGGACGTTCGGGCGCAGCTCGTGATGCCGGACAGGTAACGGTAGACGGTGTAAGCTTTGACCCAAGAGCATGGTATGAAACTACAGGTAGCACAAGTTTTAATACACCATATGCGAATGCCAATTATGTATACGATGCTACCAATGTACGTTTGCGTGAGTTGAGTATTGGTTATACATTCCGCAATTTGTTTGGAGTAGGCAAGAACCTTACTGCAGCCCTTATAGGCCGTAATCTGTTCTTCTTCTATAAAGATGCTCCGATGGATCCAGACGTATCAGCTGGTACCGGTAACGGTATTCAAGGCGTAGATATGTTCGGATTGCCGACATCACGCAGCTTTGGTTTAAATTTGAAACTTAACTTTTAAATGCATGTAACTATGAAAAAGAATAAAATATTACAATATGCGTTGTGGATGGCTCTTCCGGTATTGGGTAGCGGAGTTATGACATCATGTACAGATAGTTTTGAAGACTTGAATACCAGCGATGCGCAGGTCGACCCAAATACTCTTCCATTTTCTGCACAGTGTACGGAGCCGATGACCTACTGTTATCCTCCGCAGCAGAACATGTTCCAGTTTTGGACCAATTTGACGATAGATTGGTACAGTGGTTATTTTATGACTCCTAACGGTGGATTTACCAATGGAGATTTAGGTGAGAATAGAGGACATAGTGGAGGTATGCATGAGAATTATTATTTGCATATCTTTAATAATACCCGCCGTATCATTGCTAGTTGTGAAGCTAACAATGAATTGGGATTGGCTGGTGTTATGCGTATCGTGCAAGCCTATGGTACTTTAATGACTACCGATGCGTATGGGCCGCTGGCATATAGTTCTATATTGTCTGGAGAAACCGAAACAAATTTCTATTTTGACAGCCAGCAGACGCTTTATAAAATAATGTTGGATGACTTGAAGAAAGCAATTGGCGAAATTCAAGGAATAACCGAGGCTGAAAAATTAACATTGGCAACTTTTGACTGCTGGTGTGGTGGTGATACAGATCTTTGGATAAAGATTGCCAATACAATGCGTTTGCGTATGTCGTTACGTTTGTCTAAGCGTGAGGCTGAAATGAATGCAATCGGTGTTGATATCAAGGCTATTGCATCCGAAGCCTCTGCTAATACACTGGCTACAGTTAACAAGGATATTGTGATTGACAAAGGCCTTGAAAACTATATGTGGTTAATGTTTAATTGGGGCGATTGTGGATTCAATGCCAATCTGGTAACACTAATGTCTGGAATGAAAGATCCAAGACAGCCCTTATTTATGACTAAGAATGTAAATGATATTCAGGACTTGAATGGTCAAGTAGTAGTACCAAAGAATACTCAGTATGTAGGTATTCGTTTTGCTAGTGGCTTACCCAATAAACCCAATAAATGGGCTAATTTCTCTTATTGGATTGATGTGCCTAATGCTTTAGGTGTATACAATATGCCATTACCGGTTTTCAAAGCTGCCGAATCTTACTTTTTGTTGGCTGAGGCTAAATTACGCTGGGGAATAGGTAGTGAAAGTGTTCAGTCTTTATATGAGAAAGGTATTCGTGTTTCTATGGAAAATGAACTGGCATATCGTGGAAAATATGCGGGGGTTACAGCTTACGCACCTGATGCAGTGGATAACTATATTAATGGAACTACCACTCAGATTAACTTTGTTGACCCTGTTGACCCCAAATTGAATACTCCGGCTTTAAACAAGTTGGGTGTGAAATGGGATGAAGGAGCTACAAATGAAGAAAAGTTGGAGCGCATTATTACTCAGAAGTATTTTGCTGTATTCCCTTTATCTATTGAAGCATGGGCTGAGCAGCGTCGTACCGGTTATCCTCGTTTGTTCCCTCCTTATGTCAACGAAAGTAATGGTGCAGTAGATTCGGAAGAAGGTATCCGTCGTGTTATTTTTAGTGGTAACGAATACGATACTAATCCAGAAGGTATCAAGACGGGTGTAGAATTGCTTGATAAAGAAAATTCGAGCAAGAAAGGTATCAGCGGTGACAAAGGTGGTACACACGTTTGGTGGGACAATGCAGATAAAGGAAACTTCTGATTCTGGACTAATGTCCTGCTTATAGAAATATTAGGTAAATGAAAAATCCCGGCTTGTTCGTAAAGAACAGGTCGGGATTTTTCATTACATTCCTTATTGTAACAGTAAGTTTTTATCTTTACACATAAAAGACAAGCATTTTTCATTTACATGACAAACATTTGTTTCTCGTATGCTGTAAGTTTATCATTTCAATGATACACTAATAAGATATTGAGGCTTTTTCAATACTCTCTACGTAACGGATAATCTCCACGCAGCTGTTCGAACAGTTCGGGATGGTTACGCAGCTCGGCACAATCCCGTCGGGGATCATAAATCTGCAGCTGGCGTATATCTTCGTTGCTGTCGAAAGGGGGATGCGGCATATCCGGCGGTAAGATAGTAAATCTCATCTCTTTACCGAAATGCTTGCAAAGAGCTTCCAGTGTCATGCGGGTTGCATTGGCCTTTCCGTCGGCCGAATAACCGGCTATATGAGGTGTTCCGATAAAAATACGGTTCAGTAAATCCAGTGTAATATTAGGCTCATGCTCCCATACATCGATTACGGCATCTTTAATCAATCCCTTGTTCAAAGCCTCGCGTAAGGCATTCTCATCGATAACTTCGCCGCGTGACGTGTTGATGATATAAGGCTGTCGTTGTAGGGATGCAAAAAAACTCTCGTCTGCCAGGTGGAAAGTCGGAAAATCTCCCTGTTTTACCAGTGGAGTATGGAATGTAATCACATCGCAGCACTGTGCCAGTGTCTGCAAGTCGGTAAATCCACTTTCTCCCTGTGCTTTGCGAGGAGGGTCGTTCAGCAAGACTTTCATACCTAATCTTTCTGCCAGCTGCCTGATACGGCTGCCTACGTGTCCTACTCCTACGATGCCGATACAGGCATTCTTTAATTTCAGTCCTTTTTCCTGCTGTAACAGAAGCAGCACCGAATGTATGTATTGCTCTACCGCTCCGGCATTGCAACCCGGGCAGTTGGACCATGTGATGCCAGCTTCTTTACAGTAAGCCGTGTCTATATGGTCGAATCCGATAGTAGCCGTACCGATAAACTGAACTTTACTTCCAGCCAGCAGTTCACGGTTGCATAGGGTACGTGTACGTGTAATCAGTGCGTCGGCATCCCGTACGATGTCGGGCGTAAAAGCCTTTCCCGAAAGATATACCACTTCATCGGCCAGTTCGGCCAACGCTTCTCGGATATAAGGTATTTTATTGTCTACTATTACTTTCATTTCAAACTAATCCGTGATAATTGGAGGCAAAGTTACGAAAGTTCGGTTATAAAGAGGATAAGAAGGGACTGATTTTTGTAATATCGAAAAGAATGGCTAGTTTTGCATGTAAACTTAAAAAACATTCTAAAAGTCCCAAAACCAATGAAATGTTTGCATATTATCACACCGGTAAAGGATTCAATCGATTCTACGCTTGAAACCGTAAAGGCCATTATGAATTCTGTCATTACGGTACCGTTCCGATATACGATTTACAATGATTTCAGTACAGAAGAAAATACGCGTCGGCTGGAAGCCGCTTCGCGTGAGTTGGGTTTCCGGCTGGTAAACCTGTCTGATATAACCGACCATCCGTCGCCCAATTACTTGCTGGTGTTGCAGCAGGCCCAAGAGGAAGCTATTGCAGCCGAGGCCGGCTTGTTGATTGTGGAATCGGATGTGGTGGTACGTCCGGATACTTTGCAAGCTTTATTTGATGGAGCACTGGCACGTCCCGATTGCGGAATTGCAGCTTCGGTGACGGTAGACGATAATGGAGAAATCAACTATCCTTATCTGTTTGCCAAAGGCAAGGAAAACCGTATTTATCCGGAAAAGAAGCATCTGAGTTTTTGCTGTTCGCTGCTCTCATTGGCATTCTTACGGAAATTTGATTTTCACAACCTCAATCCGGAGAAAAACTGGCACGATGTAACCATCTCTCACCAGTCGCTGAAAGAGGGATTTACCAATTATCTGTTTACTTCACTGCCGGTGATTCACAGTCCGCATAGCAGTCGTCCCTGGAAACAACTGAAGTATAAGAATCCTCTGAAATACTATTGGTTGAAGTTTACGAAAGGATTGGATAAGATTTAAATGTAGTAACCCCTAACCGGATAAAATTCATGCTAGATACAATTTTTCGTCATCGTACGCTGGTCGTCCATCCACAGTTTAAAGATGTGGAGGAATTCTTGGCATCCTTGCCCGAACGTTTTTTGCGGCAGGAAGGAACGGTTATCCACAAGGGTCGCAACGAGTTGCGCCGGATGTCGTACGGGGGAAAGGAGTTTGTGGTCAAATCTTTTCATCGCCCCAATATCATTAACCGTTTTGTATATGGAATCTTTCGTCCGTCAAAGGCCAAACGCTCTTATAATAACGCATTGCTGTATCGGCAGATTGGGGTAGGTACTCCTTGTCCGGTAGGTTATCTCAATGTCCGTTCGGGTGGATTGTTTGATAGAAGCTATTACGTTACACTGGCTTCGGATTGTCCTTATACTTACGAAGCCTTGTTCAAGCAAAAATTTGCTTATGAAGACGATGTACTGCGTGCTGTGGCACGTACTACAGCCATTCTGCACGAGCACGGACTGGCTCATAAGGATTACGGACGGGGCAATATCCTGTTCCGCAAAGAAGAGAACGGCATCAAGATAGAAGTGGTGGATTTGAACCGTATGTACGTAGGAAAACTGGATATCAAGAAAGGCTGTAAGAATTTTGAGCGTTTGCCGGCTACTCCGCACATGCATCAGATTCTGGCTGAGGAATATGCCCGCTTGCGTGGATTTGATGCTGCAGAATGCCTGCGTCTTATTACGGCTTACCGGAGCGTACAGCCGGGTAAGATAGATAATTTATATTGATGTATAAACAGATAGGAAGTATGAAAATCATAGCTGTAGTTGTTACGTATAATCGGTTGGAACTGCTGAAGCGGAATATAGACTGCCTTCGGCAGAATACTCCACTGACATCAATTGTAGTCGTGAATAACGGGAGTACTGATGGAACAACGCAATGGCTTGCCGCTCAGCCGGACTTGCAAGTAATCAATCAGGAGAATGTAGGTGGCTCTGGTGGTTTCTATACCGGTATAGAATATGCGTATAAAGCTGGTGCGGACTGGATATGGTGCATGGACGATGATGTTTTTCCGAGAGCTGACTGTCTGCAACAACTGTTGCCTTATACAGAACAAAAGGAAGTGGGTATATTAGCTCCCCGACGCTTGCAGGAAGGTCGGATTTTTACGCATGATTTTCAAGAATACAATCTTGCCAATCCTTTTACTTCGATGTATCAGAAACGGCTGTCGAAACAGGAAGTTACAGGTCCGACGGAGATTAAAGGAACCGCTTTCGAGGGACCGTTGATAAGTCGCGAGGTTGTTAAGGCTATTGGTTTGCCCAATAGGGAACTGTTTATTTTCTGTGATGATACCGATTACTGTCTGCGTGCTGTATTGTCAGGATTCAAGATTCTGTATATTCCTCAAGCCTTAATGGATAAACAGTTGTTTTTTTCGGAAGACAGCTGGAGTGAGCGAAGCCGGAAAAAGCGCTGGAAACGTTTCTATCAAGTGCGTAATTCGGCTTATCTGAATCATCATTATGGCGAGAACTGGGGAGTGCGGTATTTGCGCGGACTGATTGGAGTATCCGGTTATTTAGTTGTAGCCTTTTTTACCTGTCCGTTTAGCCAGGCTTACGAATGGCGTGACTTGTCCAAGCTTTGGAAAGCCTATAAAGATGGGGTAAAGGAACGTTTGGGAAAAATGTAATAGAAACTATTGGATATTTATATAAACAGCAAAACGGCTGCAAGAATGTGTTGAAAATCACGCTTGCAGCCGTTTCGCTGTTATTTCGGAGGCCTGGAGTTAAAGAGCCTGCATGTCATTCAGACGTTTGTAATAACCACCTTTCTGGAGCAGTTCCTCGTGCTTGCCGTGTTCTACAATTTTGCCTTCGTACAACACGTAAATTTCGTTGGCGTTCTTTATGGTGGACAAACGGTGGGCAATCGCAATGGTAGTACGTGTTTTCATCAGTCGTTCCAAAGCTTCCTGTACCAGTCGTTCGCTTTCCGTATCGAGAGCTGAAGTCGCTTCGTCCAGAATCAGGATAGCTGGGTTTTTAAGGATGGCCCGTGCAATGGAAATACGCTGGCGCTGTCCGCCCGACAAGCGGCAACCACGGTCGCCGATATTCGTATCGTATCCATTTTCTGATTCCATGATAAAATCGTGCGCATTGGCTATCTTTGCAGCTTCGATAACCTGTTCGCGAGTTGCATTCTCTACCCCAAAAGCAATGTTGTTATAAAAACTGTCGTTGAAAAGGATGGCTTCCTGATTTACATAGCCTATCATGGAACGAAGGCTCTTGAGGGACAAGTCCTTGATGTTTACACCGTCAATCAGAATCTCTCCGGAAGTTACATCATGAAAACGCGGAACCAAGTCTACCAATGTCGATTTTCCGGAACCACTCTGACCTACCAGTGCAATGGTTTCTCCCTGTTTTACGTGCAGGTTAATATGGTCGAGTACCTGTGTCTGGCCATTGTAGCTGAATGTGATTTCGTTAAAGTCTATACCTTTTTCCAGCTTATTGATAGGAGTAGGATGTTCTTTTTCCTGGATAGGATTGTCTGCCTTCAGAATCTTATCCACACGTTCCATCGAAGCCAATCCCTTGGGAATATTGTAGCTGGCTTTGGAAAATTCTTTCAGCGGGTTAATCAGGCTGTAAAGGATAACCATATAGAAAATAAATGTAGAGGCATCGATAGACGAATTGTTTCCCAAAATGAGCGAGCCACCGAACCACAATACAATGACAATCAGTACTGTACCCAGAAATTCACTCATAGGGTGTGCCATAGCCTGACGGGTAGCAACCCGGCTGGTAGCGTCACGGTATTCGTTGCTGCACTTTACAAAGCGGCCAATCATCTTGTCTTCTGCTGTAAAAGCCTTGATAACACGCAGACCACCTAGCGTTTCTTCTAATTGTGACATTGTTTCACTCCATTTGTTCTGAGCATCGAGTGACTGCCGTTTCAGTTTACGGCCAATCTTTCCCATAGCCCAACCCATTGACGGTAATACTAAAATGGTAAACAGTGTCAACTGCCAGCTGGTGACAATCAATGTGGCAAAATAGGATAAAATAAGAATCGGATTTTTCAGCAGCATATCCAGCGAACTGGTAACAGAATTCTCTATCTCTGTTACGTCGCCACTCATGCGGGCAATGATGTCGCCTTTCCGTTCTTCGGAGAAGAATCCCAACGGCAAGTGCATCACTTTAGAGTATACCATGGTACGGATATCGCGTACGACACCGGTGCGTAGCGGAATCATTACAGCAGACGAACCGAAGTAGCAAGCTGTTTTCAGCAGTGTCATACCGGCCAGGAAAAGCCCGAGCCAGAGCAAGGTCGTTGCCGGCCCGAATATCTCAATCAGTCGGGAAACGTAATAATAGAAGTTGTTGACAGCTGCATCCTTGAAGCTGGTGCTTCCCCATTCTATGAAGGTATATACTTTATCAGCTGTCTCTTATACACATCTCCGAGCCCACGAGACCGGAGCCTATC
>USQO01000071.1 GCA_900556845.1 uncultured Bacteroides sp. | reverse complement strand
AGACAGCAGGAACCTACTCATATCATGGAAAATATTGTTTACAATGAGCTGCTTATCAGAGGTTATAATGTGGATGTTGGTATTGTAGAGGCGTATGCGAAAAATGATGAAGGAAAAACAACTCGAAAGCAGTTTGAAGTTGATTTTGTGGTCAATCAGGGGAGTCAGAGATATTATATTCAGGTGGCTTATGATATGACCTCTGAGGAAAAGCAGAAGCAGGAATTTAATTCATTTAGAAATATCCCTGATTCATTTAAAAAGATCGTGGTAGTAAACGGAACAAAAAAGCCTTGGAGAAATGAGGAAGGCTTTGTAATCATGGGAATGAAGTATTTTCTGCTCAATGCGGATAGTTTGGAGTTTTAGAAATATTGCTGGGATATCGCCAATGAAAAGTAATTATAGATAGTTTACTTGACTTTGCAAGTGAAATTAAGCAAAAAGAGATAGACCGCGTAGTATTCAAAACGGAGCAGCTTCACAGAGTTTTCCCTGTCAGTTACACAGCAGAGCAGATGAGGCGTGAAATTTTGGAAATGTTGAAATTAAATATGAACAAATATTGGGATGAATAAAGCAGCTACCGAAACACTATTTCCGGATATTTCGATTAATCTTCTCAAACTCCCTTCCTCCCAGGGTATTGTGGGTGAGAAGTCTTTTGTTGCTTCCCGCTGATGCATTTTTCCGGTATTGTCCAGGGGTACAGCCGTTATGCTGACGGAACTGTCTGCAGAAATGCTCTACATTATTATAACCACATTGCTCGGAAATGTCGCGGATGGAGTATTCGCTGTACTCTAATAAATCCTGTGCACGGCGCAGACGTCCTTCGATGACATTGTCCATGCAGGAGGAGCCAAATTGGCGGTGATAGAGAGCCTGAAGATGACTGGGACTTAAGTGAAGCTTCGCAGCCATCATGTTTATATTCCATGGAAGCTGAGGATTATTGTAGATCATCTTATGCAATGCAACCAGCTCATGATCGTGAATACCCGGGGACTCATTCTGGATTCCTTCTCTTAATTTGGAGAACAGAACCCGCAGCAGGTGAGTAATGTTTGCTTCGCTTTCAGAGGAGAAAAAGGCGGACTCCCAGGTTAGTAATTTAAAAAGCTGATGACAGTATTCCGGATCTGTTACGGGAAATGGGGTGTTTGTTAACGGAAACAGCTTCACGAAGGAGTGATCGGAACGAAAACGAATCCAGTCATTCCGGTATTCTTCACCGGCAGCACGGTAATAAATCCTGCTTCCTGGTGTATACAGAATAGCAGAATTGGCGGCTGTCCGCATTAGTCTTCCGTCTATGAGCAGCTCCGAGGGAGAGTCGAAAAGAAGCAGAAGATAGCCTGTAAAGCCATTCGGAACATCATATATAAAATCTGAGGGGTGAACGGCACTGTAGCCGACAAATTCAATTTCAGTCATCTGGAATCTCCGTTCTGATACATCAGAGGATATATCAATTTTCTTATAGTATAAATCATTGGAAACTTTAGATCAATGCGATAGTATCAGATTAATATGGCAATCGTCATCAGAGAGCTGCGGATCGTGCAGCGGTCAGACATCTTATGCGTGACTGCATAGGAACATGATTTAGAAGAAGGAGATACATGCATGGTAAATTTGGGTGGAGCAACAGAGAATGACAGAAAAAAGATCGTGATTACAAAGGATTCAAAGGCCTTTTTTCACAATAATGTAGATTATTGTGTGGGAACCGGAAGAATGGGGCTTGCATTGACAGAAGAATATCAGGAGGAGCTGCGCTTGGTTCAAAAGGAAATCGGATTTAAGCATATCCGGGGACATGGATTATTCTGTGATGATATGGCGATCTTTCAGACCTATGAGGAGGATGGTAAGGTAAGGGTCGAGTACAACTATACTTATCTGGATAGAGTAATGGATGCCTATAAGAAGGTGGGGCTGAGACCTTTTCTTGAACTGGGTTTTATGCCTAAAAAGTTGGCAAGTGGAAGCCAGACTATCTTTTACTGGCAGGGAAATACCACTCCTCCAAAAGATTATGATATGTGGTGTAATATGGTGCGTTCATTGCTGCGGCATCTGATGGGACGCTATGGAGAAGAGGAAGTTATTCAATGGCCCATTGAAGTATGGAACGAGCCCAATCTTTGCGGCTTCTGGGAAAATGCGGATATGCAGGAATATTTTAAGCTGTTCCATAGAACCTTTGATGCCATAAAGGAAGTGAATCCGGGATTCCGTGTAGGAGGCCCTGCTGTTTGTGGAGGAACGGATGAGAAATGGATTCAGGCATTTATGGAATATTGCCATGAGAATCACATACCTGTGGATTTCGTAACCAGACATCATTACACCATTGATCCGCCGGAATGTATTGGACATTATGCATATTCTGAACTGATGAAGGCAGAGGACGGCTTTGCCAATTTAAAAACAACCAGAGATATTATTGACAGTTTCCCGGAATATAAGGGTCTGCAGATTCATATCACGGAGTTCAACAGCTCCTATACTCCTCAGGGCGTCATTCATGATACAAACCTGAATGCGGCCTTAATAGCACAGCAGCTTTCCAGATTGGGAGATGTGAATGAATCCTATTCCTACTGGACATTTGGTGATGTGTTTGAAGAGCTGGGAGTTCCTTTTACACCATTCCACGGCGGCTTTGGACTGGTTGCCAATGGCTGTATTACCAAGCCGACCTTCTGGACATTTGCTTTTTACAAAAAGCTTGAGGAAAGTGAAGCCAATTGTGTATATAAGGATGACAATATTGTCGTTTTGAAACGTGCAAACGGTGATTATCTAGGTGTAGCCTGGAATATTGCCCGTAAAAGTACAGAACAGGGTAAAGAAAAAATGCTGTTGGAGTTTACATTTCCGGCTGAACAGGAGGAGTACTGCTTCCTGACTAAGACGGTAGATGAGGAAACATGTAATCCCTTGAAGGTATGGCATGATATGGGAGAACCTGCCAATCTGAGTGAGGAACAGACGAAGCTGATTCGGGAATCATCCAGACCTTTTGTAAAAACAGAGCGTAAAAAGCAGGAGGATGGAAATATCTGCGTAGAGCTTCCTGTAAACGAAAACGGTGTGGTTTATTTCGAACTGAATGCCGGAAAGGTGAATCAGGATCGAGGATATGACTATGATCGTGTGGTCAGCTTGAAGGCTTAAACTAGCACCCAGTAATTTGCTTTATGAAACAATGTACATGGATTAGGCTTGCAAAGGAGGATATCAAAGTGAAAAAACAAGCGTTTAACCCATATTTACCGTCCTGGGAGTATATTCCGGACGGAGAACCTTATGTTTTTGGCGATCGCGTATATGTTTACGGATCCCATGATTACTTTAACGGATATGTTTTCTGCATGGGAGACTATGTGTGCTGGTCAGCTCCGGTCGATGACCTGGGCAACTGGAGATATGAGGGTGTGATTTATCCGAAGACAGCCGATCCGCTGAACCCGGAAGGCAAAATGTGTCTGTATGCCCCGGATGTTACGGTGGGACCGGACGGAAGGTACTATCTTTATTACGTGTTGGACAAGGTTTCGGTAGTTTCAGTTGCTGTATGTGATACTCCGGCAGGAAAGTATGAATTTTATGGCTATGTTCATTATGAAGATGGCACACGTCTGGGCGAAAAGGAAGGTGATGAGCCCCAGTTTGACCCGGGGGTTCTGACGGAAGGAGATGTGACATATCTTTATACCGGATTTTGCGGAAAAGGTGATAAATCCCGTACCGGAGCTATGGCTACGGTGTTGGGAGCAGATATGCTGACGATCAGGGAAGCTCCGGTGTTTGTGGCCCCTGGCTGTGAATATGGTGCCGGTACCGGATTTGAGGGACATGAGTTTTTTGAGGCACCTTCCATCCGTAAAGTAGGTGACACCTATTATTTTGTCTATTCATCCATATTAATGCACGAATTATGTTATGCCACCAGCAAGAATCCTACTAGGGACTTTGTCTATGGCGGAGTTATTGTCAGCAATTGTGATTTGCACATCGATACCTACAAGCCGGCAGATATGCCAACAGCTTACGGTGCCAATAATCACGGAAGTATTGTGCAGATCGGAGAGGACTGGTACATTTTTTATCACAGGCATACCAATAATACCTGGTACAGCAGACAGGGATGTGCTGAAAAGCTGCAGATTATGCCGGACGGCAGTATTCCACAGGTAAAAATTACCTCCTGCGGTTTAAATGGAGGTCCGCTTGAGGGTAAAGGCGAATACCCCGCTTATCTTGCATGTAATCTGTTTACCGATACCCCATCAGTTTATGTGGGCGAAGGGAATTTTCCACGAGTAATGCAGGACGGCAGGGATGGAGACGAAGAAGTTGGATATATTGCCAATATTACAGATTCAACTACCATCGGCTTCAAATATTTTGACTGCCATGATATTCGTGAAATCAGTATTTGGATCCGGGGCTATGCAGATGGCACTTTTGAAGTAAAGACAGCATGGGATGGAGAGGTACTGGCGACATTAGAGGTTCAATATACCAATGTCTGGGAAAAGTATACCGCACCGGTTACGATTCCGGATGGAATACAGGCGCTTTACCTGACCTATCGCGGTAACGGAAATGCTGCATTAAGATCATTTGAGTTATCATAATCTATGTTATTGCATATACAGGCAGTGATCAAAACTCTTGGAATGTAAAAAAGGAGCCTACAATGAGCAAGTTAAAGATTAAAACAAAGGAAAGACGATTTGAGACAGCCAGGGATTTATACGGAATCTTTTTTGAAGACATTAACCGTGCCGGAGACGGCGGACTTTATCCGGAAATGCTTCGAAACAGAAGCTTCGAAGATTCCGTTTTACCGGAGGGTTATATACAGCAGGAGGATGGCGTCCATGTAAAAACCGTATCCGGATGGCTGGATGAGTTTTGCAACGGAGAAGGCTTATGCCGCTGGGTAAAGGGCAACAATATTCCGGAAACAGAAATACCGGCATGGTATACACACAATGCAAAGATGGAGCTGGAACTGACGGATACCCTGAATGAACATCGGGACGCAGCTCTGCGTATGCAGTTTGAAAAGGACGGATCTCTGACTAATACCGGTTACTGCGGTATATCCGTAAAGGCTGGAGAAAGTTACTCTTTGTATTTATTTGCAAAAGCAAAGGAAGAAATAGGACTGGACGTAGCGATCGAATACCAGGGAAAAGTACTGGCTGGAAACAGTCTGGTGGTTTCCGGTCAGGAGTATACAAGATATGACATGAAGCTGACAGCAGCTGAGGATTGTCACGAGGCACAGCTTACTATTTCCTGCAAAGAAGGCGGAGAGGTTCTGCTGGGATTTATTTCACTAATGCCTGACAATACCTACATGGGGCATGGACTCAGAACAGATCTTGTAGAAAAGCTTAAGGGAATGAGTCCAAAGTTTATGCGTTTTCCCGGAGGCTGTATTGTGGAAGGAACGACACCGTCCACAGCGATGAGATTTCGGGATACGGTAGGTCCGGCATGGGAAAGACCCAGTAAGCTGTTTGTATGGCATTACAGAAGTACATTAGGACTTGGCTTTCATGAATATCTGCAGCTTTGCGAGGATCTGGGGATGGAGCCCCTGTATGTATGTAACTGCGGAATGACCTGTCAGGGAAGAAAGAGTGTCCTTCTGGAAGGAGAGGCTCTTGATGAAATGGTACAGGATACACTGGATGCCATTGAATATGCTACCGGCTCTAAGGAAAGCAAATGGGGAAGGCTTCGTGCTTCTATGGGGCATCCGGAACCCTTTAAAATGACCTATCTGGAAATTGGTAATGAAAACTGGGGTCCGGATTATGAAAAGCGATACAACATGATTTATAAGAAGGTAAAGGAACTGTATCCCCAGATTAAAACCATAGCCAACGAGCATGTAGAGAAAAATGGTTGTCCTGCCGAGTGCGTGGATGAACATTTTTACAATACAACAGAGTTCTTTGCAGAACGTGTAAATTATTATGATGACTACGATCGTAAGGGACCAAAAATCTTTGTAGGAGAGGTGGCTGTAAACGAAGGCAACTATATGGGACAGTTGTATGCGGCTTTGGGAGAAGCGGCTTTCCTTATGGGTATTGAGAAAAATCAGGATATCGTAACATTGGCCTCTTATGCTCCATTATTTGAAAATGTAAATTACAGAGCGTGGTATCCTAATCTGATTCGTTTCAATAATCATCAGAGCCTTGGAATTCCTACTTATTATGTCTGGAAAATGTTCGGTCAAAATCGCGGAGATTATGTGGTGCGATCCGAAGATGAGGGAGGACGTGTTTATCGTCCGAGAACCGGAATGGCATCTTTAAAATCCAATAAGGAACTTCGCTTCAGAAATCCCATTTGGAATGGAGAAGAAGCAAAGATTACTCATGAATTAATGGGACATGTGCAGGATACAGAGGATGGCCTCCTGCTTCAGCTTCCGGATGAGGAGCAGAAAAAGGAATTTCACAGTATTCTGGAATGGGCTGATGAGACCAAGAGCTTTGTGGTATTTGGAGAAGAAGACCAGACTTATGGAAGATTTGAGACCGATATTTTTGTTGAGGAAAATGCTTACTTCGAGTTGGGTATATTCAGTGCCAGGGTGGTTCGTTCCTATTATGAGGAGCAGCTCGTGATTACGGCCGGAGTGGAAAAAGAATGGGATGCAGCTCTGGTGCGTCCGTTCCTTTGGAAGGTTAATGGAGGACAATGTTCACTGGAAGAGTTTGGCTTTATGCATGACAACAAGCTGACTGAGGACTTTGCTATTTCAGTAAAACCGGGAGAATATCACCGCTTTGGATATGAAACGGATGGAAAACAGATTCGCCTGTATGTTGATGGTGAGCTTCAGAAGGAAATTTCGATTCCCTACGGACCTGCTTTTGTTTCGGTAGTAACTGACACCAAGGACGAAATCATTATTAAGGCGGTTAATTTTGCAGGAGATGTGGATCCGGTTTCCATTACACTGGACTGTCAGGTACAGGGCGACTATACCGTAACACTTCTTAGCGGTGAAAAGGGGGATGAAAACAGCTTTGAAGAGCCGGAGAAGGTGAAGAATATTACCGTGAATATGCATGGCGCTTCCTCAGAGTTCGTATACAAGGCACCGCCATATTCTGTCAGTGTTCTGCGATTGAAGAAGTGCGAAGCGTTTTAGAGGTTGACGCTGAACAGAAGATAAGAGAATAGAAAGACAAAACGGGCACCGAGAACTAAATCTATCCAAGCACTCAATGGAGATAATTAAAGTGTAGGATAAGATTTAGGTTGTCAATGAATGTAAAAATGGTTTTCTTGCTTGAAGAAAACAGGCCTGACGAAGTATCGCTCAGATTAGATTAAAAATTCTAGTCTGGGCGATTTTTTCGTTCAGGGAAGCTGAATATAAAGAATTACTCACAGCATTGTTACCAAAACTAAAAAGCCGTCACGTGCCAGAAGCATTGGACGAAATTAATTTGTTTTGGTTGCGGAATATTGAAGAAGTACAGCTGTATCTAAGGGCTTGGTTCCCAGGAGAAAATAGCTATGTATTCACAGCTGCTACATACATGGATTATGATGATAAAGAGTATCTGCCATTTTTACTAATGGGAGATAAACATATTCTTGATGATCCATTGAGTAGGTATGCGGAGATACAAAGCAAGATGCTAAAAGGCAAAGATGCTGAATTCCTGTATAAGCAAATAGGTGTAACGGCGGAGGATAACCTAAAGCTATTAGAAAATGTTGGTGAAAAAATTCTTATATTACCATTGAGGATTCTCAACCAATCAAATGATTATAATTCTTTTTATAAAGTTGGAGAGCAGGCATTTGTCAGTCTGTTTAACGGTATAAATAGTGTGAGTGATTATTTTTCTAAGTGCGAAAGTATCGACGATATTATGCAATATGCTCGTGGAGATATTGGGAGACTGGTAATGTTTTCAGAAGATGATGATATTTCTCTGACTTTTAAGGAAAGATTTCAGTCCGCATTGGTAGGAACGCAATATATGGTAGATGTAAATAGAACGGAAGAGGATAGTGACAAAGTAGAAAATCAGCCAAGCGACTAACTGCTTTTGGATGAATGACTTTTATTTAGTTAATGATACTCTCATCCAAACACTGAACAGTGATACATCTGCCGGGAATATTTTTCGGCATTCAAATCCAATTTTTTCCAGTCTCTTGCACCAACAATCCTGTTTCTCTGCTACGGTGCCACGATGGCTGTAGATCTTTCCCAAGTCTTTACCGGAAAAAACGGCAATCTTTTACCGCCCTTTTTATGGATGGTAATCTGCCTCGTCCTCTGGGTTCTCGCCAATTATATCTTTGCCGTGATCTCACATCTGCGCGCTTCATTTCCGGCAGTTCTTCTGCTCTCCGTGCGCCTGATGGCAGGTCACATCAAAGAAACTTTCATCTTATTATTTACAATGGCCGGCGCCTGCCTCATCGTATTCCTGGTTCCCGGACTTTTCGTCCTTTTTCCCGGAATCCTCTGCGGCATCGCCAGCCATCTGATTGAGCCTGGTTTAAAAAAGGCTCTTGCTATTGATTAATCCAGTTCTTTATAGTCAAAACTGCGGAATTCTGCTGTCTGATCGTATCCGGAGTAGTCCACGCATGCCATGCCGACAAATGCTCCGGTGAAGAATCCACCGTATGACTGGAGTACGTAATCATCGGACAATACAGCGGCATCCAGTGTGCCCGGAATCTCTGTATAGTTCTTTCCGTCAAAGGAATACTCGTAGCTGTAAGACTGCTTTCTTACTTTTGTGCGAAGCCATACAAATTCAACATCATCCGGTACCGGAATCGCATCGTCGCGAAGGAACGAACGATATCCGCCACGATTGCACTCTGCCACTTCGATCACGCGGCCATTTTTCTCATTCCACGTAACGAAAGCGAATGACCAGTGCTTATCATTGTAAAAATTTGTCAATCCAGCCATCTGCTGATAGTTGAACGGATCAAATTTCACTTTCACTTCGGCATCAAAGTTAAATGCCTGCCAGCGTTTAGCCACCAACGAAAGCTCATGCTTATTGCTGAGGGATCCTTTTCCGACCAATGTCAGCCTGCCATCCCCTGTCGTACCCATTTCCTCGGTAAATGGTACGCGGAGGGTATTCCACTCATCATGAAGTTTTGGTGTGTCAAATTCATCATGCATCGAATGATCTGCCGGTGCTTCTGTCAAGATTGCATCTTTCGGCGCATCCACAAGCACTTTTCCGCCATGTCCGCCCTCGATACGAGGCCAGCCTTCTTCATCCCAGTATACTTTCTGAATTGCCGTCTCACGGCCAAGCGGACACCAGCCGCGTGGGTCGATCGAACTTTCATTTTCGTGGTGCCACGGTCTTCCACACAAACTTGCATAATACCACTCACCGCCGGGAGTCTCTACGAGAGCACCATGTCCCTGCTTCTGGATCTCAAGTTCCGGCGTATCAAAGTTTGTAATAAACGGATCGCCAGGCTCTGTCTCAAAACTCAACGCATCTAACGTCTTTGAACGAGCTACTACTTCCTGATGTGTCCAAACGGTTCCACCCTGTGCAGCAAACAGATAATAATATCCGTTGATCTTATACAAATGTGGTCCCTCAACCAGTTTAACGTCCGTTCCGGCGTAGATCGTACGTGCTGTCTCCGGTTTTAATTTCATTGTATCTGTGTCAAATTCTGTCACTGTAATACCGTCAAAAGCATGGTGGTATTCGCGATGATCCCATGTCTGCTGAACAAGGTATTTGCGTCCGTCATCATCATGGAACAACGATGCGTCAAATCCCACTCCATTGACACGGATCGGATCCGACCATGGTCCGCGGATATCTTCTGCCGTCGTCAGATAATTGATCATATCTTTGAACGGTCCTTCGGTTACTTTTACATCCGTATAAATCAGCCAGAATTTTCCATCTGCATAGGAAAGATCCGGCGCCCAGATACCTCCCGATGACGGATTTCCTTTCATATCAAGCAATGTCGTCGTGGACAATGCGGATGGAAGAAGATTCCAATGTACTAAATCTTTTGACTCGTGCAGACGAACTCCCGGAAACCACTCAAACGTAGAGTTCGCAATGTAATATGTATCATCCACACGGATAATGGATGGATCTGCATTAAATCCCGGCAAAACCGGATTTTTAATCTGCAACATAACTGTATGCCTCCTTACTGTTAATCTATCTCTATCATACAGGAAAATGGGGAGGTTGCAAAGGGAAAAAGAAGAAAAAGAAGAATTTATTCATCCTCTGCCTGAGCAAGCATGGAAGTAGCTGCCTGCTGCAAGATGCTCTCTTTCGAGAATCTTGTCATCTCATCTGCCATATCAGTATCACGGATACGGGATTCAGCGGACTGCAGGTTCTCAGATGTGTTGTCATCAACTTTGACAGTGTACTCAAGACGGTTCTGAATCAATGTCACTTACAGGTCATTTTTATACATGTTCTGATAAAATTTTATGCGGTCTTGGAAGAATGTATGCCGGTGGAGGAGAACTTACGGAAAATA
>USQO01000070.1 GCA_900556845.1 uncultured Bacteroides sp. | reverse complement strand
GAGCCTTATCGTCGGCAGCGTCAGATGTGTATAAGAGACAGATACTATTCTTTTAAATATTTCAATAATTATTTATCGTTTATCGATATGCAAATATACATACTATTTTAAAACCACAAAAGAAAAACAAGAAATATTTATCGAAAAACGATATATTTTTATATCAATACAATAATTAAAGAAAAAGAAGACAAAATGAGATTATAAAAAAGGCCTTTTGATGATACAAAACTGTGCTCATCAAAAGGCCGGCAAGAATGTTCCTAAGCAGATCTTTACACACTACTGCGCATGCAGTACAACCAGAACTACCTCACTAGGAGTAAATAAACGGATATCTTTCCGAGAGGTACCCAAACCATTACTGATGATTACAGGAATTCCCCGGCTGTTATATTTTAATCCGGTCAAGAAACGGTTTCCATATTTGGAAAAGTGCGCTGGAGTCCAACGCTTGAACAAGCTGACCTGCCCCCCATGTGTATGCCCCGCCAATGCCAAATCTGTATTCGTCACATCTACATCTTCTACATAGTCAGGAGTATGAGTCAGCATAATGACAAAATCATGCTCCTGCAGGCGTAAAGTAGGCGAAACACCATTTTGTGCCAAATCAAAAGGATTACGGATACCACAAATCAATAAGCGTTCATTGTTTTTTAAAAGTGTATCTACTTTATGCTCTAGCAACTTGACACCAGTAGCCTGCATAGCTGCCCGCACCAGTGAATCACTGACTCCCCGCTCATGGTTTCCCATTACTGCATATGTTCCATAAGGTGTTTTCACCGATGACAGAGCAGCAAACAATGTATTCATATCTCCTCCTTCACGTCCCCGATAATCCCCTCCAAGCAATAACACATCGGCCTGTAATGACTGTAAAGCTTGTACCAGAGAAGGAAGACGCTTGCTGTCGAACCTACTTTCATAATGGAAATCAGTAACAAAAGCAATCTTAAATCCATCAAATGCAGCAGGCACATCAGCATGATAGAAATCGTATTGCTTGATACGGCCTATTCCCTTGTATTTTGAAAATGTGGCTGTTGCACACGAAGAACATAGCAATACAAGAAAAGCTATTACAGTTATCTCCTTTAATCTTTTTATAGAAACACGAATCATAAACATCAGCGTTATTAAATTTTTGTACCTTTGCAGACATCTAAAATTATATATGCAATGGATACTAATATACATAAAAACTCAACTAAAGCCTGGCTCCTTGCTATTCGTCCCAAGACATTGACGGGAGCAGCTATCCCTGTTTTGCTAGGCAGTACACTGGCCTATATCTACGGTGCCTGGCAACTTATACCTTGCCTGCTATGTTTTCTGTTTGCCTTCCTCATGCAAATAGATGCCAATTTCATTAATGATTTATATGATTTTCTGAAAGGAACAGACCGTGAAGACAGACTGGGACCTGAACGGGCTTGTGCCCAAGGATGGATAACTCCTGCTGCCATGAAAAAGGGAATTGCCATTGTTACGCTACTGGCTTCGGTTACAGGTCTTTGCTTGTTGTATTACAGTGGATGGGAAATGATTCCGGTAGGTGTTCTCTGCATCATATTTGCCTTTTTATACACAGCCGGTCCTTATCCGCTGGCTTATCATGGATGGGGCGACTTACTGGTTTTAATATTTTTCGGTTTCGTACCTGTAGGCTGTACATTCTACGTCATGGCTCACAGCTGGAATACTTCTGTCACTGTAGCCTCGCTGGCATGCGGATTGATTATTGATACACTTCTGATGGTCAATAATTTCAGAGACAGAGAGCAAGATGCACTTAGCGGCAAAAAAACACTTGTTGTACGACTGGGAGCTAAAGCAGGACTTATCCTGTATCTGCTCCTAGGCATGATAGCCTGCTGGAGTTGTTTTTATTTCATCTTCATCGGAAAAATATTTGCCGTAATACTGCCCCAACTCTATTTGATTCCACATATTCTGACCACGCAGGAAATGGCACGTATCAACAGGGGGAAAGCCTTAAATGGCATTTTGGGCAAGACTTCACGAAATATGCTGCTATTCGGATTGTTGTTAAGTATAGGCCTGCTGCTTTGATAACAGCAGGCTTTTTTATTTATTTCTCAATCAATACAGTAGCGTATGCAGAAATACCTTCCTCACGACCGGTAAAACCTAGTTTTTCAGTCGTAGTTGCCTTGATAGATACATCGTCTGCATCAATCCCCATCACTTCGGCCAGCACTGTCTGCATCTCGGGAATACGGGCTTTCAGCTTCGGACGCTCGGCACATACCGTAGCATCGATATTACCAACACGGTATCCTTTGGTGGCAATCAATGCAACCGTTTTCTTCAGAAGAATTTTGCTGTCAATGTTTTTAAACTCGCCGGCATTATCCGGAAAATGATAGCCGATATCACGCATATTGGCTGCTCCCAACAGAGCATCACAAATGGCATGAATCAAAACGTCTGCATCCGAATGGCCCAGCAATCCTAATTCATGCTCAAACTTAATTCCTCCCAACCATAATTCACGGCCCGGTACCAACTGATGTACATCGAAGCCAAATCCAACACGTATTTTCATCGTATATAGAAATCTAGTACCTTTTCGTCTTCCAAATAACCTTCCAGATGATTATCGATAGCAACAGGGCCTACACCTACCGGCGTTCCTGTAAAGAGTAAATCACCTATCTTCAATGTACAGAACTGGCTCACATAAGCGATAATGCGGTCTACACTGAAAAGCATATCGCCCGTATATCCCTTCTGTACACAATTGCCATCAATATCCAGATGGAAATGAATATCCTGCACATTTTTGAAGCGTTCAACAGGAATCCAGTCACCAATAGCCGCAGAACTGTCAAATCCCTTACAAAGCTCCCAAGGCTTACCTTCTGCACGGAATTTCCGTTGCAAGTCACGCGCCGTAAAATCAATTCCCACCGTCACAGCATCGTAATAACGGTGTGCAAATCTTTCGGATATATTTTTTCCCAGTCGGTTGATACGTACAACCAGCTCGGTTTCATAATCTACCTGTTCACAAAAATCGGGAATAAAAAAAGGCTTGCTGTCCTTCAGCAAAGCAGAATCCGGTTTCATAAAAATCACCGGTTCCTGTGGCAAGGCTTCGTTGGCATGCAATTCCTTGCAATGCAAAGAATAGTTCATACCGATAGCTATAATTTTCATATCTAGTCTTACTTTATTTCATTCAAACGATTAAACATAACAGCCAGTTGGGCATAAAGAGAGGTATTTTGCACTACAATATTCTCAGGTACGCGGATGCGGAAAGGCGTAAAATTCCATATTGCCTTGATTCCGCCTTGTACCATCATATCAGTAATGTCTTGGGCTATATTAATAGGAACTGTCAGTACACCGATTCTGGCTGTACTGTTCTTTATAACTTGCTCGAAATCATTCGTATGATAAATTGGTATACCGTTAATAGAAGTTCCCACAAGTTCCGGCTTCACATCAAAAGCTCCTACTATTTTCAGACCAAAGTGAGCCAGTCCAGAGTCGAACAATAAAGCGGCCCCCAAACTACCAACCCCGAACAAATAAGCTTCATGCAAACTGCTGAATCCTAGAAAATCCTCTAGCACACGAATCAGTGCATCGATTTCGTAACCTACACGGGTACGACCGGAAATCTTCACAAACGACAAATCCTTTGCTATTTGCGAAGCATCAATATTGATTTGCTTGGAAATTTGTGTAGATGATACGTGCGTTTCCCCACGTTCCTTCATCAGCTTTACATTAAACAGATACCAGGGCAGGCGTCTTAACGTAGGCTCCGGAATTTTATCTGTGAATTTATTCGCACGTATATCCATATTGCTGCACTATTATTCACTTATCTGAACACAAAAGTAAACTATTTCTTCGGAACAACCATCGGAAACTGTTAAAAATATAGTATCTTTAGAACCGCATTAAATTATATTCACATGAAAAAAAATGACTGGAAAGATCGATTGAATGTAGTCTATTCTACAAACCCTAACTACGAATACGAGAACCTGAACGAGGAGGAAGACGAAACACTTGAGAAGCAACAGCAAAAGCTGCGAGTTAGCATCGAGAAAAAAGGAAGAGGAGGAAAAACAGTAACCCTTATAACCGGCTTTATTGGTAAAGAAGACGACTTGAAAGAACTGGGTAAACTTCTGAAAACGAAATGTGGTGTAGGAGGTTCCTCCAAAGACGGTGAAATAATTATTCAGGGCGAATTCAAGCAACGTATCATAGACTTACTGAAAGCTGAAGGATATACCCAAACTAAATAAAATGAAAAAGAAGGAACATCAAAAAAGCCCACTTTTTTAATCGAGTGAGGGAGTGTCAAAACTCTCTCTTTATAATAGAAGATCGCTATTTAGAGTCATTCAGCAAATACCATAAAATTAGCCAACTACTTCACACACGAAGTGTTGCGAATTGGTTGGCTTTTTTGTATATTAAGGTATTTCCCCGAAAATAAGGTTTAATGATCAAAACGGGGGAAATCCCCAACTAAGATATGACTAAGATACAAAAAATTTCAGAAATTCACCCTACTTTGGACTTTGTGAAAGTAAGGGTCTTTTCTTTAAAATGAAAAAAGTGCATCAAAATGTACATTAACATACATTTTGACACACCCTCTATCACCTAATGATGATGCATCATAAAACATAAGTTCACACTATAACAAAGATACATTTTCGTCCTAACAATTTCAAGATATATCCATGATATATGGTTTTCCAGTTTGGATAAACTGGACTTTATCACTGTTAAACACTTCATTCTCAACTATCGCATTTAACATCAAGAAATTATATAGTATACTGCTTATGGAAAAAAAATTGAAGCACTTATATACGGTGATAAAAACAAGTATTAGGAAGGAAGTTTATATGACTTACCTGCATTTCAAATATTTTTTAGAGTATATGCAAATAAAAATCGCTGAATAGCCACTTCTTATAGAAGCATATACTACACAGCGATCATATTTTAAAGAGAATGATTTTATCTCTTCCTACTTATTCAATAAAATATTATAAATATTAGAATTCTGCATTACGCGGAGTACGTGGGAATGGAATCACATCACGAATATTAGCCATACCTGTAACAAACAGCAGCAAACGCTCAAAACCAAGTCCGAATCCTGAGTGAGGGCATGAACCATACTTACGAGTATCCAGATACCACCACATATCTTTCATCGGGATATTCAGTTCCTGAATACGAGTCATCAGTTTATCATAATCTGCTTCACGCTCAGAACCACCAATAATTTCACCAATTTTTGGGAATAAAACGTCCATAGCACGAACTGTCTTTCCGTCTTCATTCTGCTTCATATAGAAAGCTTTGATTTCCTTCGGATAGTCAGTCAAAATAACAGGACGCTTAAAGTGATTTTCAACCAAGAAACGTTCATGTTCTGAAGCTAGGTCAGCCCCCCAATATACAGGGAATTCAAATTTATGACCGTTTGCAACAGCCTCTTCCAGAATCTTGATACCTTCTGTATAAGGAAGACGAACGAAACTTTCCTTAAGAACACCTTGCAGACGTTCAATCAATCCTTTATCAAACATGTCGTTCAAGAACTTCACATCATCATAGCAATTATCCAAAGCCCACTGAACGCAATATTTAATAAATTCCTCTGCCAAATCCATGTTATCATTGATATCATTGAAAGCTACTTCTGGCTCAATCATCCAGAATTCAGCCAAATGGCGTGGAGTATTTGAGTTTTCAGCACGGAAAGTAGGACCAAATGTATAAATAGCGCCTAAAGCTGTAGCCGCCAACTCGCCTTCCAGCTGACCAGAAACTGTCAAACTTGCCTGCTTGCCGAAAAAGTCATTATCATAAATAATAGAACCGTTTTCATCTTTCTTCAAGTCATACAAATTCATGGTTGTAACCTGAAACATCTGACCGGCACCTTCACAGTCTGAAGCGGTAATAAGTGGTGTATGGAAATAGAAGAAGCCACGATCATGGAAGAATTTATGAATTGCAATTGCCATGTTATGACGAATACGGAAAACAGCTCCAAACGTATTGGTACGAGGACGCAAGTGAGCAATTTCTCTCAAGAACTCCATAGAGTGACCTTTCTTCTGCAACGGATAAGTATTGTCGCAAGTTCCCAGTACCTCGATTTCACGCGCCTGAATTTCAGCAGCCTGTCCAGCTCCTACTGATTCTACCAGCTCTCCGTTAACGCTGATACAAGCACCGGTTGTAATCTGTTTGAGCACTTCTTCATCGAAGTTGGCCAAATCAACAACCACCTGTATATTATGAATAGTAGAACCATCATTCAAGGCAATAAAGTTTACCTGCTTACTACCACGACGGGTACGCACCCAACCTTTCACATTGACCATAGTACCGAAATCACGTGATTTCAACAGGTCAACAATTTTTGTTCTACGAATTGTTTCCATTATTATTGATTCGCTTTTATTTTGTTAATATATAGCTTTTTCAAGCTGTTCCTTTATATAAATGGACATTCTGAACAAAGAGAAAATAATTTCCGCTTTATTCAGAATGTCATAAATAATCTATCTTTTATTCAAAAGAACCCATTCTAAGGATATTCACTTCCTGTTCTGTCAAATAGCGCCAGTCGCCACGACGAAGTCCTTTCTTAGTAAGTCCGGCAAAATATACACGGTCCAGTTTAATAACTCGATATCCCAGAGATTCAAAGATACGACGAACAATACGATTCTTTCCAGAATGAATTTCAATGCCTACCTGTGACTTATCTGTATCCGAAGCATAGCTGATAGCGTCAGCATGAATTTCACCATCATCCAATGTGATACCCGAAACAATCTGATCCAAATCAGCTTTCGTCACATTCTTATCACAATAAACATGGTAAATCTTCTTTTTCAGATATTTAGGATGAGTCAGCTTAGAAGCCAAGTCACCGTCATTTGTCAGCAACAGTACACCTGTCGTATTACGGTCCAGACGTCCTACCGGATAAATACGTTCCTTGCAGGCACCTTTTACATAATCCATTACAGTTTTACGTTCCTGAGGGTCATCTGAAGTAGTTACACAGTCTTTAGGTTTGTTCAGCAGAACATACACTTTACGTTCTACAGTTACCGGCTGATCATGGAATTTCACCTCATCAGTACGTTTGATTTTCGTACCCAACTCAGTTACAACTTCACCATTTACACTCACGATACCTGCGGTAATAAATTCATCAGCTTCTCTACGTGAACAAATACCAGCATTAGCCAAGAATTTATTCAAACGGATAGGTTCATTCGGATCTGTCAATACATCCTTATATTCAATCTGCTTCTTCATGCTATATTTAGCATTCGGATTATAGTCTGCAGAACGCTGACGACGAGGCTGTTGCGGTCTTCCTCCTTCTGCTCCCTGTGCAAAACGAGGACGGAATGAACGCTGCTGTTCTCCTCCTTTCTGATATCCTTTATTAAAACGAGGACGCTGTTCGCCATCCTGGCTAAAACGCTGAGAAGGACGCTGTGAGCGTTCACCGTTATTGAAACGAGGATTGTATGAAGAACGTTCACCATTATTTGCACCCGGCCGACTATTTCCATAAGAACGGTTATTACCGTAAGAAGAACGCTGCGGACGTTCACCATTATTAAAACGAGGATTGTAAGAAGAGCGTTCACCACCATTATTATTCGAGCGGTAAGAACGTTCGCCACCTTCGCGATTAAAAGAGCGATACGGCTTATTACCTCCTTCAGTTCTGTTGTATTTGTTATACGATCTACTATAACCATCACGGCTGACATTCTGGTTACCATTGGCACCATACTGTCTGTTTTCTTTTTCAGTGTTCATTGTACTTTTTCTTTAATTAATATTTCGCCCTCACAGGCTTTCTTCTATTTTAGCTTGAAATTAAATTCCGGTATAATTATGCGGAGTAATAGCACGAAGTTCCTCCTTAATCTCCTCACTCACATTCAGAGTTTCAATAAAGTCTTTAATTGAAGCTTCATTGATAGCTTGGTTAGTACGTGTCAACGCTTTCAGTGCTTCATAAGGATGCGGATAAGCCTCGCGACGCAAAACTGTCTGTATTGCTTCAGCCACTACGCTCCAGCAATTATCCAAGTCTGCATAAATTTTCTGTTCATTCAGCAACAGTTTGCCTAATCCTTTCAATGAGCTCTGGATTGCAATTACAGTATGGCCAAAAGGCACACCAATATTACGCAACACGGTAGAGTCCGTCAAGTCACGCTGCAAACGTGAAACAGGCAACTTAGACGAAAGATGTTCAAGCACTGCATTTGCCATTCCCAGATTACCTTCTGCATTTTCAAAGTCAATCGGATTCACTTTATGAGGCATAGCGCTTGAACCAACTTCACCAGCTTTGATTTTCTGTTTGAAATATTCCATAGAAATATACTGCCAGAAATCACGGTTCATATCAATCATGATTGTATTGATACGCTTCATTGCATCAAAAATAGCACCCAAGTTATCATAGTTTGATATCTGAGTCGTGTATTCTTCACGTTCAAGTCCCAGTTTTTCTGCAACAAATTTATTTCCAAATGCTTTCCAGTCAAAGTTTGGATATGCTACATGGTGCGCATTATAGTTTCCTGTTGCACCACCAAACTTAGCTGTAATCGGGCATGATTTCAATACAGCCAACTGACGGTTCAAACGATAGACAAAGACCATAATTTCCTTACCCAAGCGAGTTGGAGATGCCGGCTGGCCGTGTGTCTTGGCCAACATCGGTATAGAAGCCCACTCATTAGCGTAAGCAGTCAGTTGGTCTATCAACTTCTGAATGTTCGGATAATAAACTTCTTCCAGCGCATCTTTTATTGACAAAGGAACTGATGTGTTGTTGATATCCTGTGAAGTCAAGCCAAAGTGAATAAACTCTTTATATGCCTCGAGTCCACCCAGTTTATCAAACTGCTCTTTGATAAAGTATTCTACAGCTTTGACATCATGATTAGTTACACTTTCAATTTCCTTGATACGAGCTGCATCTTGTTCACTAAAATTCAAATAAATATTACGCAGAGAATCAAAGCGTACCTTATCAAAATCGGCCAACTGCGGCAAAGGCAACTCACACAACGCAATAAAATATTCAATTTCTACCTGCACACGATATTTAATAAGTGCATATTCTGAGAAATAAGCAGCCAAAGCTCCCGCTTTGCTTCTGTATCGGCCATCAATCGGTGAAATAGCCGTCAATAAATCGAGCTCCATAATCAAATTCTATATATAAAATGATAATTATCAGGTTGCAAAGTTAAGATAAATAATTGACTATTTTAAATTTAGTGCACATAAAGTTTGCAAAATAATAATTATTCAACAAAAGCTTTTTTCGCCCATTTCATGCTGTTCCATCTATGGATAAAAATCACAGCTCGGATATTCTCATCAAGCAGGAATGCACACCACATTCCAATCAGACCCCAGGCCCAGTGAATTCCTAATAAATATCCCAAACCAACGGCAACACTCCACTGAACTACAACTCCTACATAAAACGGATAATTGACATCCCCGGCCGATCGTAATGCGTTTGTTGCATAGATATTGACAGCTCGCCCAACTTCCAATATAATATCTACAAATAAGATATGAATACCCAATTGCACAATCGTTTCATTATCCGTAAGCATATCAAAAATCCAAGGGCCTCCCAAAGCCCACAGGCAAGACAATGAAAGAGATACAAAAATAGACCAGCGCATCACGTATTTCCCCAGAAGATAGGCTGCCCTTATTTTTTTCTGCCCCACCAGATGTCCGATTGTAATAGCACCCCCCTGTGCCATCGCAATTGCAAAAAGGTAGACAAACATAACAATATTAACCACATACGTACGCGTTGCCAATGCTTCATTGCCCAACATATTAATGAAATACGTCAAAACAACCTGTGAGAAACTATAAGACATATTCTCACCAGCAGAAGGAAGGCCTATTTTAAGAAGATTCCTAAGTTCAATGAACGGAAAAGGTTTAAAGTATGATAATGGGAAAGTCTTAATATGCTTTTTAAACAATATCACAAATAGTATCAGCATACTTACTCCACGTGCAAATGCTGTAGATATTGCAGCTCCTTCTACCCCCATTTCAGGAAAGCCAAACTTACCAAAAATCAGTGTATAATTACCAATAATATTCATGATGTTAACCAACACAGTAACCATCATCGGATATATTGCCTTATTTACACTACGAAGCGAAGCCGATATCGTAAGTGACATAGCCTGAAAAAAGGCAAAAGCTCCAACAATCCGCATATAGCTAACTCCATCCCCCATTAAAGATGGCCTTAATCCCATTATATGCAATAAAGGCTCGGCTCCAAAATGTAATATGGCGCTGACCAATAATCCGAAAACCAGATTCAGCAACAAGGATACACCTACTACTTGTACCATTTTTTTCTCTAATCTGGCGCCCAGATATTGGGAGCAGAGTACAGAAGTCCCGATATTGATGACTTCAAATATCAGAAAAGCAAACATGACCAACTGGTTAACGACACCTACAGCAGCAACACTATTGTCGGAATACTGACTCAACATAATTGTGTCAATGGCTCCTAACATCATAATCAAAAGCGTTTCAATAAAAATAGGAACAACCAGTTTACCTAACCCTTTACGAATATTTGACTGACGAACAGATATATCCACTATACAATCTTTCTTTATTATTTCGGGATGCAAAATTACAACATTTCAATATGAGTTGTCTTGATATAAATCAAAGAAAAAGGATAGAAACCAACACTTTAAGAAACACGTTTCATAAAATTTCTTGAAGTAGATGCACAAAAAAAGCCCCCAGCATCATCGATACTGAGGGCCCTGACTAAAACGGCGACTACCTACTCTCCCACAAATCAG
>USQO01000069.1 GCA_900556845.1 uncultured Bacteroides sp. | reverse complement strand
GGCTCCGGTCTCGTGGGCTCGGAGATGTGTATAAGAGACAGATGTAAAATTACTTTGAATTTATATCTTTTCAAAAAGAATAAAAGGAACAAGCTAAAAGTTTAACCATATTTTTAACACGGCTACCTTTTCTTTGCTAATAATAATCTGGCCATCAAAATGAGGTTTTACCTTTACCAACATCTTGTTATTAAAGTAAGGCTCAATACGTATAATGCAATGTACGTTCAATAAGAACTGGCGATTCACACGAAAAAACAAATCCGGGTCCAATTGCTCACCCAATTTATCCAAGGAAAAATCAACAATATATGCTTTGCCTTCGTTTGTCATTGCAAAAGTCATTTTCTCCTTCGAATAAAAATATGCAATATCATCCAACTGTAGCGTGAACAGTTTATTCCCATTTGAAATCAAAAAACGTGTTCTATATTTCTTTCCTTTTTCATTAATTATCTGCAGCAGCTCCGACCATTTTTCAGCCGGGAACGTGACATGATTAAGTGACCACTTATCTTCAAAACGCCGTATCGAAACCTCCAGTCTATCTTGATGTATAGGTTTAAGCAGATAATCAATACTATTTACTTCAAAAGCCTTCACTGCATATTCATCATACGCAGTAGTAAAGATTACAGCACTTTCCGGCTGTGCGTTTTGCAAGAACAAAAATGAATTTCCATCCGACAGCTGTATATCCAAAAAAATCAAATCCGGATGCTGATGTACAGCAAACCACTTAACAGCCTCTTCAATACTTCCCGGAATAAAGATAATCTCCCAATCCGGACGCAAGCGCTGCAACATAGATTTCAACAATCTGGCAGCCGGCATCTCATCTTCAATTATAGCAACTTGCATACGTACTTATTTTTGCATTAAAGGGACTTTCACAAGAAAAGATTGCTCATCATCCCGTACAACAATCGTCTGCTCAGCCAGCAAAGCATACCTTTGCGACAAATTTTGTAATCCTCTGCCAGAGACAGGAGTACCTTGCTTTCTGCGCACTTTATTTTTCACACACAAGAAATTTGTATCTTCCTCCACATATAATTCGATATGCATCGGGTTAGAAAGATTTATAACATTATGCTTAAAAATATTCTCAACCAATAGCTGGACAGTCAACGGTGGAAGATAGCAATAAAGGAATCGTTCAGGTATACTATTGTTTATTTCTATACACTCTCCCAAACGTACTTTCTGCAAGAATACATAAGCATCCAAGAAATCAAGTTCAGATTTCAGCGTCACCATCTGGTGGTCCTGACATTGAAGAATATAACGATACACATCCGACAAATACCTTGTAAAAGTTACCGCATTCGAAGGATTATATTCGATTTCCGCAATCAACGTATTCAAGCTATTGAATAAAAAATGCGGATTAAGCTGATTCTGCAAGGCACGATATTGTGCCTTTACAGAACTTTCTTCCAGCATTTCATTACGCCTGTAAAGATAAAGCAATTGCCTGTAGAAATTGTTTATCAGTACAAGAGTTACAATTACCAATTCGACAATCCATATTATCAACAGCATACGTATGCCACTCCACCGTATTGCAAAAGGGAAAGAAATGCCAAGCATCCACTTTACAGAAACCAGCAGCAGATAATTAAGCAAGAAAAGAGAAACAGCATACAAAAAAGCATACCATTTTATCTTATCTTTATAATAAAACAAACGGGGATAAGCCTCGTCTATCTTCCTGCAAATATAAATCATTCCAAGTCCAAGCACATTGAAGGTGACCACAACAGCCATAAGGACTTTAGACATCGAGAAATCCTCACGAAAATGAGCCGAAATATCCGTATAGCGAATCAGGAAGAAATATGAAAAACACCCTAATCCGGTAAACAGCAACACATTCAACAATTTCGTATATTTTGCCTTATTTCTTATCATACTGATTATTTTTTAGCAAAAATAACTAGAATGACATTCCAATAGCCCTATAATAATCACTTCTTGAAACCTGAGCCTTTAATTTAGACTGAATATAATTCACCCTAGCCTGTAAATGGTAGAGCTGTGCATTGATGACTTCCACAATAGAAATCCGGCCTTCGCAATAATTATCCAAAGATATAGATTCACTTTCAGCCGCCTTTTCCAACGATTTTTCCGTCAGCAAAACTTGCTCAACAGCCTGTCGGTAAGCACATCCTGCCGTTTCGGTTTCCAGGTAGACCTGATCCACAGCCTTATTGTAATTCTCCTTTGCCATACGGACCTGATAATTCCCTGCTCTGCGTACATTCTTTCTCTTTCCCCATTCATAAAGCGGAATACTCAGTTTCGCATAAATTGCATAATTCCAGTCCATATCAGCTGTAAAATCATATCCAGGTGCAGCATAGCTACCATCAACACCCACACTCAGGTGTGGAAGAAACTGGGAATTTTCCAATTTCATCAACGACTGCTGTCTGGCAATATTCTCAGTTGCAATACGCAATTCCGCCCGATTGGAGTTTTCCGGATGAAAACCGGTATGAACAGTCGCCTCGCGCACTGGGGCAACCAATGAATCCATCTCAAAAACAGAGTCGACCGACAAGCCCGCCAATACAGACATCGAAAGAAAACTTACATCAGCATCATGAATAGCCTGCAGCAACTGATAATCCGCTTCATTCTTCTTCACTTCTGCCATCAATAAATCATTTCTGTCTGTAAACTCAGCCTCAACCCGTTCCTGCACAATAGCAACCAACTTTCCGACAGAACTCTGGTATTGTCTGGAGACATCAACCAGCTCCCTACTGGCAATGGCATTCCAGTAACACACATCAGCACGATACAGCAATTCATTTTTAAGCTGTTGCTGTTCAAACAAAGCAATACGCTGTTCCTGCTTTGCCTTATCATAACCCGCTTTCAACCGTCCTCCCTGATAAATCGGTTGCGATATCGAAACTGAAGCTCCATAACTGGTTTCCCGCCCTTGCAAGTGCAGCGGCTCCCACTCAGGCAAGTGCAAGTCCAACTGTCTGGGATTGCCAGTATAATTGAAATTTCCGTTTGCCGACAAAGCAGGCAGAAAGTCAGCTTTAGCTGATTTCAGCAACTCTTTCTGGCGGGCAATATTCAGCTCTGCCGATTTTAAGTCCTGATTATACTGCAAAACCTTTTCTCGATATTGCTGTAGCCCTGCTACAGGTTCACTTGCCATAGTCTGCAAAGAACAAAGGCAACATACAGTCAATAATATACTTTTCATTTTATTCATACGCCATCCTTTCTTACTCGATAGATAATTGCATAAAGTGCAGGAGTTACAAACAGTGTCAAGAGGGTTGCAAAAGTAAGTCCGAACACAATTGTAGCCGCCATTCCTCCAAAAACGACATCAAACAGCAAGGGTATCATTCCCAAAATCGTAGTAATGGCTGCCATCAGCACCGGACGTGTTCTGGCTACAGTGGCCTCGATTACTGCACGATAAGGCATTACTCCTTCTCCTCGCTGTATATTCACTTCATCCAACAACACAATCACATTTTTAATCATCATGCCCAATAAGCCCAGCCAACCGGCCATGCAGAAAAAGCCAAAAGAAAAGCCTGTTACAAGCAATCCCAAAACCATGCCAATTAAAGACAAAGGCAAAATCAAAAAGATGATAAGCGGCTGAGAATAATTCCGGAAAAGAGCTACCAATATTACAATCAACAGCAGAATAGCCAACGGAAAATATTTCGTCAATGCTTCCATCGCTTCTTTCTGATCCTTAAACTGCGAATCCCAGAAGAAAGAATATCCATCCGGCAACGAAATACTTTCTATTTCCTTCCGTATTTCTGCATGTACTTCAGACATCGTATACCCAGGCTTCACATCACACTGAGCAGCCATGGAAAGACGCCGGTTGTATGTTTTGACCAAGGGCCACTCCCAATCCAATGAAATACTGTCTACCAGCTGAGCCAAGGGAGCAGAGCGTGTTCCGTTCCAAACCGAAATATCCCCCATTTGCTTCAGGCTCTGATCCAAGTCTTTGTCCATACGCAACAAAACAGGAACACGATATTCATTTTCCCGAAAGACTCCGACAGGCACACCATCACTCACCGATTTCACAGAATACATTAAATCAGACTTACCCACAGCCAGTTTGCCTGCCTTTACCGGATTATAATCCACGCGGATATTCATCGCCATATTCCCCCATTCATTTCTTGGATTGGCCACCTTGGGGTTATTCTTCATTACATTTAAAGCCAATTGGGTCAGCGAGTCAAGCACAGCAGGGTCATCACCGCAAAACCGAGCCTCAATTAAAGCCTGCGGAACTGTATTCAGCTCAAAACGATTTACACGCACCAACTTATCAGGAAAGAATACCGGCAATTCATTCTGCAATTCGTCCTGCAAGGCTCTGGCACGTTCAGGCGTTTCAGCCTCTACCACGAAATAAACATAATTAGGCTGTGGACCATACGCTGCATTTGCCAGATAAAAGCGTGGTGGTGTTTGTCCGACAAAAGATGAAACATGCAAAACTCCCTCTTTCGCCAAGACCTTCTCCACCAAAGAATCAGCTATTTGCTCCGTATGGTTTATCTTAGCCCCTTCAGGCAGCCATAAATCAACTGTAAAGTATTGCTTGTTCAGCTGGGGCATAAAGACATTGGGTAAAAAACGGAATCCCCATCCTGCCGCAACCAACAATCCGACCATAGCAGCTACCACCACATATTTATGATCTATGGTAAATGCCAGCATTTTACGAAAGATATCGTAAAACCGTCCTTGATACAGCGTACCGATCAATTCCTCAGGACGCGGACGTCTTACAAACTCCTGAATAAAAAACACATTCTGTGTCATCGCAAAAACCCAGCTCAGCAGCAAGGACACCGCTATTACAATGAAAAGCGAAGATAAAAGCTCTCCCGTAATATGGGGTGACAAATACACAGGCATGAAAGTCAATACAGCAATCAGTGTGGCTGCAAGCAGCGGCATAGCCGTTCCCGATACAGCTTTCAGGATGGCAACACGCTTTCGCATACCCAACTGCATGTTTATCAAGGCAGCATCATATACCACAATTGCATTGTCAACCAGCATTCCCATGGCAATAATGATAGCCGCCAAAGACATACGCTGCAAAGCGATTCCGGTAGCATACATGTAAATCAAGGTCCCGAAAATAGAGAAAATCAAGCCGCTTCCTATCAGGATACCATTTTTCAGCCCGATGAAGAAAAGCAAAACAGCGACAACCGTCACAACAGAAATAATCAGATTCAGCACAAAGCCATCGTTAGCCACAGCCGATTCGTAACCTTGGTCGTAAATTACCGAAAGCGTAAATCCGGCAGGCATTTCCCGCTGCAACGCCTCTGCTTTTTCCTTAATCAATTGTGACATTGTAACCACATTTCCATCAGCCACCGTCGAAATGGCAATACCCAATGCAGGAACATTGTCTACCTTCATTTTATTTCTTTCAGGCCGTACATACGATTCTGAAAGTACCGCAATATCTCCCAAACGAAAGTTTTCGCCGGAACGAGAAGTTATCGTTAAATTCTCTATTTCATCCAGATTGGAAAAAGATCCCGTTGTTTCAATACGCAACCTGTTATCACGAGTTTCAATGGCTCCTGCATCAGTAATTTTATTCTGTTTCTGGAAAGCAGCCACGATATCACCCATAGTAGTCCCTGTCTGTGAAAGCAAAAACGGCTGAACATTCACTTCAATTGTACGAGACTGTACGCCAAAGACTTCTACTTTAGCAACATCCTGAATGTTCAGAAATTCATTTTTAATCAGCTTTGCCTGCTCTTCCAGTTCTCGCCAGGAAACACCGTTTCCCTGCAAGCCATAGAACACGCCCAGTACATCTCCAAAATCATCATTTACCACCGACGGACCAGCTCCTTCGGGCAATTTGTTCTGTACATCATTCACCTTTCTGCGCAGTTTATCCCACAACTGCTGCATGGCATCGGCACGAATTTCTTTTTTTACATATACGGTTATTTTGGACAAGCCAACCCGATTTTCCGATTTCAGATAATACAGTTCTCCCAAAGATTGTATAGACTCCTCCAGTACATCAGTCACTTGCTGCTGTACCTCCAGAGGAGATGCACCGGGATAGGTCGTAGTAACAACCGCCTGTTTTATCGTAAAGGGAGCATCCTCCAGTTTCCCCATTTTCAGATAGGAATAAAAGCCGCCTGCCAATATCAGAATCAATAAAAGCCAGCTTAACGCCCTGTTCTTTAAAAAGAAAATCGACATATTACTCTTCATAAGTCTTCATCCTTTATTGTTAATTAAGCAAACGAATTCTTTGACCCTCTTTCAAATTAGCCATCGAAGTAACTGCGATATGATCTCCCTTGTCAATTCCAGACACGATTTCCACCTGATTATTGTCATGTAAATCTCCCAAAATAACAGGAACTTGATGAGCAACAGAATCGGCATCAATTCTCCAGACATAAGAACCTAATCCAGCGGAATGACATACAGCTGTCTGGGGGATGGCCTTCAATGAAGATAACGTATCAAGAGGTGCAAATGAAAAAGACAGACTACCGGCCATTCCCCCAAACAAGGCATAGTCCTTGTTTTCTATAACAGCTGTAAATAAGTAAGATATATTGTTGTTTGTTGTGCTGTGTGTTAAGTAAGTACGAAGTGGAGAAAACGTCTTACCAGATAAAGCCTCAAACGAAAGTGCACACGCTTTCTCAGAATCATTTTTCAACGATACAGCCAACGCTTCGGGTATGTATACTTCCGCCTTCAACAAAGAAATATCAATAAACGTAACAACAGGTGCTGAAGGCTTTACATCCTGAAAACGTTCGATGTGAACTTCCTGTACATAACCGTCAAAAGGTGCAGTCAGACGCGTATCAGCCAATGCATTATCAGCATCCCGGTAATCAGCTCTAGCTTTCTCGTAATCAGCCTTCGCTTTTTCATAACTGGTAGCCGAAACATTATTCCGCTGATACAGATTATGAATGCGCCGATATTCAGATTCTGCATGGGCAAGTACAGCTTCTGCACGCTCTTTCCGTATCAGGAAATCACGGTTATCGATAGCGGCAATTAGTTCACCTTTTTTAAAAAACTGTCCATTTTGAGCCGTAAACGTACAAACGGGCCCTCCCACACGGAATGAAAGAGAAGTGGTCCGATAAGGTTCGGCTATAAAACTGAAATTACGTTCCTGCGTACAGGAATTTTCAAGCGCTCCTACTTTTACAACCCTTACCGCCGGCAAAAGTTTTTCCGACGAAGGTGCTTCACTACAGGCAAAGAGAAAAAACGGTAGTGACAACAATACTAAAACAATCTTCATGTTCCTTTTTTCTTATTTTTAATAACTTACGGACCAAAAGTACACTCTTTGTTCCCTGCGAACAATAAGAAAAAAGATGAAACGGAAGATTTAAATGACGAAGCCGCAATACCGGCGACCGAAAAAAAATAAGACGGACTTATACGATAAGTCCGTCCACCATATGTATCGTACGATCTGTCTGAACAGCAAGCGATTCATCATGCGTAACAATTACAAAAGTTTGCTCCAGCTTGTCACGCAAATCAAAAAACAGACGATGCAATTCTTCCTTATTCTGAGTATCCAGACTTCCCGAAGGCTCATCGGCCAAGACCACGCAAGGATGATTCATCAAGGCACGGGCCACTGCCACACGCTGCTTTTCGCCTCCCGACATTTCGGCTGGCTTATGTCCGGCACGATCCGCCAGTCCCAGCATCTGCAACAATTCCATGGCGCGCGCCTTTGCTTTCCCACCGCCATCACCACGGATAAATGCAGGTATCATTACGTTTTCAAGAGCTGTAAACTCAGGAAGCAACTGATGAAACTGAAAAACAAAGCCAATCTGCTGATTGCGGAATGCGGCCAGTTCTTTCTCTTTCAGCAGACTCACATCAGTGCCATTGAGCAGGATACGCCCGCTATCCGGCCGGTCCAGCGTGCCCATAATCTGCAGCAAGGTTGTCTTTCCTGCCCCGCTGGGTCCTACGATACTGACCACCTCTCCCTTATTGACACACAGATCTACACCACGCAAAACCTGCAATGCTCCAAAACTTTTGGTTATTCCACTTAACTGTATCATAAATCTATAATTTGCGAAGTACATACTCGGCCAAATAGCAACCGAAAACAGCCGGCATATAGCTTATCGTCCCAGCCGTCGATTTTTTATTTTGCTCATTATCTACCAGAATAACAGCGTTGGCATCGGCTTGTTCCGTACTGAAGACCACAGGCAAATGGCGCTTCATGCCCAATTTCTGCAGCCGCTTGCGCACAGCCTTGCTCAAGCCGCAATGATAGGTTTCCCATAAATCGGCAAAACGGACTTGCGTAATATCTTTTTTGGCTCCTGCCCCCATACTACTGATAATGGGCAAACGGCGCTGCAAGGCATGATAGATGAGATAACATTTGGGCGCAACTGTATCTATGGCATCTACTATAAAATCGAAATGACTGCCGTCCAGCAATTCCGGTATCATGTCATCCTTCAGATACTCTGCCTTTACATGCAGCTTTACCTCCGGATTGATATCCCGAAAACGTTCGGCCAGCACTTCGGCCTTGGCACGGCCAATCGTTGCATGCGTAGCAGGCAACTGCCGGTTGATGTTACTGGGTTGCACAGTATCGGCATCAATAATGGTCATTTCACCTACTCCGGCCCGGCAAATCATTTCGGCAGCGTAAGCTCCTACTCCTCCTAAGCCAACCACCAACACGTGCGCTTTGCGCAACCGCTGCATCTTATCTTCTCCCAGCAATAGCTCTGTGCGTTCCTGCCAGGCATAGCAATCGTCAATCTTTGTCATTTTTAAACCACTTGTAAATTCGTTTAGAAACAGCCTCGTAAGTCTTCGAATCCACGGTATGTCGCGGTTCGGTAAAGGTAATCAAATCCTGCGGGTCGCCCAACTGGTCGGGATAGAGCAGCATCAAACTGTTATTTGAAAAATATCGGGTTATCTGTGCCGGCAATTTTTCGAAAGAAGGCTGATAAGATATAGAACCTTTTCGTGCTGAAACAATTACCAGCAGATGGTCATAGCTCACCTGTCCGGTCAACAGCAGCAAATCTTCCCAATCGTCCAGCGGAGAGAACTCTGTAGCTGTGCCCGACTCTTCTTTCTGAATCACTCTACGGATATATTTCAGCGTTTCTTCCGTTCCAAAGAAGTGTGAGCGGCAACCCAGTATCCGGCTCAACCGGCTTAACTGAGACACCCATTTGGCAAAGCCGACTTCATACTCAGCCTGTGCCGGTACGGCGACTACAATACGACGCAAGGTATTGGGTGGCATCAGCAACTTGGTAATCATAATCTGCCGGTATGTACCTTTCAAAAGACTTTCCGTCATATTTCCAAGGAAAGAATCCATTAGGTTCACTTTCCGGTGCAATCCAATCACCAAATCGGTGATATCATGCTCTTTAATGGTATGAATGATTCCCTGAGCAATGTTCAAATCGTAGCGCAAGACTGTGTGAACGGTCGTATCCGAAGCAGCTCCAATCATGGATGTTTTTTCCAGATTGCGTTTGGCCAGATTCTCTTTCTTTTCGGAAGCATTGTTATCATTAATCACACTTAAGGCAGTAAGCTCTTTCCCCTGCTTCGGGTTTTTCAACATCAACGCAATATCTACCAGTCCTTCTATGGTATCGGGATTTGCCACTGAGATCAGAATCCGTTCTTTCTTCCTTGTATCTTTATCCATAGAAGAAGAGTCATGTTCAATCGTTACAAGCTTGCGTGCGGCCCTCTCCGTAAAAACAGAACTGATGATGCAAGTAAACAAAATCATGATTACAGTGCCATTCAGCACATCATCATTCAGCAGTCTGCTGCCATCATCCAGAATAATATTATGACCTATCAGGACAGCAGCCAACGTAGCGGCAGCCTGTGCATTGCTCAAGCCAAAAATAAGCTCTCCTTCGGCCGGATGCATCTTATATGTTTTCTGGGTTATCCAGGCTGCCAGCCATTTACTCAAAGTTGCAACCACCGTCATGACAACAGCAACTTTCAGGGCTTCCCCTTCCGTAAACAGACAGCGAATGTCAATAATCATACCTACACCTATCAGAAAATAAGGTATAAACAATGCATTGCCGACAAACTCCAGACGGTTCATCAAAGGAGATACATGAGGTACAAAGCGATTCAGAACCAGACCGGCCAGGAAAGCACCCAAAATACCTTCCATACCTACCAGTTCCATCAGTCCGGCACCTAAAAAGACCATAGACAGTACAAAGACAAACTGCATGACGCTATCGTCGTAAGTGCGGAAGAACCAGCGGCAAAGGCGAGGCATCAAAAATATAATCAGTAAGCATAGCAAAGTTACTTTAACTACCAGCAATATCCAGTAAAGACTGTTCACCTCATCGCCCTTGTACATTCCCCCTATCACTGCCAGCACAGCCAACGCCAGCACAACAGTAACCGCCGTACCTCCGATGGTAATACTGACACTACTGTTCCGGGTAAGACCGTAGCGGCTAATTATCGGATAAGCAATCAGTGTATGACTGGCATACATACTGGATAACAGTACCGCTGTAACCAGCGTGTAGTCCAGCAGAGCCATACTGCTCCATATACCCAGCCCCATTGGAATGATAAATGTCCACAACCCAAACACGAGCCCTTTCGTCCGGTTTTTCTTGAAATCATCCATATCCATCTCCAGACCAGCCAGAAACATAATATACAGCAAACCGACTTTGCCAAACAATTCGAAACTGCTGTCGCGTTCCAGGATATTGAAACCGTATTCGCCTACCACTACACCGGCCAGAATCATACCGATGATATGGGGTATGCGCAACTTGCCCAATATCATTGGAGCAAACAAAATGATTACCAGTACCAGAAAGAAAACCCATGTCGGGTCGGTCACCGGCAAATGGACATCAAAGTCCATAAGGCTCAATAAATATTCTTTCATATAATAAAAACAGTATATTCTGTCTCTTATACACATCTGACGCTGCCGACGATAA
>USQO01000068.1 GCA_900556845.1 uncultured Bacteroides sp. | reverse complement strand
GTTTAAAAATCTCACGATTAAATTGAGCGGCAAAATTACACATACTTTCTTTATTTACAAAACTTTCCTCGTTTTTTTCTTAAAAAATTAAGCCGAGATTGTATCTTTGTTACCTATTATTAATCTACTGATAAACACTTTAATATGACAACAAGTATAAAGCAACGCCTTGAGCGCTTACGTGCATTCATGCAAAACAACGGCTATGATGCATTTATTATTCCAAGTACAGACCCACATAACAGTGAATACCCTCCTTCTCACTGGGAGTCACGTAAGTGGATTAGTGGATTCACTGGTTCAGCTGGAACTGCCGTCATTACCCACTACACTGGCGGAGTCTGGACGGATTCCAGATATTTTTTACAAGCAGCCGACCAGTTGAGTGAAACTGGCCTCAGTTTATTTAAGGAACGTGTCGCCGGAACACCTTCAATATCCGAATGGTTGGAAAGTGTATTGCCCAAAGGCGGCAAAATAGCTATAGACGGATGGGTATTTAATGCAACTGAAGCACGAATTCTAAAGCAAGACCTCGAACAAAGAGGGCTTTATCTCACAATGTCTCCCGATCCTTTTGAAAAAATCTGGAATGACCGGCCTACACTACCCTCTTCTCCAGTTTTCATACACGACATAACTTATGCCGGCAAATCTACAGCAGCAAAAATTCAAGATATTCAGAATTTTCTGTCTTCTAAAGGTGCAGAAGCCATTTTGCTCTCTGCCTTGGATGAGATTGCCTGGACCTTGAATTTACGAGGAGAAGATGTTCACTGCAATCCGGTATTTGTAAGCTACTTGCTCATCACCCGGCAGCATTCGTTCTTATATATTCTCCCCGAAAAAATAAATCCAGATGTAAGAGCCTATCTTTCGGACAATAATATCACCATCTGTCCTTATCAGGATATTTCAGCCGGTATCCAGCAATGCAAAGGCTGCCTTATTCTACCGGAATCTATAAATTTCAAGCTCTACGCATTAGCTCAGTCCTCTTGCAGCTCTATCCTCCTCGCCTCACCTGCCAAAGAAATGAAAGCAGTGAAAAACTCCGTAGAAATTGAAGGCTTCCGCCATGCTATGGAAAGAGACGGAATTGCAATGGTCCGCTTCTTAAAATGGCTAAAAGAACAAATAGGTACAACCACACAAACAGAAATCAGTATCGACAAAGCACTATACAGATTCAGAGCAGAACAAAAACTGTTTCACGGAATCAGCTTCGATACCATTGCAGGATATCAGGTACACGGCGCAATTGTCCATTACGAAGCCACAGAAGAAACTGATATACCTTTACAGCCAGAAGGATTGCTTCTTTTAGACAGCGGAGCACAATACACTGATGGCACAACCGACATTACACGAACCATCGTCTTGGGGCCTATAACAGAAGAGCAAAAAAGAGACTACACCTTAGTACTTAAAGGAATGATACAATTAGCTATGGCCGTATTTCCAGAAGGAACCTGCGGCACACAACTTGATATCCTCGCCCGCCAATTCATGTGGAAAGCTGGAATTAACTATGGCCATGGCACAGGACATGGAGTTGGCCACTTCCTAAATGTACACGAAGGACCTCATCAAATTCGCATGAATCACATTCCTTACCAACTTCGCCCCGGAATGACGGTTACTAATGAGCCTGGAATTTACCGGACAGGCAAGTATGGCATCCGCATTGAAAACACGATGCTGGTATGCAAAGACAAGGAAACAGAATTCGGAGCATTTTACCGTTTCGAGCAACTCACGTTATGTCCGATAGACAAAGAAGGAATCCTCACCGAGCTACTCACAACCGAAGAAAAGGAGTGGCTTAATCAATATCACAAGCATGTATATTTACGCCTCTCCCCCATGTTAACAGAAACAGAAAAAGAATGGCTGGACGAAGCTACCAAACCCATTAAATAAAAAAACCATGGCACTTATAAAATCAGTAAGAAATTTTACACCTAAAATAGGAGATGACTGTTACCTGGCCGACAATGCAACAATCATCGGCGATGTAGAAATTGGTAATCAATGCAGTATTTGGTTCAATACAGTTCTTCGAGGAGATGTCAACTCCATCCGTATCGGCAATCGTGTAAATATACAAGACGGTACTGTCATACACACACTGTATGAAAAGTCTGTAGTAGAAATAGGCGACGATGTGTCTATCGGACACAATGTAACACTACATGGAGCAACAGTTAATGACAATGCACTTGTCGGAATGGGGGCAACCATTCTTGATCACGCTGTAGTAGGTGAAGGAGCAATTGTAGCTGCCGGAGCTTTGGTTTTAGCTCATACAGTCATTCCACCTCATACCCTTTGGGGAGGAGTTCCTGCCAAATTTATAAAACAAGTAGATCCGACACAGAGCCAAGAACTCAATAAGAAGATAGCCAACGGATATCTTATGTATGCTTCCTGGTTCAAGGAAGAAGATAACCGTTAGTTCTGAGAGTCTCATTATTGAAACAAACTCCAATCATTTTTGTGAGAAACCAGCTGCACTTTCATGCCGCAAGCTCATCATTATTCTGACACATAAAAAAAGTTGGGATACCCTTGTGAGAAGTATGGGTATCCCAACTTTTTTATATAATCAGAAGAAGATATTCATCTTATTTTTTTGCTGCTTCAGCCCAAGCCTTAGCTCCTTCTTCTTTCAGTTTTGCTGTTGCTTCTTTAGCAATCTTCATTGCTTCAGCCTCATCTGCTTCGCTAGCATAAGCATGTTTGAAGCCCCGAACATCATTCCAGTGTCCACGAGTAAAGTCTGGAATACGAACAGCAGCACAACCGTTATCCATTGACAGCGAACCTAACTCAGCCAAACAACACCATTCTGCCAAATCGTAAACATCCATATCCAACGGCAAGCCATTCTGCAGACAGTAAACCAGACGAGAGTCCATAATGAAGTCCATACCGCCATGACCACCTACTTCTTTAGCCATTTCACCATATTTCTTTAAAATCGGATGCTGATACTTTTCTACCAAAGCTTTCATCTCAGAATCTGGCATAAATCCATGAGAAGTAAGGTTATCAACCTTAGGCTGAACACCTGAAGCCTTCATCTGTGAAGCATCAACTGCATAACCCTCTACAGGATATTTATTTGCAAATCCTCTTGTACCTGTCAGTTGATACAAACGGTTATAAGGCTGAGGGTTCATTACATTATGCTGAATTTCAATAACTTTTCCGTTTTCTGTACGAATCAGTGTTGTAGTATGGTCACCATTACGGAAATCTGTACATTTTTCACCTGTCGCTTTTTCTACCAGTTCAGGACCGTGAACTGCCTTTGTATCCATTGCAACAAGAGTAGCCATACGGTCACCACGGTGAATATTCAAAGCCTGTGCCACAGGGCCAAGTCCATGAGTAGCATAAACATCACCACGATGTTCACGGTTGTATTTCAAGCGCCATCCCATCTTATCTTCACCATTTTTCCAATAATATGGCCAGAAATCATCCAAATTATGAATATAAGCACCCTGAGCACGAAGCACTTCACCAAATACACCCTGCTGAGCCATATTCAGTGTGTTCATTTCGAACCAGTCATAACAGCAGTTTTCCAAAATCATACAGTGCTTACGCGTTTTTTCGCTCAGGTTAATAAGTTCCCAGCATTGTTCCAGATTCATAGCCGACGGAACTTCGATAGCTGTATGTTTACCATTCTCTAATGCACACTTAGCTACAGGGAAGTGATGCTCCCAATCTGTTGCGACATAAACCAAATCTATATCATCGCGTTTGCACAATTCTTCATATCCTTTTTCACCATAATAAATGTCTGCAGGAGGAAGACTGGCATTCTGAAGATATTTCTGGCAACCTTCGGCACGCTCTTTTTCATAGTCACAAAGTGCTACAATATCTACTCCCGGAATATGAGTAAAGCGCTCAACAGCACCCGGTCCACGCATTCCAAGTCCTACAAAACCAACACGAACGACACCAAGTTTCGGAGTTGCCAATCCTAAAACATGCTCCTGGCCTGCCGGACGTTCTGGGGTATCAACTACAATTGTTCCTTTTTCCCAATGCCAGGGAGTTCCATAAGCAGATGTGTTTACTTCCTGCTGCGGCTGCTGGCTGCATGCTACAGAAAACAAAGCACAAACACCAGCTACTAACAAACTAATTTTTCGCATAGTACAATAAGTATTAATAATAAAAAAAAGATTAATCAATTTCTACATTTGTCACTCTTTCCAGCAGGAAACGACTTTTATTCCAATGGAAAGGTTTAAATTCGGTATTCATCCGGATAATATTATTTCTAAATACTAATCCATCTACAGATTTTGCATATAGCACCGGCGCATCAAATACATCAAATTCATTATCGACTATTTGTATCGCGCCTTTCTTGCCGCCATGAAAATAATGCACCTGATGGTCTAGGTCAGGAATCTCCGGATAAATTGAAATAACTGCATTTGTAAACTGAAACATGCTGGTCAGTGCGTTTACAAATTTATTATTACGTATAATAACTTCCCTGCAGGCTCCTGTTTCAAACCAGCCGTTGCAATCACCACACAACAAGATAGCAGTTCCAGATGTATGATCAAATAAATTATTCTCTACAACTGTTTTTTTAGGAGTACTGAATAAAGACCCTCTGGCTCTGTTATTACGTATAATATTACCGGAAAAATAAACTTCAGGTGTCCACGTGAGATTTTCAATACCACAATCAATATTCTCGTCTACTCCATCAGGCAATGGCTCTTCAAAAGTTATTTTAAACTCACGGGCACCAGAAACCGAGGGTTTATCAACAGGCTTAATAAGCTTTATCTGATTCTTACCTCCTATAAGCTCCATCGTCTTTGATGCAATAAACTGCACTTCATCGCCAGGAAAGCCCCAATCGAATCCCCATGACTGATCGTGCATATATCTTGCAACCAAAGTTTGGTTATCAAGTTTCTTAATAACTTTCAGATAAGTGCCATGCACATTAATGGCATCATCCATCATACCTTCGTATAATCCGTTGACAGATATGATTTTACCTTTACAACCTGAGAAATGTGTAGCATCCGCCTGTGTAGTAAAATAACGTGCATCGTCATTCCCTTTTAAACAGACATTGAATTTATCAAGTGAAATGTTCTCACATAACTGCGCCAGCAAACCCATACCTTCTGCATAATGTACCTTTACATTCGTTAATGTAGTATTCACATTGTGCGATAAAAAAATACCAGGTGTAGGACGTCCCCAACCTCTCATTACAAACACTGTTCCAGAGGTTAAAGTCTCATCTTTCCAAAAAGGAGCCTGAACATATCCATCGTCTGTTATAAACGAGCCTTTGGTATTACAGCCACGGTCACCTGCATTATAGACAATTCTCCTGGTCTCTTTTTCGAAAGGAATTCCCCAACTGTGACGTACAATCCAGCCGTCGCCATAAGCTTCGAATATACTGTCTTTAGATACCCGATAATTTACCCACGAGGCAGGTTTAAAAGTAATACCGAATTTCGGATCATTACGGACAATTTCCACCTGAGCGATATGCGGATTTTTAAAGTCAATACTAAAATCTTTAAGAGAGCAATTACTTGAATGCAATAAAGAGACAGGCAACATCCTACCATGAAAGACAAAAGAGGCCCCACCGCCATCAAGAGTCAGACTTTTCAGTTCCTCAAGAGGCATACCTACTTTTTTAGGATTATCCTGATCGTGATTGGAAATATAATATTCACGTTCAGTTGCTCCTTTTTCGTAAAAATTATAAGTCCCCTTCTGGAAACGTATAATCACGCTATCTCCATCCTGATATTCTGCTCTAATCTTTTTAAGTACCTTCTGAAAAACTACTGATGCATTCTTCGGGCTATTGGCCTTTAACCCATAGTCCTTCATATCATAAACCCTCAAGGTCTGAGCATTAGCAAATGCAGGCATTACTAAAAGGCAGAATAATAAAGTGTTTAATTTCATAGCAAAGTTATGTTTCAATAAAACAATAAAATTGTGCGAGACAAAACCAAAGTTATACCCCGCACAAAGTAATTAATTATTTCTTACATATAAAAATTAATAGCCATCATTCTGATCATCCTTTAGCAAAGGATTTACATCCATAGCTGCTGTAGGGATAGGCATCAGCATCAATCGATCTCCCCATGTCTTATCAATAACGGTATAAGTATTCCATTCTTGCCTCTGCACATCATATCCGCCACATGGAGCATAAGTCGGCCCATTCATAACTTCACGGCAATACTCCACACCATATCTCCGGATATCGTCATACCGATGGCCTTCTGCTGCCAATTCTATACGACGCTCATTACGGACAAAAGCCAAAGCCTCATCTTTTGATGTTATTGATACAGGAACATCCGGCATACCACAACGGTCTCTCAAATCATTCAATGCACTCTGTACAGACTCATCCCAGCCAGTAGTCTGAATACGAGCCTCCGCATATGTCAACAAAACTTCTGCATAACGAATCACTGGATAATCATCAGTACTGTTTGCACCTTTATATGGGGTTAAAGCCACCATTTTTCGGTAACTATATCCTGTATACGACTCATTACCGTCAATACCAGCCTTAAATGGGTCCCATTGATAGTAAAATCCGGTTCCAAAATCGGTTTCATGCCAACCTTTTAAGGGGAACAAGATAGACGCATACAACCGGCTATCACGGTTCCGGAACTCAGCCATATAAGGTATATCCTTTATATTAAGGGTAGGCACAATTTTTCTGAACTCAGAAGTTGGATAAGATGAATAAGTCACTTGTCCGCTTTCATTCGTATTCTTTTTTGAAAAGTACTTCACCCACATATCCGAGAACAGCTTGCGTCTTTGCTCTTCTGAAACTTTTGCCGGAATCGTTTTACCATCAATTTGCCAATAAGCATCAACCAAATCCTGCATCGGTTCATAAGAAGAATATCCAGACACTAGCTGGCTGGGACGAATATAAGTATAGCGCGTCCAGTCATTATTATTATCATCCGCCATATACTGACGCGTCAAGATATATTCGGGATTATCTGGTCCTGCATTATCTCCCAGCCACAAATTTTCATAACTAAATATCCCTTTGACAAACTTATCTTTAGAAATGCCCAAGGATGCATACTGATCAAAATCAATATACTGTTCCATTTCCTGAGCTTCCATCTCCTGAGCCGCATTCAAAGACGTAATTCTAAACAAGCTATGATGTCCTTCGGAAATCACTAACTGAGCAGACTTCTCTGCTTCTTCATAATTACCAAAGTAAAGAGCTGCACGAGCACGTAAAGCCAATGCTGCCGCACGTGTAATACGTCCCTTTTCATAGTATTTAGAGCCATCATATTCGTCAGGAAGAAGTTCTGCTATTTCGCCCAATTCTTTTAAAATATATGCTCTTACCTCTTCTACGGAGTTACGGGTTGCATATGGTGCGTTATACTCAGGAACATCCTCAAACAAAGTTGCTTTACCAAATTTTGTAGTTAAAGCCAGATATTGCCAGGCACGGAAAAATCTGGCTTCAGCCTTCATTCGTGATTTTAGCTTTTCATCCATATTGCATCTGTCTACACTTATCAAGAAGTTATTAACGATGCGAACCAAACTATAATCATAACCAAAATCATTACCAGCCGTAATACCATTTGTCTGAACCAGCTCATAAGGTCCTTCCCATGGTTTATGACTGTGAGCATTATCAGTATACATCTCATCCCAAATGTCCATACCCGGCAATTGAGCATAAACTCCATTTAAAGCACTATTGGCATCTACTTCATCCTTCCAGAAAGTTTCAGTAGATATATCAGAAGGAGGAATTACATCTAAGTCACAAGATGTAATAGACACACATGCAAACGCAAGGAGTGATATATGTTTGAATTTTAGTTTCATAGCTCTATTATTTAAAATTAGAATGATAAATTAACACCAAATGCAACAGACTTTGTACCATAAGCACCGATACCACGACCACTAGCAGATTCAGGATCAAAGTCTTTCATCTTCTTATCTGCCCGGATTGTAAACAGGTTCTCACCTGTAACAAAGAATTTCAAAGCCGAAAGTCCCCATCTGTTAACAATGTTCTGAGGTACCATATAACCAAAGCTAATGGTTTTTACACGGAAATAGTCTGCATCAAACAGTTCATATTCAGAAAAATGTTTATTATACTCATCTTTTGAAGTTCCTCCATATAGGCGGGGAACAACAGCATGAGCATTTGGATTTTCATCATTCCAACGCTGTAAGTGATATTTTCTAGGATTAGAATTTAGCATAAACGCAAACACCTGTTCTGATTCAAACGCAACATCTGTACCACCAGTTCCCTGCCCGAATACTGATAACTCAAAGTTTTTATATTGTAAATTAAGGTTTACTCCATAAGTTATGCTAGGTACATCTTTTCCAATAATGGTTCTATCTTCATCTGTAATTGAAGCTTCCTCCCATTTATTATTCTGTTTCTGTTCTTCAGTCAAATCCTTGTACTGCTTCACACCTTCACGTTGAGGAACATATTTAATATCACCCGCATTAGGCTTACGTCCATAAACATAAAATTCACCTTTGTCTATTTCCTCCTGAGTATATAATCCATCTGTTTTTAACCCATAATATGAACCAATAGCCTCACCTTCCTTCAATATGTAACGAATATTATCACCGCCACTCTGAATCATATTATCTGATTCGCCCATATCGACAATCTTATTCTTATTGGTTGCAATATTGGCTGTTATAGCATAAGAAAAATCACCGATTTTATTTCTATGTGTAACAGAGAACTCAAAACCAGTATTCTTAACCTTTGCAAGATTCATTGAAGGAGTCGTCCAAATTCCTGTTTCTTTTGCAACATTATATCCCAAAAGGATATCCCTTGTATTTTTGATATAATAGTCTGCAGTAAAGCTCAATTTATTATTAAACAAATCTGCATCTATACCTATATCAGTAAGAGCAACTGTTTCCCATGTCAGTTTTTCATTTGCAATCTGAGCTTCAAGAATACCTTTTACAGCAGTATCCGTAAAGTTATAGTTTGCCCCTACGCTCATCAACTGGAAATAATCATAATATCCAACGTTATTGATATTACCCAGTGTACCATAAGAAGCTCTTAATTTTAAATTATCAATCCAGGAAACAGATTTCATAAACTCTTCCTGACTGATACGCCATCCTGCAGAGAATGAAGGGAAAATACCCCAACGATGATCTTTATGGAAACGAGAAGAAGCATCACCACGCAAGTTTGCTTCAAATAAATAACGATCCATAAAAGAGTAGTTTATACGACCAAAATATGAAAGCATTTTACTTTCATAAATAGACGACCCACCTGGAGTTGATTTCGAAATTTCATTTCCAATTTCAATATCCTCCAAACCGTCAACAGGGAAATCAGTCCTCTTTTGATACAATCGCTGATAATTATAATGTTCATATGATGTTCCGGCTAAAACACTCAACGCATGCTTACCTATATTTAAATCGTACTTTGCGGTTAAGGTTGTCATTAAATTGTCTGTACTAATCCAATGCATTTCCATTGAGTTAGGATCTGTATTTGCCGTACCCGGTATTTCAGCGCCTGTTTGAAAATCGACAACAGCCGGGTGATTAGCTGTATAACTCTTATTCTTATACTCGTAGCGTTTATAATCCAACTGTCCAGAAACAACCAAACCTTTTACAGGTTTCAAGTCAAATCCTAAATTATATAAAGAATTCTCAGTCGCATTACGGCTCCAATTATCATAGCTTAAAGCACGCAAAGGGTTGCTGTTGATAAAAGATAGTGTTGCTGTTTTTCCTCCAGCTATACTTCCCCACTCACCATTCGACTGTTTTGCAACCATTATAGAAGGAACAAGAACAAAGTTACCAAACCACGGAGTTCCATTCTCTGTATCAGAAGTGTTTCTAATATATTTTACATCTGTCTTTAAAGTAAGCCAGTCTGTAAGATCACTTTGTACGTTTACATTAAAATTATAACGGTTGTCACTAACTCCAGGAACAAAATTGTCATTATATAAATAACCGACTCCGGCAAAATAACGAACCCTCTCGCTTCCACCACTAAAATTCAAAGAATGTTGAGTTGTCAGCACCTGCTTGTCAAGCACTAAATTAGCCCAATTCGTATTAGGGTAATAATCAGGATCGCTACCATCCCTAAATTTTGTAATTTCTTCAGGTGTATAAGCTTGATTGGCACCCCCACTAGGATTATTATTATACATTGCCTCATTCAGCAAATCAGCATACTCATACGACTCAAGCACATCAGGCAAGTAAGTCGGAGTCTTCATACCCACATATCCACTATAGGATACATTCATTTTTTCTTTCTTTCCACCCTTGGTCTTTACCAATACAACACCATAGGCAGCACGCGAACCATAAATAGCAGAAGAAGCTGCATCTTTCAAGAAAGAAATTGATTCTATACTATTAGGGTCAAGATTAGAAAAGAATGTAGCATCTGCAATAGCTCCATCAATTACATACAATGGTTCCGATACTCCCAAATTTCCGCGACCACGGAAGTTTATAGAAGGAGCAGATCCCGGTCGAGAAATAACCGTAACACCTGGAACCGTTCCTTGCACTGCCGACAAGACATTACTTTGGACACGATCTTTGATTTCATCTGTACTTACAGATGCAACGGAACCTGTCAAATTTACTTTTTTCTGAGTGCCATAACCCACTACGACTACTTCATCAAGAACTTTATTATCTTCTTTTAAAATAACAGTAAGAGATGTTCCATTCCATTTTACTGTTTGAGTAGCAAATCCTATATAAGAAACAGTCAATGAAATCCCTGCTTTTACATCAGACAATGAAAATTTTCCATCAAGGTCTGTTATTGTTCCGTTTGTTGTACCTGTTACTACAACTGACGCACCAATAATAGGCTCACCAGAAGCGTCTTTCACAATTCCTGTACATGTTGCCGTTTGCTGTATTACTTCTACTGCGTCTTTCTCAAAAGAATCTGCAGCATACAATGCACTTGAAGTAAAACTGGTTGCCAACAATAAAATACTGGCTGATTTAAAATGTCTTACCATAGTTGTTCTTTAAAATTAATCAAATAATGAAAAAGAATAAAGACAGAGAGTTGTTTTACTTTATCCCCTTGAACAAAATAATTATCTCCTCATCATTATTTTTTATTC
>USQO01000067.1 GCA_900556845.1 uncultured Bacteroides sp. | reverse complement strand
CTGCTGATTTGTGGGAGAGTAGGTAGTCGCCGTTTTAGTCAGGGCCCTCAGTATCGATAGATGCTGAGGGCTTTTTTTAATCTATTACTTAATATCTAAATTTAATGCTATGCTGAAAAAATTATTATTGGGTGGAGTCGCCTTGCTCGTTTTTTCTCCGGCTTTTACACAAATTATACAACGGGAACGTCCAGCAGAGTGGAAACAATTGGTAGAAGGAGGACGTTTTATGGATCGTTTTCTCCCTATGCAAAAAGGAAAATTAGAACGTGCGACTTGGGGGGCTGACAGTGTACGTTTACGTTATGTAGACAATGGAATTGAGGTAGATTCACTTTCATTTTGGGGAGGAAATATCGTAGTCGATTCCGACAGTGTATATCATATGTTTGTTTGTTGTTGGTCGGAAAACTCTCCTAAGGGGCATATGGCATGGCCGAATTCTATAGTATATCATGCGGTGGGTGAGAATCCTCAAGGCCCCTATACCTTAAAAGAACGAATTGGTAAAGGACACAATCCTGAGATTTTTCGTTTAAAGGACGGGCGTTATGTAATCTACGTTATAGACGGCTGTTATCTTTCTTCTTCGTTAAATGGTCCTTGGGTTTATTCTAAATTGCGTTTTGAGGATCGGGGACGCCGTATCATCGAAGGATTATCTAATTTGACTTTTGCGGCCCGTCAGGATGGCTCGCAGTTAATGGTTTGTAGGGGAGGAGGTATTTGGATAAGTCGTACGGGTTTATCACCTTATATGCAAATTACCGACAAGCGGGTTTATCCACCTGTAGCCGGTGAATTTGAAGATCCTGTTGTCTGGAGAGATCATTTGCAGTATCATCTGATTGTGAACGACTGGCTGGGACGTATTGCATTTTATCTTCGCTCGAAAGACGGTGTCAATTGGGTGACTGAGCCTGGTGAAGCCTATATGCCTGGCATCGCACGGCATGAAGACGGGCATCAGGAACACTGGTTCAAATATGAGCGGCCGAAAGTACTGCAAGATGAATATGGACGTGCTGTCCAGATGAATTTTGCCGTGATAGATACGATTAAGTGGGAAGATCATCCTAATGATACTCATAGTTCTAAAAACATTTGTATTCCTTTGAACAAAGGGTTATTATTGTCTGTTGAAAATACGCTTCCTATAACTTCTGTCACTCCTTCGATTGATGTACGTATAAAAGGAGAGGCGGATTTTAATCCTAATACAAACCTTGACCTTTCCAGTTTGCGCTTTGGAGCATATACAGAAGTAAATTTTGGCCGTGGTGCCCGTGTGGTAGCTTCCCGTAAATCAGGCAATGATTTGATTGTTACGTTTGAAGGGAAGAACAGCGGTATTACTCCCGATGAGTTTGCCCCGAAACTGATAGGCCGTACTCGAAAGGGAAGATTGATATATGGATATGCATCCCTTCCTTATATAAACTATACTCCAGATATTTTGTCTGCCAGCTATCCGGTTTGTGTAACTGCAAAAGGAAAAGAGCTTTGGGAAATGCAGGTTCGCAATTTGGGGCTTTCAGATTCCCCAAAGACACAAGTCCGTCTTCTTCAAGATGATTGTGTGCTTGCTGAAGGATGGGTAAAAACATTGTCTCCATATGAGGAAACTTTTTTGCAGTTACCAGTCTGCAATAAACATCTTGATATATCCAAGCCTCTTCAGATTCTGTTTTTACGTGACGGAAAGGAGATTAGAAAAGAAACGCTTACTTATTGATCAAGCATAAAAAAAGTGGAAGTTTTTGCTTCCACTTTTTTTATGCTTGATCAGAAAGGTTTCTGTTAATGAATCATAGTATTGGTTCCAGGAACAATTACTCCCTTTGAAAGAACGCAACGTACGTTGATATCTCTATCCATAATAACGATGTCCGCATCTTTTCCTTTCTGCAGAGAACCTTTCTTGTCACTGATACCTATTAGATTTGCCGGAGTTTCGGATGCCATACGTACTGCATCTGCCAATGGAATACCTGCTTTATTTACCATTGTACGAACCAGCGTATCCATAGTGGCAAGACTTCCTGCCAGTGAAGAATGGTCGGCCAGCTTGCATACACCATTTTCGATGATGTAACGTGGGTCGTCAATTTCTTTACCTTCGTTGGCTGCATATTTCAATGCATCTGTAACTAAGCAGGTCTGTTCTACACCTTTTAGTTTATAGACCAATTTCAGAATTGTGGCTGGGAGGTGAATGCCGTCGGCTATTACTTCTACACTCATACCGTCTGTCAGATAGACGCTTTCTACAGTACCTTCGTACTTGTATTCGCGGCGTTTATGGAATCCCGGCATAGCATTGTAAAAATGTGCTGCATGTGTGAATCCAGCATTGAAAGCTGCTTTAATTTCATCGTATTCGGCTTCTGTATGTGTAACAGCTGTAAGGATTCCTCTGCTTGAAGTATATTTTCCGAAATCATGTCCGCCAGGAAGTTCTGGACTGATATCCCAACGTTTGATACAGTTCGTACGTTCTAACAAAGGAATGTATTCGGCTGGATCAGGATCTTTGAGGAATTCTTTCCACTGTTCTCCTGCCATTTTACGATTTAAATATGGTCCTTCGATGTGTAATCCCTGCAGTATACTTGAGTTTTCAGCTTTGAGTTTTTCGCAAACATCTACAGCTTTGTTGATAGTCTCGAATGAAGAAGACGCCAGGGTAGGGAAGATGGAAGTAGCTCCGTGTTTGAGGTGAGCTTCCATAGCTCCTTTGAAAGCTTCTTCTGTAGCTTCAGTGAAGTCGTATCCACCTCCACCATGTGAGTGCATGCTGACAAATCCTGGCAGAATATACATACCTTTAGCATCAATAACTTTTGCGCCAATTACAGCCAGGTCACTGTTTGTAACTTCTAGAATTACTCCATCGCTGATAAGTAGTGAGCCTTCTTTAAGCCATCCCTGTGGAGTCAGGATATGGCCGTTTATAATTTGAGTTAACATAGAATCTATCCTAAATATGAATTAAAAAAGTTTATTGGTGCCTTCGACCAGTTTACCCATAGCCCATACTGCTCTTACGTTCAAGTCTTTGTCGAGAGCTATAATATCGGCATCTTTACCTTTTTCGAGCGTACCTTTACGATCGAGTACTCCCATAATGCGTGCAGGAGTTTCTGAAGCCATACGTACAGCATCTTCCAAAGGTATTTCTGCTTTCTGTACCATTGTACGAATCAATCGGTCCATTGTTGCGATGCTTCCAGCCAAAGCTGAACGGTCGGCTAATTTGCAGACTCCGTCTTCGATAATAACACGTGGATCGAATGCTACCTGACTGTCACTGGCTGCACAAGCCAAAGCATCTGTAATGAGAGCAGTACGTTCTACTCCTTTAATTTTATGTACCAATCTTAAAATTGTGGGAGGAACATGAATTCCGTCAGCTACTACTTCTACGGTCATATCATCAATCAGGTATATACTTTCTACGGTACCTTCATATTTATATTCACGACGTTTATGGAACCCTGGCATGGCATTGTAGAAGTGGGTTGCATGTGTATATCCGGCTTCGTATCCAGTTTGAATATCTTCAAATTCAGCTTGTGTATGTCCTACAGAAGCCAGAACGCCTTTAGAAGTAATATATTTAGCAAACTGCATGGCACCCGGAAGTTCAGGAGCTGCATCCCAGCGTTTAATACAGTGAGTTTCTTCCAAAAGCGGAATATATTCTTCTGGATCTGGGTTTTTAATATTTTCAGGCATCTGTCCACCAGCCATCTTCATATTAAAATAATGGCCTTCCAAGTGTAATCCCAAGACCGGACTGTCGGGTTCTGCCATTAATTTTTCCGTTGTAGCTGCAGCTGCACGGATCATTGGAATCGTAGAAGAGGATAGGGTAGGGAAAATACTTGTAGTACCATGTTGCATGTGACTGGCTATTGCCGCTCGAAAAGCTTCTTCCGAGCCTTCCATGAAGTCGCGTCCACCACCACCATGCACATGAATTTCAACACCTCCAGGCACAATGTACATACCTTTAGCGTCAATTAATTGTGCACCGACGATAGCAAGGTCGCAATTGGTTACTTCTAGAATTTTGTTATCTCTGATCAACACAGAGCCATCCTTCAACCATCCTTGTGGTGTCAGGATCCGGGCATTTATAATCTGGGTTAACATGGTAAAATAAGTTGTTTTATAAAATAGGTTTTGTTATTTGTTTTTTATTTAAGTATGTAATAGACAATAGATATTTGTCAGTTTCATTTTACCTTATTATATTACAAAATTACAATAAATATATGGTATCATTTATAGTAGACTGAAAATAATTTTTGCGAAAGCGAAAAGAAAATAAAAAACACATATGTATCATCTTTATGAGCGCGTCTTATTTGCATAAAGAATAAAAAAAAAGCTATAATAGTAGATTAAATGAATTATTATTTGTATCTTTGTCGCCCAGTTTATATAGTACTACAACATTGGGAAAACTTGATAAATATAAGATTGAACTGAAAAATATGCGTGAAAGCTCTTGCTCGTACGAGTTTGAGTTGGATAATCAGTTCTTTGCCGATTTGGATGCACCTGAAATCCAAAAAGGCCACTTGCACTGTCAGGTGACGGTGAAAAAAGGTACTGGCGTGTATACGCTGGCTTTTCATACAGAAGGGGTGGTGGTTGTATTGTGCGACCGTTGTTTAGATGAAATGGAGCAGTTGATAACCTCGGATGATGCATTGAAAGTGAAGTTGGGTCTTACATTCTCGGATGAAGACGATTTTGTTATCGTGCCAGAAGAGGATGGTTATATCAATGTTGCTTGGTTTATCTATGAATTCATCGCATTGGCAATTCCGATGAAACATGTTCATGCTCCAGGAAAATGCAATAAGGGAATGATGGGCAAGTTGAGTGAACATTTGCGTGTGATGGAGGGTGATGAGGATTCCGAAGATTTTTCGGGAGATGATTCATTTGCAACAGAAACCAGTGAATCTGATGAAATAGATCCGAGATGGAATGAATTGAAGAAAATATTGAATAATAATAATTAATTAAATAAAGTTTTAGTAAAATGGCACATCCTAAAAGAAGACAATCAAAAACAAGAACTGCTAAGAGAAGAACTCACGATAAAGCAGTTGCTCCTACTTTGGCTATCTGCCCTAACTGCGGCGAATGGCATGTATATCACACAGTATGTGGAGCTTGCGGTTATTATAGAGGTAAATTAGCAATCGAAAAAGAAGCTGCTCTTTAATTGATAAAACACGAGAGTGGCTTAATTGAACATGTTTGTATGTTTCTTAGAATAAAGCCGGAGAGCTTCGGCTCCTCCGGCTGTTTTTGTATAAAGAAACCGGCAAACTTAAATTTTGAACGATGGAAAAAATAAATGCTGTAATTACAGGAATCGGAGGATATGTTCCTGATTATGTCCTTACGAACGAGGAACTATCCAGGATGGTGGATACCAACGACGAATGGATTATGACCCGTATTGGTATTAAGGAAAGACGAATCCTGAACGAGGAGGGCCTGGGTACTTCATATATGGCTCGTAAGGCTTGCCGTCAGTTGATGCAGAAAACTGGTGTGGCTCCTGAAGAAATTGATGCAATTTTTGTTGCAACGACTACTCCTGATTATCATTTTCCATCAACGGCATCTATTCTTTGTGACAAACTGGGCTTGAAAAATGCATTTGCATTTGATTTGCTTGCAGCTTGTTCTGGCTTCCTATATGCCATGGAGGTGGCAGCGTCGATGATCAGTTCTGGTCGTCATAAAAAAGTGATCATTGTTGGTGCTGACAAGATGTCGTCAATGGTAAACTATTCAGACCGTGCTACTTGTCCGATTTTCGGTGACGGTGCTGCAGCCTGCTTGCTGGAAGCTACTACTGAAGATTATGGAATTATGGATTCTATCCTGCGTACAGACGGAAAGGGTCTTCCGTTCCTTCATATGAAAGCCGGTGGTTCGGTATGTCCGCCTTCTTACTTTACGGTAGACAATAAAATGCACTATCTGTATCAGGAAGGTCGTACGGTATTTAAATATGCTGTTTCGAATATGTCGAATGTTACTGCCGAAATTGCAGAACGTAACGGTTTGAGCAAGGAGAATATTGACTGGATTGTTCCGCATCAGGCTAACATGCGTATTATTGATGCTGTAGCTTCACGTCTGGAAGTTCCTATTGATAAAGTGATGGTCAACATTCAGCGTTATGGTAATACCAGTGCAGGTACCTTGCCACTGTGTCTCTGGGATTACGAAAAACAACTGAAGAAAGGTGACAATATTATCTTCACTGCATTTGGTGCCGGATTTACATGGGGTGCTGCTTATGTGAAGTGGGGATATGATGGCAATTTGAAATAAAATCAATAACCAGATATCAAAAGAACGCATCCCAAACGATGCGTTTTTTTGTCTGTATTAAAAAAAATAAAGTTATGCATAAGGCAGGATTTGTGAATATCGTAGGAAACCCTAATGTGGGAAAGTCTACATTGATGAACTTATTGGTAGGAGAGCGTATCTCCATAGCCACGTTCAAGGCGCAGACAACGCGTCACCGTATCATGGGAATTCTAAATACGGATGACATGCAGATTGTTTTCTCTGATACTCCAGGGGTCTTGAAACCCAACTATAAACTTCAGGAGTCTATGCTGAATTTTTCAGAATCGGCCCTTGTGGATGCTGACATACTACTGTATGTAACCGATGTGGTGGAGAAAATCGACAAGAATGCTGAGTTTATGGAAAAGGTACGTAAGGTGCAGGTTCCTGTCTTATTGCTGATTAATAAAATAGACCTGACTAACCAGGATGAGCTGGTAAAGCTGGTAGAAGAATGGCATGAACAACTTCCTCAGGCCGAAATTATTCCGATATCAGCTGCGGCCAAGTTTAATGTAGATGCTGTAATGAAGCGTATTAAGGAATTGCTTCCAGATTCGCCTCCTTACTTTGGTAAAGATCAGTGGACTGATAAGCCTGCCCGTTTCTTTGTAACGGAGATTATTCGTGAAAAGATTCTTCTGTACTACGACAAGGAGATACCTTACTCGGTGGAAGTTGTTGTGGAACAATTTAAAGAAGAGGCCAAGAGTATCCACATTAACGCTGTGATTTACGTAGAGCGTGATTCGCAGAAAGGTATCATCATTGGAAAGCAGGGAAAAGCTTTGAAAAAAGTAGCGACCGAGGCGCGAAAAACGTTGGAGCATTTCTTCCAGAAGTCAATATTTTTAGAGACCTTTGTAAAAGTAGACAAAGACTGGAGAAGCTCTGACAAAGAATTAAAAAACTTCGGGTATCAACTGGATTGAAAATACCGACTGTGATAGCCGTTAAAACAAAAATGAAATGGGAAATTTAGTAGCAATAGTAGGCCGCCCCAATGTGGGAAAGTCTACACTGTTTAATCGTCTGACCAAGACTCGCCAGGCCATTGTAAACGAGCAGGCGGGTACGACGCGTGACCGCCAGTACGGAAAATCGGAATGGCTGGGTAAAGAGTTCTCGGTAGTGGATACCGGTGGATGGGTAGTAAACTCGGATGATATTTTCGAGGGCGAAATTCGCAAGCAGGTGGTGCTTGCTATGGACGAGGCCGACGTTATTTTGTTTGTAGTGGATGTGACCAATGGCGTAACAGACCTTGACATGGAAGTTGCCGGCATTTTGCGCCGCTCGAAAACTCCGGTACTCTTGGTTGCCAATAAAACCGATAATAATGACTTGCAATACAATGCAGCCGAGTTTTATTCATTAGGTTTGGGCGATCCGTATTGTATCTCTGCACTGAGTGGTAGTGGTACAGGCGATTTGCTTGATTTGATTATTTCAAAATTCAAGAAAGAGGCAGATGAAATTCTGGATGAGGAAATACCACGCTTTGCAGTAGTGGGCCGTCCGAATGCCGGAAAATCGTCTATTGTCAATGCATTTATCGGTGAGGAGCGTAATATTGTGACAGAGATTGCAGGTACGACGCGTGACTCTATCTATACACGATACGATAAATTCGGATTTGATTTCTATCTGGTTGATACAGCAGGTATCCGTAAGAAGAATAAAGTGAACGAAGACTTGGAATATTACTCGGTAGTTCGTTCTATCCGTTCGATTGAAAACTCGGATGTATGTATTCTGATGCTGGATGCAACACGTGGTGTAGAAGGGCAGGACCTCAATATCTTCTCGTTGATAAACCGTAACCAGAAGGGTTTGGTAGTTGTAGTGAATAAATGGGATTTGGTACAGGAAAAGACTGATAAGGTGATGAAAACTTATGAGGAAGCTATCCGTAGCCGTTTTGCTCCGTTTACTGATTTCCCGATTATCTTTGCTTCTGCGCTGACAAAACAGCGTATTTTCAAGGTGCTTGAAGAAGCGAAGAACGTATACCGTGCACGCACGATGCGTATTCCTACTGCCCGTCTGAATGAGGAAATGCTTCCGTTGATTGAAGCTTATCCACCTCCATCAAATAAGGGTAAGTACATCAAAATTAAATACTGTACGCAGTTACCTAATACGCAAGTACCTTCATTCGTATTCTTTGCTAACTTGCCACAGTATGTGAAAGAGCCATATAAACGCTTCCTTGAAAACAAGATTCGCGAGCGTTGGCCGCTTTCAGGAACTCCGATTAATATCTTTATCCGTCAGAAATAATAGTTCTGCAGAAAAAGAAACAATACAAAAACGCCTCCGGCTATTCATCCAAAGGGATAATGCCGGAGGCGTTTTGTGTTGTATGTATAAAGAACGCTTATTTTTATTTCTTGTTCTCCTCTTTTTTGACTTTCTGCAATAAATCCGAGGCGAAAATAAAATTGTTGAGTCGTTCGTTGGTGGCCGAGAAGATTTCATCCTTGTTGCCTTCCCATTCCTTGTGTCCCTGATAGATGTACAGAATACTGTCGCCTATACCCAGTACGGAGTTCATATCGTGGGTATTAATGATAGTAGTCATGTTATATTCTGTAGTAATATCATGAATCAGTTCGTCTATAACGAGCGATGTCTTTGGGTCCAGTCCTGAGTTTGGTTCATCACAGAACAGATATTGCGGTTGAAGAGCGATGGCACGGGCAATGGCAACACGTTTCTGCATACCTCCACTGATTTCACCCGGATATTTGTTTTGTGCGTCAATCAGGTTTACACGGTCCAGACAGAACTGCGCTCTTTTTACACGGTCCCTGTATGTGTCGTTCGAAAACATATCGAGCGGGAACATCACATTTTCCAGTACAGAGAGCGAGTCGAACAAAGCTGCACTTTGGAAAATCATACCCATTTCACGCCGCAAGGCTTTCTTTTCTTTTTTACCCATACTGATAAAATCTCTTCCGTCGTATAGAATCTGTCCTTTTTCAGGAGTAAGCAGTCCCACGATACATTTCATCAGTACTGTTTTACCCGAGCCACTTTGTCCGATAATCAGATTGGTCTTACCGTTGTCGAATGTAAAATCAATCTGGTCGAGAACCGTTTTCCCTTCAAATTCCTTATGTAATGCTTGTACTTGAATCATCCCATTAATAATTGAGTTAATAATAAGTCGGAGAACAAAATCAGTACGCTGCTTGATACCACCGAGTCCGTACTGGCTTTACCTACAGCAATAGAGCCACCTTCGACCGTATAGCCGAAATAAGCCGATACACTGGCAATGATGAAAGCAAAAAACAGCGATTTGATAAAGCTGCACCAGATGTACCACTCGATGAAGCAATACTGCAAACCATATTCCAGATCGGTAGCATTCATGATTCCGGCAAACCAGGCCGTACAGAAAGCTCCGATGATTCCGGCAAATATACTGAAGATAACCAGCAGCGGAATCATGGTCATGAGTCCCAGAATTTTAGGCAAGATAAGATACGATGCCGAGTTGATACCCATGATTTCGAGCGCATCAATCTGCTGCGTTACCCGCATGGTACCAATTTCGGATGCAATATTCGAACCGACCTTTCCAGCCAGAATCAGACACATGATGGATGAAGAAAACTCCAGCAACATGATTTCACGTGTCGTATAACCCACCACGAAACGCGGCATCCACGGACTTTCGATGTTCAGCTTAATTTGGATACAGATTACTGCACCGATAAAGAAAGAAATAAGAAGGACAATACCGATGGAGTTGATACCCAGCTGAGCCATTTCATTGATATATTGTTTGATATACATCCTGAAACGTTCCGGCCTGCCGAATACACGTCCCATAAGCATAAGGTATTTTCCGAAGTTTTGTATAGGCTTTACCATAAAAAATAATTTTGCTGCAAATTTAGTGTTTTTTGTTCTATAAATCGGAAAAGATTTCTGATTTTACGGTGAATATGCAGTTTACAGAAGATTTTTACTACTTTTGCCATAAAATATAACAATTATAATGTTGGCAGAAGATAAGATACAGCAGGAAGTTCCGTCCGGAAGGATGGTGCTGCGCACAGAAAATCTGGTAAAGAAGTACGGTAAGCGTACGGTAGTGAGTCATGTTTCCTTCGATGTGAAGCAGGGAGAGATTGTAGGGTTGCTGGGACCTAACGGAGCCGGCAAGACTACCTCCTTTTATATGACCACCGGTCTGGTAGTGCCCAATGAAGGACATATTTATCTGAACGACCTTGATATAACGAACTATCCGGTGTACAAACGTGCCCAGAACGGAATCGGTTATCTGGCCCAGGAAGCCTCTGTATTCCGCAAGATGAGCGTGGAAGACAATATTGCATCTGTACTTGAGCTGACCAACCGTTCGAAAGAATACCAAAAAGAAAAACTGGAAAGTCTGATTGCCGAATTTCGCTTGCAGAAAGTGCGCAAGAACCTGGGCGACCAGCTGTCGGGTGGTGAGCGCCGTCGAACAGAGATTGCCCGTTGTCTGGCCATCGACCCCAAATTCATCATGCTGGACGAGCCGTTTGCCGGAGTCGACCCGATTGCCGTAGAAGACATCCAGCATATTGTGTGGAAACTCAAGGACAAGAATATCGGTATTCTGATTACCGACCACAATGCGCTGGAAACTTTGCGACTGACCGACCGTGCCTATCTGCTGTTCGAAGGAAAAATCTTGTTTCAGGGAACACCTGAAGAGCTGGCCGAAAATCCTATCGTGCGCGAAAAATACCTAGGAACCAACTTCGTGTTGCGCAGAAAGGATTTCCAGCTCGAAGAAAAGCAGCGAGAGCAACGCGGCTAAAAACACTGAAAACTCTTATAAATTAGGATTTTTTATTATATGAGTTTGGTAGTTGAAAGATTAAACATTATTTTTGCAACCTCTTTGGCTGTCTCTTATACACATCTCCGAGCCC
>USQO01000066.1 GCA_900556845.1 uncultured Bacteroides sp. | reverse complement strand
CGAAAAAGGCTTTAACTTAAACCCTCATCCTTTTACCAGCATGTCATTGCCTTAGTGCGTTTCCCTCTCGAAAGCGGTTGCAAAAGTAGACGCTTTTTCCGATTCTGCAAAATATTACGCCAACTTTTTTCAAATAAATTTTGTAATTTAATCATAAATCACTGATTATAAAATTGTTATACAGCATAATTTTTCTTCTTTCACTTCCAGAAGGTTACAGAATGATACATTTTAAATATACGCGTGCGCGTAACAATCACCTTTACAACTCTGAAAACATGCCGGTACGAACCAAGTTTATCACTTTTATGACCAACGTACACCATTGAAATGAAAAACATTCTGCTCAAAAATGAGAAAAGTTTGTCATTTAAATGAGAAAACAGAAAATCAAGGATACCAAGCACGAATAACAAAACAAGTCTATACCGCACATTGACAACAATAGTGGATATAGACTTGTTGGAGAAAAATGAAGATTGTTATTTTTAAAGCACTGCCTCTCTCTGAATTATGCTACCTCTAGTTCGCATAAACTTTATAATTATACACTTTCAGATTAGATATACGACTATCGAAAGAACCAGCCTGCTTCAAAGGGAAGACAAGCGTACGTACATAATTTCTTTTATCCTTGCCCTCATTGAAGTAGAAAGTACGCATATCCATTTCTTCAACCAACTTGCCGTTTACATACAAGCGAGTAGAATGATTGTCTCCCTCAATGGCTAATGTAGCACGACCCGGTTTAATGCGATAATTAAAAGTATTCAAATAACCATCGCGTGCAAAACCTATCAGACCTTGAACAGGATCGGCCAGATAAAAGACTGCATCATCCGAACGGAATAAAACAGTACCTGGTTTTTCAGGACTTCCCTCTATTTCGAAAGAAACAGTATAATCATAACCTACTGCCTCGTATGGAGTCTGCATACCTGAGAACAAAGTTTCAACATCATATACCAATGTATGCTCAGCACCAATACGTCCCAATAAATTCACACCCGGTGCCTCACTCAGCAAATGACGTTTTTTGTCAAACTCTTCGAAAGACAGTTGACGGCCAGTTGGATTCCACATCTTTACAGCCAATGTCTGCATGGCCGGATACACTCTGTGATGAATATCCCGTGTGGAAATACCATTGCCAACATGGTCATTCCATACCGCAAACATACCTCCCAAGATAGCCGGATGTTTCTCTTCGAACACCTCTTTCCCGATGTGTGCCGGCGTCCAGTTTTCATACAAATACTTCGTATTGAGATAATCGTAATAATAGCCCGCAGCCGGAACAATATACAGCAAGCCATCCGGTATACTAATCAGCTTATACCCCTGCTCTATCATATCAACAGGCTGTGCATAAGGATTATGCCACAAATTCATCACAACATTTTCGGATTTCACCGGTGTACTTCCCTTGGCATGCGTCAAAGCTCCCCATACACAAGCTTGCTTGCCAAACTTTTCTACATACTTGATATAATAGTCGGTAAAATAACGGAACTGTTCTACCACTTTAGGGTCTTTATTGGAATACTCATCCGTACCGATATTTACGCGCGGACCTCTGAAAACCGGCTCGTCACCTTCCAGATATTCCGCAAACAAGGCATCCAAAAAACGATAGGTTTCGGGATTGCCCAAATCCAAATGATCCATGCCGTACTCCTTGCTTCCAATTTCCGGCTTATATTGCGAAAATGCCAAAGAGTGAGCGGGAGCATCTATTTCAGGAATGATATCGACGAAGCAATCCTCGGCCAACAGCTGTAAATCGATAAACTCACGCTTCGTATAATGGCCATCTTCGGCAGCCAAGCCTGGATATGTGTCACACTCCAAACGGAAAGCCGAATAGGTCTTATCCCAATCATGCTCATAAAATTGCTTAAAGCCATTATCGTTGAGATGAATCTGCAAAGTGTTCATCTTATAATATGCCATAATCTTGACATAGTCACGCAGAAAAGGCATCGGGATAAATTTACGTCCACAATCTATCATGAATCCGCGAACCGGATAATCTGGATAATCTTTTATATACCCACAAGGCAGTGAGCGGTCGGCCGACTGTTCGGACATCTGCAACAAAGTACGTGTAGCCCAATATAGACCAACAGGTGAAGAAGCTGTCACTTCTACTTTATCGGCTATACGAATCGTATACCCCTCTTTAGGAAGATCAGCCTTAGGATTCAGGCAAAAAACAAAATCACCTTTTTCCGGCCGACCAGCACTTAGCTCCATTCCACGACCGAACATCTGTTTATAATCGGCAATAAAATCGTCCGCAATGCGCAACACCTCCGATTCTCCGGAAGCACAAACAACCTGCCAACGAGTATCTGGATGAAAACTACCTTCACTGCCCTTCCATGTTTTCAACTCGGGAATTACAAATGGAGCTTTATTTTCGGCCTGCATACTGGCGGCAGGCAACACGAACAATAGGATTAAGACTAATAGAGAATGCCTAAATAGATTCATAAATAAAAGATTTATCAGTTATTAATTTCATACAAAAGTAAACGAAAAATACTGAATAGAAAGAATATTCAAATAAAGAATACCCATTTATATGTATTTAAGAAAAACTTATACCGAGAAGTGGGTATTGATACATTTTTTAACCACCCATACCTTTGCCGAAGAAAAAATAATAAAAAAAACATGAAAACAAAATTCCTTGCATTAGCCATAGCTTGTGGGATAGCTTCACTACCTGCAATTGCTGACAGCACTTCGGACAAAAACAACGAAAGTACACCCTCCAATGAATCCAAACTCATTTTCGGCGGATATGGAGAAGCTGCCATCAGCAGAAACTTTTACAGCGACAATTACCTGCGATACAGTAGTGCAGAAAAATACAAAGATGCTCCGAGTCATGGACGTTTTGACCTGCCGCATGTGGTCTTCTTCGTGGGTTATAATTTCGGGAAAGGCTGGTCTATAGGTTCGGAAATAGAATTTGAACATGGAGGAACCGAAAGTGCCATCGAAATAGAGCCGGAAGAAGCCGGTGAATATGAACAGGAAGTGGAGCGCGGCGGTGAAGTTGCACTGGAACAGTTCTGGATTCAGAAAAGTTTCAACACTGCCTTCAACTTGAAAATGGGACACTTCATCGTACCCGTAGGGCTTACCAACCAGCACCACATGCCCACCGAATTTTTCGGTGTATACAGGCCGGAAGGAGAATATACCATTATCCCCTGTACCTGGCATGAAACCGGCATCAGTCTGTGGGGAAAAATCAAAGACTGGCGCTATGAAGTACAATTTCTGGCCGGTCTGGATGCAGACAGATTCGGCAACAAAGGATGGATACACGACGGTGCAGGAAGTCCTTACGAATTTAAAATTGCAAATGCTTATGCCGGTGCCGCCCGTATAGACAATTACAGTATTCCCGGATTACGAATCGGCATCAGCGGATATATCGGGAACAGTTTTAAAAACACATTAAGCAGTATCAGTCAGAAAAACACATATAAGGATATTACGGGAACTGTAAGCATCGGCTCGATTGACTTTCACTACGATGCTCATAACTGGATTGTAAGAGGTGGTGCGATATATGGCCACTTAAGCAACTCGGCCCTGATTTCAAAATTCAATATGAACCAAAGCCAAAACTCCCCTTCACCCGCCCAACATATTGGTTCGGACGCCATCAGTGTTGGAATAGAAGCCGGATACGACTTTTTCTCACAGATAGACAAGCTCAAAGATAAAAGTCAGAAGCTTTACCTCTTCGGCAGATACGATTATTATGACTCCATGTTTAAGACGGCTCCCGAAATCATCGACTTAAAATGGTGTGGCCGACAGCGACTGGCGGCAGGCCTCAACTATTTTCCGATTAAAAATGTCGTCATCAAAGGAGAATATGCTATCGGACTGCTGGATAAACAATATAATAACGAACCCTCTCTCTCTTTTGGAGTGGCCTATTCAGGTTTCTTCACACGCTAAACTATTAACCATCAAACTATAAATTATAAAAGATATGAAAAGAACAATGAAATTTTCGCTTTACGCAGCCATGGCTGCATTCTTGACATTAAGTAGTACTTCGTGCAGCGATGACCCGAATCCAACAGATACTGACAACCAGCTCAGTGAAAAAGAAACTGTTCTGCAAAAGGCAGCTACCGACTTTGTGAATAAAACAGTAATACCTACTTACAAAGGAATGGCCGATGCCAGTATGAAACTACAGGAAGCTTGCGAAGAAATTCAAAAGCAATTTGCTGCGAACCGAACTATTGATGCACAACTCGTTGAAAAAGCCGGGAATGAATGGATTGAAGCAAGAAAATACTGGGAACTGAGCGAAGCATTCCTATATGGCGCAGCAGGCGACTATAACATTGACCCGCATATTGACTCTTGGCCATTAGACAAGCAAAAACTAAACGAACTACTAGCCAACCGTACTGCCATGGAGCAGATGGATGCGGACTATGCAGCCAATTATCTGGGATATGGCCTGCTGGGATTTCACGCATTGGAATATATGCTTTTTGAAAATACGGATGGTGAAGGCGGAATTCTGCTGAATACAACCGACCAGGAAAAACTGAACAACTACTTGAAGTATACCGTAGCCGTAGCAAGCGACCTGAACAATCAGTGCATCCGCCTGGAAGCTTCGTGGGCCGGAATGGATAACATAACCGAAGAAAAACAAAACATTCTTACAGATGCCGAACTGGAACCATCCATGAATTATGGCGAAAGTATGATAAACGCCGGTCAGGCCGGAAGCAAATATAAAAACTATCTGGAAACGGCTCAAGAAATCATACAAGGGTGTGTAGACATTGCCGACGAAGTGGGAAAACAGAAAATCGGACGACCTGCTGGTGTCACTACCGAGGGCAATGTTTATGATACTGACTATATTGAATCACCTTACAGTGAAAACTCGAAAACCGACTTTATAGATAACATAAAAAGTATACAGAATGCATATCTGGGTTCAAACGACGGAGATGCCTCTATAAGCGACTACGTAAAAACCGTTTCCCCAGAAACAAATGAGGAAGTTGTGGCAACAATCAACAATGCCATTGCCAAAATAGAAGCTATCCCCGGTGTATTCAGAAAAAACTACAACACCCAAGAAGCCAAAGATGCGGCTGAAGCGTGCGGAACGACACTGGTCAATGCTTTGAACAAAGCTATACGTGCACTGGAAGAATAACAACCCTTAAAAATTTCAACCATGATACAACGAAACAAATTCGTGTTTACCCTTCTGGCTGCTGCCGCATTGGGAAGCTGCAGCGATGATCCACAAAAAAAGCCGGAAGATAATACACCAAGTACCGAACTATCCGAAGAATACTACACTGGAGGAAAATTGGGAACTGCTTTCAATACAACTTCAATGGCCTACGAGCAACCTACTCCCGTCATTGAAGAGCAAGGTCTGGATGTAGCCTTTAAAAGCGGAGAAACATTCTTCGAAAAAAACTTTACTACCGACAAGGAAGGATTGCGCAGCGGACTGGGTCCCTTGTTTATACGTTCATCGTGTATTCACTGCCATCCGGGATACGGACATGGAATACGAATAGAAGGCCGGTTCAATACCAATGAAATAGGCAACGGATATTTGCTGGTAATCTATGATACAAAAGATAATAATTACGTAAGCTCCCTCACCGGTATGCCGCAAACTCAGGCTGTACAACCTTTCAAGGCTCCAATAGACGAGAGTAAAATAAATATCGTCTGGCATAAGTATACGGATGAATGGGGGAACAAGTTTCCGGACGGAACCAGCTACGAACTCATTTATCCGGAATTACAAATACCCGAAGATGCTTATTATGTCCCTTTACTGGATGTCAATGGTGATGTAATCCCTTACAGCCGGATAGGACTGCGCCTGGAATCAACCATCGGTATTTACGGTACCGGACTACTGGATGCTATTTCGGATGAGGACCTGAAAGCTGAATATGCAGCTCAGGAAAAACAGCATGGAAAAATTAATCCTGCTATTTTTGCTAACGGGAACTGGGTAAAAACTTATGGTACGACAACATATCCTTTGCGATTTACATATGCTTTAAGCCGCGGAGTATTGCAAGACGGAGCCGGTTCGAATGCTATCTGGAACATTACCAATGTGACACGCTCGGACAGACGATTCCATTATATGACTACAGCGTATGCAGAAAAAGCATCGAAAGATCTGGAAGTACAAAAAGATTTCTATACTTACTTTCCGGAAAGGAAAACAGCTGCCGGAGTAGAACAAGATATCTACAATTACCTGATGGCTAAAGACCTGCCTGCAGAAATGAGCGACCAAGAGTATATTGACCTCATGGTATGGCATCGCGGGCTAGCTGTACCGGCCGCCCGAAATCTGGATGACCCGACGGTACAACTGGGTAAAGAGAAATTTACAGAAATAGGATGTGCCAGCTGTCATAAACCTTCGTGGACTACCGGTGATGATGAGATAAGAGACCCTAACGGATTTTTTGAAAAAGCAGAAAACCGTAACAAACTGCCTCGCTATCCTAATCAGAAAATATGGCCTTATACAGACATGGTTCAACACAGACTCTTTATGGAAAATGATATTCGAGGAGGATGGTGCCGCACGACTCCGTTATGGGGACGCGGACTGAGCCAAAAATGTACGGGAGCCGATGACCGGTTGCATGACTGCAGGGCACGCAATGTTATTGAAGCCATCATGTGGCATGGTAACCAGAAAAGCGATGCACGATGGAGTATCGAAAAGTTCAGAAATCTGAGTAAAGAAGAACGCGAAGCCATCGTTAAATTCATTGAAGCCATCTGATATTATTCTTTGTAAAGCAACTTGCCATGCGACAGACGCAATCTTAAGTATGGCAAGTTCTTTTATGATTAACATTTATGATATGAAAAGAATCAAATACTGCTGTTTTTACACCCTTGCAGTCATTTTACTATATATGGCTGCCGGCACTATTCTAGAAAAAATATACGGTACAGACTTTGCACAGGAAAAAGTTTACCACTCGCCTGTCTTTATAATTCTTTGGAGCCTTGCAACAATAAGCGGAGGATGGTATTTTTTTTCCGCTATACACCGTATAAAAAAACAAGTATTCACCATTCTGCTTCATATTGCATTACTGATTATTCTAATCGGAGCCTCAACCACTTATTTTACAGGGATACAAGGAAAAATACATTTACGAAATCAGGAAAGTACCAATTACTATACAGATGATAATGAAAAAAAACACTCATTACCTTTCCACATCACTCTGAATAAATTTGAAATTCTTTACTACGAAGGGACGCGCAGTGCCAAAGATTATATCAGCCTACTGACAATAGCAGACGATAACCAGACGAAGAAAGTGCGCGTATCCATGAACAGCATCCTGAATTACAAACAATATCGGATTTACCAGACCTCTTACGATGCAGATTTGCAAGGGAGCAGCTTTATTGTTACGCACGACCCTTGGGGAATAGGTATCAGTTATCTGGGTTATTACCTGCTGTTTGCATCACTGATGGGTATATTGATTTTAGAAAAGAATAAATTCAGAGCAATGCTACACCATCCATTGCTTAGCAGTAAGGTCATCTGTCTGACTTTGCTCTTCTGCTACCCCGTCTGCGCACATACACAAACAAATCAAAAAAGTCTGACACTCCCTCCTAGTACTGCAGAAGCTTTCGGCAACTTATACATTTATTATAATGACCGAATTGCACCGCTGCAAACCTTAGCATACGATTTTACGAAAAAAATATATGGGAATAAGACTTATAAGAATTTCACTCCGGAACAAGTTCTTACCGGATGGCTGTTTTACTATGACAACTGGAAAGAAGAGCCTTTCATTAAAATCAAACAGCAATCAATCCGTAAGCTACTGGGCATTAAAGAAAAGTATGCACGCCTGATCGATTTTGTTTCGACAAGTGGGAAATACAAACTTGAAGATGCACTGCGCAGTTCCGACAGAGCTTTAAGGCAAGCTGCAGAAGAAGCCGATGAAAAATTTCAAATTATCAGTATGGTGACCACGGGAAGTATGCTAAAAATATATCCATACAGGACGCAAGACAACAACTTGCTTTGGGCATCACAAACAGATGAATTACCCGGACATCTCCCAAAAGAAGACTGGTTCTTTATACGGCAATCCATGAACTATGTGCACGAACTGATTCTTAAAAAGGATTATAAGGAAGTGGAAAAAATTCTTGAGAAGACGAAAGTATACCAACAGAAAAAGGGAGGAAAGGAACTCCCCTCCTCTTCACGGTTTACGGCCGAAAAGTACTACAACCAGTTACAGTTCTCCAAACAGATAGCCCTACTGCTACTCGCAATCGGGCTGGTATCGCTGATTTATAGTATACGGCAACTCCTAAAAAATCAGCAATCCGGAGGCTACATGCTGTTTATATTAAGAATAGTTGTAGCCGGAAGTATACTTTATTTGCTGATAAATATAGCACTCAGAGGATACATCAGTCTGCACCTGCCACTGAGTAACGGATACGAAACCATGCAATTCATGGCATTATGTACACTTGCTATTTCTGGCATTCTTCAGCGGAAATTCAGTTTATCACTTCCTTTTGGATGCCTGATAGCCGGATTTGCCATGCTTATCTCTATGCTGGGAGAATCTGCACCGCAAATAACCCTGCTGATGCCCGTCCTGCAGTCGCCACTGCTTTCTATACATGTCATGATTATTATGATAGCTTATACACTGCTGGCACTTATCATGATGAACGGTCTAACTTGTCTCTCACTTTCTTTAGTATCTCAAGATAAAAAACAGTATATTGACAAACTTACTGTAATCAGTCGGATATTGCTCTACCCAGCTATCGGTTGTCTGGCAACCGGCATTTTCATCGGAGCAATTTGGGCCAATGTTTCATGGGGACGTTATTGGGGATGGGACCCCAAAGAAGTATGGGCACTCATTACTTTATTAATCTATGCACTGCCACTTCATACAGATACCTTACCCCGATTCAAACAATCGTTTTTCTTTCATCTGTTTTGTGTCGTAGCTTTTCTTTCTGTACTGATAACATACTTTGGAGTTAATTTCTTGTTAGGTGGTATGCATGGATATGCGTAAACATTAACAAAAAAATGCGGGAGTTTTACAACTCCTCGCATTCTTTAATCCATAATGCAGCCGATGCATCACTTGGCATACGCCAGTCACCACGCGGACTCAGGGAAACAGAACCTACCTTAGGACCATCGGGCAAGCATGAACGCTTGAACTGTTGTATGAAGAAACGGCGGCAAAAGTTTTTCAACCACTTTTTGATAGTTTCATCATCGTACACTCCATCAAATGCTTTCTGAGCCAAGAAGAAAATCTTAGCAGGACGTGAACCAAACCGCAAGAAGTGATACAAGAAAAAGTCGTGCAACTCGTACGGACCTACTAAATCTTCTGTTTTCTGTTTAATGTTACCTTGTTCGTCGGCAGGAATAAGTTCCGGACTGATAGGAGTATCAATAATATCCAGCAATGTTGTTTTAGAGTCAACATCAACCCCCGTCAAAGCAACCCAATTAACAAGATAACGAACTAAAGTTTTCGGGATACTGGCATTTACTCCATACATAGACATGTGGTCACCGTTGTAAGTAGCCCATCCTAAAGCCAATTCAGACAAGTCACCGGTACCAATAACCAGTCCTCCTACTTTATTGGCATAATCCATCAAAATCTGAGTACGTTCGCGAGCCTGTCCGTTTTCATAAGTAACATCGTGAACAGACATATCATGACTAATATCCTGGAAATGCTGAATACATGCTTCCTTAATACTAATTTCTTTAATGGTAACTCCTAAAGAACGCATCAAGTCCAAAGCATTATTGTAGGTACGGTCTGTAGTGCCAAATCCCGGCATCGTAATTCCTACAATACCCTCTCTGGAAAGCCCGAGCTTGTCAAAGGTTTTCACACAAACCAGCAAAGCCAACGTAGAATCCAAACCACCAGATATACCTACTACAACAGTCTTGCTGGAAGTATGCACCAGACGTTTGGCCAATCCTGCCACCTGAATGGAGAATATCTCCTCGCATCGTTCATCAAGTAGCTTACCTCCTGCCGGCACAAACGGATGCGGTTCGACAGTTCTGGTGAACTCACCTTCTTTTGAAGAGACAAATTCAGTCTGAATATGCTGGAAAGCTGCCGAATAATGATTACGCACAGAAGCACCAAATGTAGTATTCATCTGTCTTTCCGTACGCAAACGATCTACATCAATTTCACTGATCACCAATTGTTCATCGAAAGAGAAACGGTCATTTTTCGCCAATAATGATCCATTTTCATATATCAAAGCATTTCCAGCAAACACGACATCGGTAGTCGATTCTCCAAAACCGCAAGAAGAAAATACATATCCCGACAAACAACGTGCAGACTGCTGTGCCAATAAAGAGCACAAATATTGGTGCTTAGAAATGTTCTCGGTATCCGCCGACAAATTAAAAATCACCTCAGCACCCTGCAATGCCAAATAGGAACTAGGAGGTACAGGAGCCCACACGTCCTCACAGATTTCTATGCCAAAACAAACATCTGGTGTATCAAATAAAAGTTGTGAGCTACAGGGCACAACCTGACCACATAAACGCACAGTCATTGTGGTGGGATACGCATCAGCCGATACAAACCAACGCTGCTCGTAAAACTCTTTATAATTGGGCAGATAGCTCTTTGGAACAACACCTAAAATCTTACCTTTCTGAAAAACAACCGCACAATTTAATAAGGAAGAATTAAGCAAGACAGGCATACCCACAATGGAAATAATATCCAACTGGCGTGTATTGTTCATTACTTGCATCAAAGCCATTTCGGCCTGCTCCAACAACAAACGCTGTCCAAACAGATCACCACATGAATAAGCAGTAAGATTTAATTCAGGAAAAACAATAATCTGAACTCCCTTTTCTTCGGCTTCCAAAATCTGCTTTTCAGTCTGACCAGCATTGAAAACACAGTCGGCCACCTTCACTGCCGGAATAGCAGCCGCAACTTTTACATAACCGTATTTCATATATAAATCAAATCTAATATATCGGATTTCCTTTTACAAAAATAGCGAATATTTGTAAGGTATCCCCCAAAAGCAAAAAAAAATAAAATTACTGGCAAAGTATTTGTTTTTTTAGAAAACGTTTATACCTTTGCCAAAGATTTAAAGTTGTAATAATTACAGAAATAAAAAGAAAGGAAATATGAATGTATATGAATATCTGTTAAGCTATAACATCAAACCATCAGTTCAGCGACTGGCTATTATGGATTATTTATTAAACCATAAAACACATCCCTCTATTGATGAGATTTATATGGCCTTGGTAAAAGATATTCCTACACTTTCTAAAACAACAGTCTACAATACGCTGAAACTTTTTGTAGAACACGGAGCAGCCCTCATGCTTACAATTGACGAAAAAAATGCATGCTTCGACTGCGATACTACAAAACATGCACACTTTCAGTGTAGAGAATGTGGAAAAATATACGATTTGCCCATGCCTGAACAAGTAAAAGAAAGTGTACTGGATCTTCAGAATCAAGGATTCCATGTAGAAGAAGTACACCAATACTATAAAGGCTGTCTCTTATACACATCTGACGCTGCCGACGATAAGGC
>USQO01000065.1 GCA_900556845.1 uncultured Bacteroides sp. | reverse complement strand
AAGTTGAGGCAGATTTCTTTAAAAAATGGATTCATTTCATTTGTTTAGAATGATTCCAGTTTTGTATTTTTGCAATGCAAAACAAAAAAAGAATAATAAACCATTTAATACAAATAGAATATGAAAAAAATCAGAGCTGCCATTGTTGGTTACGGTAACATTGGAAAATTTACACTGGATGCACTCGAAGCTGCACCCGATTTTGAAGTAGCAGGTGTAGTACGTCGTAACGGTGCTGAAAACAAGCCGGCTGAACTGGCTAATTATCCTGTAGTAAAAGATATTAAGGAATTGCAGGATGTAGACGTTGCTATTCTGGCAACTCCAACCCGTAGCGTAGAAGCTTATGCCAAAGAAATTCTGGCATTAGGTATCAATACAGTAGACAGTTTCGACATTCATACACAGATCACCTCATTGCGCCGTTCTTTGGGTGAAACTGCAAAAGCTCACAATGCTGTATCTATCATTGCTGCAGGATGGGATCCGGGAAGCGACTCTGTAGTACGCGCATTGCTGGAAGCTATTGCTCCTAAAGGTATTACTTACACTAACTTCGGTCCGGGCCGCAGCATGGGTCACTCAGTAGCTGTTCGTGCTATCGCAGGTGTGAAGGATGCTTTGTCAATGACAATTCCAGTAGGAACCGGAATACATCGCCGTATGGTATATGTTGAATTGGAAGAAGGAGCTGATTTCAAGACAGTAGAAGCTGCTATCAAGTCTGATGCATATTTCGTAAACGATGAAACTCACGTTATTCAGGTTCCTTGTGTAGACGATTTGAACGACGTAGGCCACGGTGTTAACTTGGTTCGTAAGGGTGTTTCAGGCAAGACACACAATCAGCTGTTCGAGTTCGATATGAAGATTAACAACCCGGCTCTTACCGCTCAGGTATTGGTATGCGTGGCACGTGCTTCTATGAGACAGCAGCCAGGATGCTATACCATGATTGAAGTTCCGGTAATCGACCTGTTGGCTGGCGACCGTGAAGAACTGATTGCTCATCTGGTATAATATATTTCTTATCAGGATATGCGAAATCTCTTTCCCGTTTCGTTTCGGGAAAGAGATTTTTTTGTTTCCTTTGTGAAACAGAAATAGCAAATTTAGTTTTAACTGTAAAAATAACGATTAAACCGACAGAAAATGATTGGAAGTATAGTATGGGATGTGGACCCTGTTCTGATACATCTGGGCCCATTGGAAATTCGCTGGTACGGTCTGATGTGGGGACTGGGTTTCATTCTGGCCTACGAAATGGTTTCACGTCTGTTCAAAAAAGAAGGTTATCCGGATACCTGGGCCGACAAACTTTTTATTTACTGTATAGTGAGCAGTATACTGGGTGCGCGTTTGGGGCATTGTCTTTTTTATGAATGGGATTATTATGGAGCCCATCCCATAGAAATATTGAAAGTATGGAAAGGAGGGCTGGCCAGTCACGGTGGGGTATTTGCCTTGATTCTTGCCTTGGTATGGTACTCCAAGAAGGTAACCCATAAAAGTGTGTGGTGGCTGTTCGACCGTATGATACCGGCAGTTGCTGTAGTATGTGCCTGTATTCGTTTTGGTAATCTTATGAATTCGGAAATATTTGGTTTCCCAACTACATTGCCATGGGGCTTCGAGTTCATCCGTTCGCGTGAGTGGCAGGAGCTGTATAATCAGGGAGGAGTGGCTCAAGCATGTCATCCTACCCAGATTTACGAGATGCTGTATTGCATCACAGCGTTGGCTGTATCATGGTTTATGTATCACAAAATGTATTTACAACAGCGCATCGGCCTGATTACAGGAGTATCATTACTTATCTTTTTTGGTTCCCGTTTTGCCTTGGAGTTTATGAAAAATCCGCAGGTAGCCGAAGAAGTAGGAATGACTTTCAATATCGGACAATGGCTTAGCGTTCCTTTGATTCTGTTGGGATTCTACTTGATTTTTACCAGCAAGAAACGTAAAGAAGCTTTTTAAGTTTAGAATTATTTTTGAGAAGATTGCTGATGGGCAAGAGTTGCAAGTGAGAATATGCTTGCAATTCTTGCCCGTTTTGTTTCAGGAAGATTATGTGAAGTCTGTCGGGAAACGGTGCAGAAAAAGTTTCTCATTACAATGAAAAAGATGCATCTTTAAAATGGTACAAGTTGCTTATAAGAATGAAAAGCATTGGTCATTTTTGTGATAAGGTAAAAAGCTGCTGGAATATACTACTAGGAATAGTAAGGATGTTGCTTTTGCTTGTAATAATGATACATGAAACATTTATAGTGCTATTTGCAACAAATGTTATATTTAGGGCATGATGATTTAGATACTTTTGCATCAGTTTGAAAAATCAAATAATTGTTTTCTAATAAATTTAAAGTACATATGAAAAGCATGAAAAGAAATTTTTTTCTTGTGCTATTTGTACTAATTAGTGTAATAGTACATGCACAAAACTTAAAAGTTCAAGGTGTCGTCTTATCTGCAACAGACAATTTTCCTGTTATCGGTGCTACTGTAATTGAAGCAGGAAATACCACAAATGGTGTTATCACAGATATGGATGGTAAATTTGAGCTTTCTGTGAAACAAGGTAGTAGTCTTACTATTTCTTATGTAGGATTTAAATCACAAACCTTGAAAGCCGAATCGGTTATGAACATCCTTCTTCACGAAGATACCGAAGTGTTGGACGAAGTGGTTGTGACTGGTTATTCTACTCAAAGAAAGGCAGACCTGACAGGATCTGTTGCTGTGGTTTCAACAGATGCGTTAAAAACGGTTTCAGATCCAGACCCGATGCGTGCTCTGCAAGGTAAAGTTCCAGGTATGACCGTTACAGCCAATGGTTCGCCAAGTGGTGTTGGTACCGTACGTATCCGTGGTATAGGTTCTTTTAACTCTTCTCAGGACCCTTTGTATATTGTGGATGGTGTTCCTACCACCCGTGCTTTGAATTCATTGAACTCAAATGATATTGAAAGTATGCAGGTATTGAAGGATGCGGCATCAGCTTCTATTTATGGTTCTCGTGCATCAAACGGTGTAATCATCATTACTACAAAGAAAGGTAAGAAAGCTGATAAGGTAAAAGTAGAGTTCTCTGCAAATCTGACAGCTCAGATGTATACTAATCAGTCTCTTATGCAACTGTGTAATACATCTGATTATGCAACTGCTATGGCTCAGGCAGCATTAAATGATGGTTTGGATCCTGTAACTTATGCAAGCAATTATGGCTTGAACCTGAATGCTTCGAATGGTTTGCCTATTCAGGTGTGGAATCCTCAAACCAATAATTATGTAAATTATACGGTAAATGGTTTATATGACGGCTATATCAATGCCAAGAAGACAATGCGTTTTTCGGATACAGATTGGTTGGACGAAATTTCTCGCACAGGTTTCTCTCAGAACTACGACCTTTCTATCTCGCATGCCAATGACAAGCATTCAACCATGTTTTCAGTAGGTTATAAAAATAATGAAGGCATATTGAAATATACCAATTTCCAGAATATATCTGCTCGTATGAACTCATCATACAATATTAATAAGTATGTAACAGTTGGTGAAAACTTTACTGTCACATATTCTAGTCAGGTTGATTCAGCTCCAATGGAGAATGCTTTGAAAATGGCTCCTACCGTTCCTGTTTACGAAGAAGATGGTGAAACATTTGCCGGCCCGGTCGGTGGTATGAGTGACCGTCAGAACCCTTTACGTGAAATGTACGACAACCGTAACAACAGCCTTGATTACTGGCGTATGTTTGGTAATGCTTATGTAGAATTGAAACCTATCAAAGGTCTTACACTCCGTTCTACTTTCGGTATTGACTTCTACAGCTCATTCATTAACGCTAAGACTCCTACATTCCATTCTGATATCGTAAACAATGACATCGCTAAAACAACGTTGTCGCACAACAACGAAACAAACTGGACTTGGTCTAACACTGCAAACTATAATTTTAAAATAGCCGACAAACACGATATTACAGTGCTGTTGGGTACTGAAATGAACAAGCAGGCAGTGATAGATTTCTCTGCTTACTCAGAAGGATATGCATTGGAAACAGTAGACTATATGTGGCCGAATGCTGCAACTGGTGCCATGAGAAACTCAGGAGCGAAAGTAGGTTACCGCTTGGCTTCTTTCTTTGGAAAAGTTGATTATAACTATAATGACTTTATCCTGGCGTCGTTTACTATGCGTCGTGACGGTTCTTCCCGCTTTGGTAAAGATCACAGATGGGGTACTTTCCCAGCAGCAACATTAGGTTTCCGTTTGTCTAAATTGATTGATGCCAAATGGATGGATGACTGGAAAGTCCGTTTGTCATGGGGTAGAACAGGTAACCAGGCTATTGATAACAACGCTCAGTTTGGATTGTATGTTGCCGATTACGGTTTGGACCGTGTAACATCTACTGCTTACGACTTGCTTTTGCAAGGTTCAGGAACTTTCCCTTCAGGTTATAGAGCAACACAGTTTGCAAATCCTGATTTGAAATGGGAATCTGCCGAACAGTTTAATATCGGTACAGACTTTACCTTACTGAATGGTTCGGTTTACGGTTCTATTGATGGATATATCAAGGATGTTGATGATATGTTGATTAGCCCTGCTTTCCTGGGAGCTTTGGGTGAAGGTGGTGCTTCATGGTTGAATGGTCCTTCATTGCGCAACTGGGGTATGGAATTCAATTTAGGTTACCGCAGATCTTTTGCCAATGGATTTGGATTCGATATCAATGCTAATGCAGACTTCTTCCGTAATAGAGTGACTTATCTACCTGAAACAACAACAGGTTCGTATGCCCACACTTCTACAGAAAATCTGGTTGAGGCTCGTCAGCCTTATGGCTCAATTGTAGGTTATGTAGTAGAAGGTATCTTCCAGAATCAAGCTGAAGTTGATGCCTCAGGTCAGCCGAATGCACGCGTCGGAGGTTTGAAATATGCAGATTTGGACGGTAAAAATGGAATTACAGCCGATGATCAGGACTGGATTTATAATCCTGTACCATTGTTCTCTTATGGTTTGAACATTGGATTGACTTATAAGAACTTCGACTTGAGCATGTTCTGGCAGGGTGTTTGTGGTAAAGATGTATATAACAACCAGAAATTCCAGACAGACTTCTGGAGTGTAACAGATGCTGGTTCTAACAAAGGAGACCGTTTGTTGGGTGCATGGAATACCAACAATACAGAATCTACAATTCCTGCACTGACTACAAATAATACAGCAGATGAAGGTAGAGCTTCAAGTTATTTTGTAGAAAATGGCTCTTATATGAAGTTGCGTAACTTACAGTTGGGATATAACCTTCCGTCTGAACTGCTTTCTAAGTTCAAGATGTCAAGTGTACGTCTTTACGTATCTGGCCAGAATCTGTTGACGATTAAGAGTAAGAGCCTTACATGCTCTGACCCTGAAAATACAGATTGGAATTATCCTTTGGCAACTTCTTTCTCATTTGGTGTACAGGTTGGATTCTAAATACAGATTTTACATAAACTTATAGATTTAAATCGTTATGAAAAAATTATATACATTTTTGACAGCGTGTGTTGTTGGATTTTCTTTTAGCAGTTGCAATGATTTCTTGGATTATACACCGACTGCTGTTATAGATGAAGAAACAGCTTTTACTAAACCCGAAGAAATGGTTACAGCAGCTTATGCCATGCTAGGCGACTGCTGGTACACTTATCCTTTTAACTTGTTTCCGTATGGGGATGTAACTTCTGATAACTGCCTGAAAGGCGGCTCTGGAACAACAGATACAAATTATCATTCTTTGGAAATCTGGAGCTCTTTGACAGCAACTACTCCTGACCATATGGATGAGCTCTGGTACAGACTGTATTGTGCCATATCTCGCTGCAACCGTGCCTTGGTAGCCCTGGAACAACATGGAGTAGAAGAACTGGGAGCTGATGTAGCACAGCAACGTGTAGCCGAAGTTAAATTCCTGCGTGCCCATTTCTATTATAAACTGGTGACAGTATTCCGTCAAGTACCTTGGGTTGATGAAGAAGTGTATGTCAATAATACGATAGAACAGGTTCGTAATGATGAATTCACTTATGAACAGCTTATGATGAATATCATTGCTGATTTCAAGAGCGCTTATGATGTATTGCCTGAAAAACAGACAGATGGCGGTCGAGTTAATAAAATTGCCGCTGCGTCTTATTTGTCTAAATGTTATCTTGATTTGGCATGGGGTACTGGTTATGAAAGTGGAACCGGCGTTGAGCATATTAACAATGATTATATGCAGCAGGTAGCTGACTATACAGAAGTTGTAAAATCATCACAATACGGATACCTGGAAGATTTTGGTGATATCTTCTTGCCGGAAAATAAAAATAGCAAAGAGTCTATTTTTGCTGTTCAGACATCTGATTATGAAGATGACCATACTACTTATGGACGTGCCAACTGGTCTATCATGCTGAATGGCTGCTGGGGTATGTGGTCATGTGGATGGGACTTCCATAAACCGTCACAAAACCTGGTAAATGCGTTCAAGACAGAGAATGGTTTACCGATGTTTGAACATTACAATGACAAGATTGACTATCCTGTTAACGGACAAGTTTCTACGCAGAAATGGGATCCGCGTTTGTTCCATACTGTAGGTATGCCTACTTTCCCTTATAAGTATGAAAGCGAATATATGCAGACTGTGGCTAATTCACGTACTCCAAATACTTATGGATATTATACTTCATTGAAAGAGGTTCCACAGCGCTCAAAAGGAGAAACATTTAATGGCAGTTGGCAGGCATTTGCTACAGCTGATTATGTATTTAGATATACAGACGTCATGTTGATGCGTGCCGAAGCTTTGGTAGAACTGAACCGGCTGGATGAAGCGCAGGATATTATTAATGATATTCGCCAGCGTGCTGCAAACTCAATCAGCAAGCACATTGATTATGCCGCAGACATGTGCGAAATAGCTCTCTATCCTGAAGGTTACTTTAGTAGTAAGGAAATAGCCCGTAAGTGTGTACGTTGGGAACGCAGACTTGAATTGGCCATGGAGAACGGTCGTTATTTTGACTTGCGCCGTTGGGGTATTGCTTCTGAAACGTTGAATGCTTATTTCGCCAGCGAACAGAATGACGTATATACTTACGTTAACGAAGCAGGTGAAACAGTACGACAGACTTATGCGCAGTATTATAAAGATGCAAAATATACTCCAGAGAAAAATGAATATTTCCCGATACCGTATAATCAGTTGTTCTATATTCCTGGACTGTATGTACAGAATAAGGGATATTGATCTTATTGTAGATTGTTGTTTTGATTCTTTATAAAGTTATAGGGTAAAGGCCGGAATGTTACAATTCTGTAAAGGTTTCCGGCCTTTTCATATAAACAGCCTTGACCTTTCTTCTCCCTTTTGGGCTCTTTGCCTTGAAAATCAGTGTTTTATTGATGCAAAAACATGAAAAAAATGTATCATGAATCAAATGTTATAAACATTGCAACATTTGTGATAGGTCTTATCGGAGATGACATCTATATTTGCATCAAACAAAAACATCAAATCATACCTGAATTTAATTCTATGAAAGCAGAAGTATACAGGCTCTACGTTCACCGGATTAATCTGCAGGAGTGATAATAAGTTTATATTGAAATCTGGAATTAGCAAACATTCATTATTAAATACTTAACTTAAATAAAAATATCATGAAATTAAAGTTCAATCATCTGACTATGGCTTTTGCAGCTGCCGCAACTTTCGCAGCCTGTCAGCCACAGAAAAGTGATATCCGTCTGGAACATCAGGGTGATACACTTACTATTGTTCACATCACAAATCCAACTAAATATTTGATTCTTCCTATTCAGGAATCTTGCAACGAAGGTAAAGTGAAATTGGATACTGGCAGCCCGGCCGATATGGCCATGGATGTACGTCTGGCTGTAGATAGTGTAGAATACTATGTACCTTTCCAATTACCTCAGGGAGCAAAAGAAGCGACTGTTACTATCGGTCGTGTAGCAGCTAATGCCATTTGCTGGGATAATATCCAGTTGGCTGATACGTTTGATACTGCAAATACCGATTATTATCGTCCGGTTTATCACCATACTCCGTTGTATGGATGGATGAACGATCCTAACGGACTGGTTTACAAGGATGGTGAATATCACCTTTATTTCCAGTATAATCCTTATGGCTCAAGATGGGGTAACATGCACTGGGGACACTCAGTAAGTAAGGATCTTGTACACTGGGAACACCTTGATCCGGCTATTGCACGTGATACGTTAGGCCAGATTTTCTCAGGAAGTGTGGTTGTAGATGCAAATAACAGTGCCGGTTATGGAAAAGATGCAATGATTGCTTTTTATACTTCGGCCAGCGATGAACACGGACAGATTCAGTGTATGGCATACAGTACTGATAACGGACGTACTTATACCAAATACGAGAAAAATCCGATTCTGACTCCGTTTGACGGACTGAAAGATTTCCGTGATCCGAAAGTGTTCTGGTATGAACCGGCTCAGAAATGGTATATGATTGTTTCTGCCGATAAGAACATGCGCTTCTATTCGTCTACAGACTTGAAACAATGGGAATACCTCAGTCAGTTTGGTGAAGGCTATGGCGTTCAGCCTAATCAGTTTGAATGTCCGGACTTCATCCAGTTGCCAGTCGACGGTAATAAGGATAACATGAAATGGGTGATGATTGCCAATGTTAATCCGGGATGCCCGTTTGGAGGTAGTGCAACCGAGTACTTTGTGGGTACTTTTGATGGAAAAGAATTTAAATGCGATAACGACAAGAGTGTAACTAAATGGCTTGATTTCGGTAAAGACCACTATGCTACGGTTTGTTTCTCGAATACCGGTGACCGTGTTATTGCAGTACCTTGGATGAGCAACTGGCAGTATGCTAATGTAACTCCTATCCGCCAGTATCGTGGCGCGAATGCATTGCCTCGTGAACTTTCTATTTATACAAAAGACGGTGAGGTTTATATGGCAGCCAATGCAGTAAAAGAAACAGAAGGACTCCGTAAAGAAACTCGTAAGGTTGATAACTTCAGTTTGACTGGAGAACAGACTGTTTCGGATGTAGTTGCTGCTCAGGAATGTGCTTTCGAAGTAGAAATGGATGTTACACCGGATAAAGCAAATACCGTAGGTTTTGACTTGATGAATGCTAAAGGTGAAAAAACAAAGATTTACCTGGATATGAAAGCAGGACGTATTGTAATGGACCGTACAGAAAGCGGACTGGTAGCCTTTGGTGAAAAAGCAGAACCGCACTTTAAAGAAAACCATGATCGCCGTAAGACAGAATCGGTTAATTATGTAAACGATTTTGCTTTGGGTACTTGGGCTCCTCTTTCACTTTGCGAAGGCAAGACATATCATCTGAATGTGTTTGTAGATAAATGCTCGATAGAAATCTTTGTAGATGGCGGACGTATTGCCATGACAAATCTGGTGTTCCCGACTGTTCCTTACAATACACTTCGTTTCTATGCTGAAGGTGGAGAAGCCAAAGTAGAAAATTTGAATATTCATAAGTTAGGTTTATAATAATAAGGTTTGTTTAATGGGAGGAGGCAGGTAGTAAAGACCTGCTTCCTTTAAAAACTGTTTTTATGCAAAAGACATCTTCTTTCTATGCGAAATTGATACCGGTAATGCTTTGCTTCTTTGCCATGGGTTTTGTTGACTTGGTGGGCATTGCATCCAACTATGTTAAAGCAGACTTGAATCTTACCGATTCGCAGGCAAATATATTTCCATCGTTGGTATTTTTCTGGTTTTTGATATTCTCGGTACCGACCGGTATCTTGATGAACAAGATTGGCCGTAAGAAAACCGTATTGTTGAGTTTGTTTGTTACGTTCTTTTCTTTACTGATACCGGTATTTGCCGACAGCTATATGGCTATGCTTTTGTCATTCTCTTTCTTGGGAATTGGTAATGCATTGATGCAGACATCGTTGAATCCGTTGCTGAGTAATATTATTACGGGTGACAAACTGGCCAGTACACTTACTTTCGGACAGTTTGTAAAGGCAATTGCATCGTTCCTTGCTCCATACATCGCCATGTGGGGTGCTACACAAGCTATGCCTACCTACGGAATGGGATGGCGTGTATTGTTCCCGATTTACATGTGTATTGCAGTTATTGCAATCGTATGTCTGGCAAGTACACCTATCGAAGAGGAGCAGCCTGATAAGGCTTCTGGCTTTGCCGATTGCTTTAAATTATTGGGAAAACCTTTTATCCTGCTGTGCTTCATTGGTATTATGTGTCATGTGGGTATTGACGTAGGTACCAACACTACAGCTCCTAAAATCTTGATGGAGCGTTTAGGTATGGGATTGGATGAGGCTTCGTTTGCTACCAGTCTGTACTTTATATTCCGTACGTTGGGATGCTTTACTGGAGCAATTGTTTTGCAGAAAGTGGCTTCAAAAAGCTTTTTCGCATTGAGCGTATTGTGTATGATTGTTTCTATGATAGGATTATATACATCGCATTCACTTACTGTATTGTACATCTGTATCGCCTTGGTGGGATTTGGAAATTCCAATATCTTCCCGATTGCTTTCTCGCAGGCATTGTTGTCTTTCCCCGATAAGAAGAATGAAATTTCGGGCCTGATGATTATGGGCTTGTTCGGAGGAACTGTTTTCCCATTGTTTATGGGCGTAGCATCTGATGCTATGGGCCAGAATGGAGCTGTGGCTGTAATGGCTGTGGGTGTATTGTATTTATTGTTTTATACCTTTAAAATTAAGAAATAATATAAATCGTTTTACCATGAATGACATCGTAGTAGGAATGGGTGAGGCACTGTGGGATGTGCTGCCCGAAGGAAAGAAAATAGGAGGTGCTCCGGCTAATTTTGCTTACCATGTATCGCAGTTTGGTCTGAACAGCCGTGTAGTTAGTGCTGTAGGAGAGGATAAACTGGGAACTGAGATATTGGATAATTTCCGTGCAAAACAACTGAATTGCATGATAGAGACTGTACCGTATCCGACCGGAACTGTGCAGGTAGAACTGGATGCAGAAGGGGTACCTTGTTATGATATTAAAGAAGGCGTGGCATGGGATAATATTCCGTTTACTCCGGCTTTGGCTGATTTGGCACGCCATACACGTGCAGTATGTTTCGGCTCGCTAGCTCAGCGCAGTGTCGTATCTCGGCAGACTATTAATTCATTCTTGGATGCAATGCCACAAGATGATAATGTCTTGAAGATTTTCGATGTTAATCTGCGTCAGTCTTTCTATACCAAAGAGATTTTATGTAATTCGTTCAGTAAGTGCAATATATTGAAGATTAACGATGAAGAGTTGGTGACTGTAAGCCGTATGTTTGGTTATCCCGGCATTGACTTGCAGGATAAATGTTGGATTCTGCTTGCCAAGTACAACTTGAAGATGTTAATTCTTACTTGCGGTGTAAACGGCAGCTACGTATTTACTCCGGGTAATGTTTCGTTTGTTGAAACTCCTAAAGTAGAGGTGGCTGATACTGTTGGAGCAGGTGATTCATTTACAGCAACATTTGTGGCTGCTATTCTGAAAGGTCTTTGTGTGCAGGAAGCGCATAAATTGGCTGTAAAGGTTTCTGCATATGTATGTACACAGAATGGAGCTATGCCGGAATTGCTTGAGTCATTGAAAGAAAGTATGAATAGTCTTTCTTGCAAAGACTGATGTCTTGTTAGTGTAATTTCTTTTTTAGAAATAAAACTTTTTACATATACTGATTTTACTGAAAAGGGTCATTCCTTTGCTCGGCTGAGAGTGAGGGATGACTCTTTTATTTTATTGTTGACCTTGTTCTATATTATGTTGTTTTTAAGGTGAATGTTGGATAGTTTTTTTTCGCCTTTTTTATATCTACTGATTTTTGCTTATTTTTGTATAATGCAATAGTTTGTTAAAAATTCGCCAAGCCTAAGCG
>USQO01000064.1 GCA_900556845.1 uncultured Bacteroides sp. | reverse complement strand
GAGTTTGCTTTTATCATCTGCGTTCATTTGTGCCTCCTTAAGTATAGGATAAGTACAGCAAAAACAGGGACGAATGGGAAATCGGACGAATTCCGGGACTGGCAGAATGACGGTGGATAACCGGAAGAAAAATGAAAGAAGCAGGACTGGAAATCCGTATTCCAGCCATGTAAAAGCAGGAAAATATGCAGGTACTGTTTATAATTTCAAAAGAAAAAGCAGGATTCGGAAGTCGTTAACGAGACTTCCCATCCTGCTTGAGTTTATCCACAAATATATTTTTTTAAATTTCGTCAGTTTTTACAATGGTCTGAACAGTAACGCTATGGGCAGGCTCTCATATACTTCATCAGCATAAATATATACATCACACCTTCCTCTGTGATAGAATGTAAAAAACGGAGGAAAATACTATGTCAAAACGTTCAGATGAAATCAGAAACAAGTACATACAGAATCCACCTGAAGGCATGACTGCTGATGACATCCGCCACATGAGTGAGGATGATTTGCTTGATATGGATTACTTCTTAAATGAAGACGATGAGTTTGGTGAAGACTTTCCTGGAGCTGAAGGCTTCTATATCTTCTAAAACCTATCGTTTACTTGTCGTGCCCGCTAAATTGCGGGCCCTTTTCATATCTAGCTATCCCAAAGTTAGAACTTTCCTATAAATTAAAAAAGACGAAAAATAAACGATACAGATTTCTCTGTATCGTCCATTTTTCTTTTTTGATTAAATCAATGTAAAATCAAGCCGAGGCAGACTCCTGTCAAAATGATTTTTGCAGTTCTTTTCAAATCAGGTATCTCCTTCCTGCTATCTTTATACCAGATGGTACATGTAAACCGTTTATTCACTCAACGACATCCGATACAGGAATGCGGCTATTTCCGCTCTTGTACAGGCAGCATCCGGATTGAATCGTCCTTTGCTATTCGCTTGTGCGATACCCTTCTCTTTGGCCCACGCCACTGCCTGTGCGTAGTATTCATCAGAAGAAACATCTTTAAAAGCTGTCTCTTGCTCTGCTGCCGGTTTTCCTTGCGCACGCCATAGCATTGTGATCGCCTCGGCTCTCGTTATCGCAGCATTTGGTCTGCTGCCATCCGAAATTCCCTGGTTTTTAGCCCATGCACGTGCTTTGCTGTACCACTTCTTTCCACCTGTCAGATCTACGTCTTCCCATCGTGCGAGAATCGTCCATAGCCGTGCCCGGGTAATTTTTGCTTCCGGTGCAAAAGCCGTACTGCTCTTTCCATTCATCAGTCCGCGTGCACTTACAAAATCAATGGAATCCTTCGCCCAATGTTTTTTTGTATCCTTAAAGTTTTTCGCCTTATCTACGAGCTTCACTGTAGTGTCTTCGTCCACGATCAGCTGAACTCCATCTTTTGCAGCCACTGATTTCTTCACAATTTTCTCAGTGCCATCGGCATTGACAAGCACTGCGACTGTACCTACGGTCATATTTTTTACCGGAATCTTCACTTTCGTTTTCCCTGCACCCTCCGGTAGATTGATGGTCACAGTGGATGCAGCTTTTATATTTTTACCTGCCTTTACTTCAACCGGAAGTTTAACTGCTTCACCTGATTTTTCAGCATTTGCGATCGCCTTTTCACTAAGCTGCACTTCTGCTGTGATCATTCCTTTTTTACCGTTCACTATGGCAACAGTCGTTCCATCCGAATCCTTGATGTCCGGCGTAGTTGTTGCAGATGCATTTCCGTTAGCTGCGCCGCCTCCCGCGGTGGCACCTCCTGCTGCTGCACCGCCTCCTGACGAGGATCCGCCCCCTGCTGAAGATCCGCCTCCTGCTGAAGATCCGCCTCCTGCCGTGGAACCGCCTCCTGACGATGATCCACCTCCTGACGTTGTTCCTCCGCTGACATCCGCTTTTTTCGTTACGGTTACGGTAACACGATTACTGTCGGCCGCAAGATATTTCTCATTATCACCGGAATAATGAGCAGTAAATGTATAAGTACCAGCTTGATCGAGCCGGATCGTCTGAGCCTCCCCTGTGCCGGATATCGGCAGCGAAGGATCTGCCGTGTAAGTTACTCCGCTTAAATCCACACCAAATCCTGAGGTTTCGCTGACACTTAACATGACCTGTTCTCCTTCGGTCACTGTATCCGGGCTTGTCGCCAGCAGAATGACCGGAGCTTTCTTAACATTCGGTGACGGTGCGATATATTCACTCCATCTTGCATACAACACCGTATTGCTGCTATATACTCTTGTCAAATCAACTTTCTCACCACCTGTCGTATACCATCCGTCAAACACATATCCTTCACGGGCCGGTGCCGGAAGATCACCGAGTTTTCCATTGATTCCGGTCGTTTTTGTTGTATTTTCTCTTCCGTCATTATAACAAAAAGTAACTGTATAACTCTTTGCAGGCTCCGGTGCCGGCAAGATATCCTGACCTTTGTTTGGAAGCGTTCCTTCGTAAGCAAGAACAGTTCCCTGCTCATCCCTCACTGCATATCCGACCGTGTCACCGGTTCGCAGATCTGCATTGGACGGGATGGTATATAAGAGGGAACAATTTTTCAAACCGGAATTAAAATCGCTTCCATGATATTCCAACGTTCCCTTCGGGCGGAAATTGCCCTTTTCCGTCCAAAGCGGAATCTTGAACGTTTCTGACGCTGCTACAGGCTGACCATCAGCAGTAGCAATGGTTCCGTCAGCATGGTTTACCCATACCTGTAATGTCACCTGACTGAGCTTTGTATCGGAAAGGTTCTGCACGATTGTACGCAGCTCAATCTTCTGCCCCTTCATCTCTGTCGGTTGGAAAGTAATTTTATCTGCCCCTGTCAAAAGGCGTGTCTTTTTGTCTGCGTCAAATTTTGTATAACCCCAACCGGTTGCATCACTAAAATCTGAAAGCTTCGTATATGCATCTGTGCGCTTTGTCACTTCCGGTTCTGCCACATACAGATCCGGACCCTCTGTGACCAGCTGGCGCATCCGCTTATTTCCCTGCAGCTTACATACCTCGCAGAAACCATTCCAGGTCTGGCGCATCATACATTCACGGCTGGAATTATAAATCTTATCCGTATCATAATCTGTATGAGGAACACTGTATGTCTTCCGGAAGCCAAGCAGCTGTCTCCATTTTACCTGTTCAGGATCACTGATCCCCGTTCTGTTTAGCGAAGTTTTTTCAGACGCTTCTCCCATAAAAGATCCGCTGTTGTACTCGTCTCCAAGCCATAACAGACCATGACCAAGCTCATGCGTAAGCGTTTCGACTGCACGCTGGCTGTATGCAGGGCTGACAATATAATGGAATCCGTAATCAAGATCGTTGAATGCCCCGCCAAAATCATTTGCAGAATTGACCAGAAGTACGAACTGGCTGATGTAGTCATGTACATATTTATACTTTTCAAAATCCCAATCTACATTCGGATCTGCCTGCTGCGGAATATGGGCATCATGCACTTTCTCGATAAACGCCGGTCCGATACACCGTTCAAAAATATGGTTCTTCCACTGACTTCCATTCACGGATATATTCTTTCCCCATACATCGAAAAATGTACTGTCATATCCATCAATGGCACTGTACGTTTTATCCGATGCCGTACATAATGCATATACATTGAAGCGATCCTTGTACGTCTTATATGGCTCATACTGCATCGCGCCTTCCCATAACCGTTTGGCAGCTGCAACAAATTTTTGCTGCTCGCCTTTTGTGTAACCTTCACCGCAGATGACGACAACCATATTCTCATTATCGCTGCGCGTCTTCTGGATGACCTGGATAGGTATCGTGGCAGATTCGTATTTCTTGCTCTTGGAATAATTCGGTCCAAGATATAACTGTATACTCTTGTCAAGCGAAACATCCCACTCCTGCCCCGGTGTTGGTCCATCTCCGGAAACTGTAAAGTTCTCCTCCGGTTTATTTACGGCTGCACCGCGGTAAGGGGAATCAGCTGTACCGTCTCCACCAGTCACCTGATAATATTGCGTATCAAGATAAAACGCCGGACGGACACCATAAAAGCCTAAATACGGAGCGTTTCTGTCTATTCTTCCATCCGTCTCCACATAGCGCATATCGTGGTTGCAATCCGTCACCGGAGTCCGCAGCCAGTAAGGCCACCTCACGCCACCCTTATAAGCAATATGATAACTGTCTCCAAGCTGGCTGTTATTTTGATAGACTTTGTTTATCTGCTTTACATCCATTAAGAATACTTTATCCGTAACGTTCTCATAATAGGCCTGATCAAATCCGTTAGCGGCTGCTTCTATATTTGTGTCATAAGGCAGATCTGCCCCCTGGCCTTCGATCATTCCCGCATTATATTCCGGATGGGATACGATCGAACGCTGGGTTACCGTTTTAATCGCTGCGATCTCGTCCTCCTTAAAGCCGTTTAAAAAGCCTGCTGCCTGGTCATATGGATTCTCTCCTACAAAGCCACTCTTTGGAGGGTTTCCGCAAAGCCATTCTACCTTCCCGGCTTCCGCCTTGGAATTCAGCCAGGAACGCATATTGCTGTCACGCCATTGATTTGAGCCATATGTCCCACGCTTTAGGTTACGGCTGTGCGAACGCGTAGCGCTGTTTTCACTTGTTTTGGCATCATAAGCCATCGTTGCCAGCACCTGATCGGAGAGCATGAGCGGTCCCATCTCATCAACATCGACGCAGCGCCATAAGATTGGCTGCCCGTTATAGTTTCCCAGCCTGATATAGTCTCCGATGCTAATATTGCTTGTGCCAACACTGCTCGTCTCCTCTGCAGCTGCCTGTGTACTTGAAAATGGCAGCACCGACAATACCATACAAATACATAAAACAAGTGCTGTAAGCTGTTTTTTCATAAGTAGTATCCTCCCTTTCATCTGTTATGTATTCCCGTAAATAAATTTCCGCCGACTCTATAAAGCATTCTCTACCTTATCCCATGTGTGGGTCAGTTCAAATTGTGCCTGTGTCAAGTAAAAATAAGTCTATTTCACGGCAGCCTTCGCACCCTGATCCTGCACCGGATCATCCCAGGTCACATCAATATAGCGGTAGCTGCTTCCGTCTTTCACATAATTCCACACATGTGATCCGCCACCGGCTTCACCCGGAACGGCGATCGAACAGATGCCGGCTTTTGCGGCAAGCAGGTTAAAAACACCTGCATAGCCCTGACATACCGCCTTTTTCTCAATCAGACAACCATATGCGGTATAGGCATCATCATATCCGTATCTGCGCGCGTTCTCATCGTAGACACAGTTTTTCACGAGATAATTGTGGATCGCACGCAGCTTCTGTTTGCGCGTCATTCCGTCCCTGATAATCCGGGGAATAATCGCGTTCGCCTTTGCATTCGCCTGTTTTATTTTACCCGTGATCTGCGCCGCACTCAGGTCATTACCTGCCCGGTAATCAAATGTTCCATCGGTACTCTTCCAGATGACCAGACTATAATTGTACTCCGAATGATGCTGCAATGCGAGTACAAATGTCTCGTAATACACCGCTCCGTCCGCACAATAGCTAGTGCTGTAATCACGCTTTTTCATCGCCTTAAGCACATGCTTATAGGCATCTTTTTCGGACTTGACGACTGTGATCTTTTTCGTAAACCGAAAAGATATGTCAAAGTTCCCTTTTTATTATACAGGAAGTCTCCTATAATGTCAAGCCCTAAATCACTGATTTTTCAGGCTTTTCTTTAAATATTTACCTCATAAAACAGAGCCACAAGTGTATGACAGTCATTGTATCTTGTACTGAATAGTTAGAAGAGGGTGCAGTTTATAAAGCGTCCCTTTGTTTTGCTTTATAAAGGCTATAAATCCTCTGTTAACTATGATGGTGAACCTTCCGTGTCTAATGGTATCGTGTACCAACTTCCTTCGTCCCACCTGCTCATACACCGAGTGCCCGCTAAGCTTTCTAACAGGGTCATTGCCCTACGGAGTGAACTACTGCAGGCTACAGCTCTTGTTTATATTTTGATTTTACTGACCTGCCCTTTCCGCAGGGTACGGATATTCCGTGGACGCTTCCCTTGTTTCGTTACCTGCTGGTCATTGTGCTGATGCAGTGCTTGTTGCACTCCATCGTTATCGGGTTTCTTTCCAGAACCCTGCCCGATTTCGGAATCATCCGCAACCCGGCAAGGCTCTGGAATAAATAATGCTGTCGATTGTCTTATGCTGCAATCGCTTCCTTCTTTTCCGGCCGCCTGATGTCCATCAGCATCTTCTTCGGATCATAGACCGTTCCCTTCTTCAGAATCGTATAAACGATTCTCAAAAGCTTGCAGGCTATCACAATCAGTGACTGCATCTTTTTCAGCGGATTGTCAGGGCGTGTCGTGTAGTACACATGGAGTTCTTTAACTTCCTCCGCATGAGCCACTGCTGACTTTGCCGCCTGGAATAACCAGTATCTGAGTCGTTTGCGTCCTCTGTGACTGATTTTGGTCTCTCCCTTATGCTTTCCTGAGCTACATGCTACAAGACCTAATCCGCTTAATTTTTGTATTTCCTTAACATCATCAAATCTCGAAATGTCTCCCATCTCTGCAAGAATTCCGGAAAGAATATTTATTGTGTCAGGCACCATTGTTTTCAAACTGCATAACATCATCCGGCGGATTCAGAGCATACAAAAGTCCATACGGCGAGCTGTATTCCCATTTCACTGGGATACTGACAAGCGCCGGGTGGACATCCTGCCAACATTCCAGTATTAAGAGAACATTCCCGGTTTCTATACAGCGGTTAAATACAGACATATCATAATATTTATTGTGTCAGGCACCATTGTTTTTTCATTCTCGGCATTGGAAGAACTTCTGCATATCTTCTGGTGAAAGAAGAACATTTCAGTTCCATTCCTCTGCCAGCAGGAAGTCACGAATATTGCGGTGTTTGATTCCATCTCGGCTCATATCCAGTTCGTCCATCGTTACAACGTATTTCGGGAAATTGTCACGAACACCGGCAAACGCCCCAAACTCACGCTGGATGGTTTCCTCCGAGGCAAGTAGATAGGAAACCTGAACATACAGCTTTTTCCCATGATCTTCACATACGAAGTCAATCTCCTTGTCAGAGACTTTCCCAACAGTCACAGAATAACCACGGCGCAGCAGCTCCATGTAGACAACATTTTCAAGGACAAGGTTAATGTCCTTCATGTTGCCACCGTACACGGCTTCCCGGACACCATGATCTGCAACATAGTATTTCTCGTTGACGGTCAGGATTTTCTTTCCCTGGAGGTCTTGGCGCTTCACCTGATAAAACAGGAATGCGTCCGTGCAGGCTTTGATGTAGTTCAGTACCGTTTCTGGTGAAACGGAGCGCCCTTCACTTTTCAGATACTTGGAAATGGCTGTGGAAGAAAAGGTAGTGCCGATGTTGGAAGTTATATAAGCAATAATTCTCTCCAGCATATCCACATCACGGATATTGTTTCGCTTGATAATATCTTTCAGCTCTACGGAGTTGAACAAGTCCCGCAAATACTGACGACTGGCGGCATCGTCGTAGCGAAGGTTGCTCAAATAGGGCATTCCTCCCAGCGTCAGATATTTTGTAAAGCATTGTCTTTCGTCTGCACCTTCGTAAACGGTGTGATACAGCTCCATAAACTCTCTGAATGAAAACGGGTAAATCACGAACTCCACATACCGTCCGGCAAGATAAGTGGCAAGCTCACCGGAAAGCAGCTTGGCGTTGGAACCGGTAATGTATATATCACAATCCAGCTCCACCCGGAAAGAGTTGATACATTTTTCCCAATCAGCCACCTCTTGGATTTCGTCGAAGAACAGATAAACCTTGCCGCTGATTTCTTTTGTTCTGCGAAGGATTTCATCATGCAATGCAACAGCCGTACAAAGGTGTGCATTGCTCATGTTCTCAAAATTCAGGGAAATAAACTGTTCTGGTTGGACCCCGTTTTGGGCAAGTTCCTCTTGGATCAGGCTCAGCATGACAGATTTTCCACTACGGCGAATCCCTGTCAGAACCTTTATCAGCTCATTTCCGATAAAAGGACGGATACGGCTCATATAAATTTCTCGTTTAATCATGTAGACCAGCCTCCCTTCTGAAACTGTCTATATGGTACCACGGCTATAACTGATTTTCAATACCGCAAATCCAGTTTTATCAGATATAATTGATAAAATACGAATTTCGACACAATCAGGCAGTTATACCGAGCGAAGTTTGGCTATGCGTTTTTATTGTGTCAGGCACCATTGTTTCATATTGAAATATAGTGTCTCTGTGCATGTTCTATATACCTCTGATTATATAATATTCAATTTATATAATCTCTCAAATGCTTTTTTATCAAAGTCTGCTTCTGTAATATATAGCTTTCTATCGCTATCAATGTCATTCTAACTCAATAGTCATATCAATTATACAATTAAAAGCAAAGATGCTGCTAACTGAATAACAACATCTTTGCTTGTTTAGAATGGGGATTATAAAATTTTAATGATAGTATACTGTGACATAAATATTTTTTAATGTTGCTGCTGCAACAGTTCCCGTTGAATACCTTGTAGATTCAAATTGAACATAATAATTTCCAACAGGGCTTAAATTATAATTGCCAAAATCTGCAAAAGTAAGAGAACTATTCCAACTTTTGCTGTCTGTATATCTGTCAAATGTGCCATCTCCATTATCCTCATCTTTAGCAACAAATAATTCGATGTTTCCACTACTTCCACTACTTTTTGTGGATGTAACCACTATTTTACTGATTGTGGAGCCTGACGGAACAGATGTGCTGCTGATTGTAAAAGAACCAAGAGCGGAAGTTGCCACTGTATCATTTGTTCCAAAAAAGGAATTTAACATTCCAACAGAATGTCGTGATGATCCAGAAGTTAATGCTGTCGGAGTTATTTCAAATGTCATTGTTTTCTCCGTCTCCGAATAATTTTCCTGAGTTTCTGCCGCAAAAGCTGTGACATTCATTGTAAAAAGCATGACAACACATACAATAATAGAAAAAAAACGTTTTCTCATAATGAATCTACCCCCATACTTTATGTAATCATCCCCATCTAAATATACTAAATTGAAAAATCAAATCTTCCACCGATTTTATTATCCTCTGGTTTGATAGAATTCCATTCAATATTTTTAATTTTATCCAAAAGTTCATCTTTTGAATTTGCTTGAACAGTAGCTTTTTTTACTTCAATTTGCTTTAATTGTTCCTTTTTCTTCGCCTCTTTCTTCTCCGCAGCTTTCTTTTCCTGAATTTTTTCAAGATATTCTTTCTGACTAGCTGATGTTTTTTCTAATTGAGCAAAGAATGTTGTAGTTCCATCACTATTAAAAGAAATACCAAACTTTGTTATTTTTGTATCAGTATCTGCACTGTTTTCTATTCCGTTTGTCTTACCAAATGCTCTTTCAAATCCAAACTGAGCATTGATTTCATCCGACATACGCAAAGCACCTTCAATACTATGCATCTTTTCAGCATAATATTTGGGATCGGATGCCATCTTCTCCATTTCTTCCTTTGAGAAAATAACCGTAAACTCTTTATCACTTTGTGCTAAAATATCTTTAGCATTATCACCATTTTCAAAATCTGCAACCATAAAGTCCATATCTGTTCTTGAGCCACGCATATCTTTAAGCATTTTTTGTGCCTCTTTACTTAGATTTTTTTCGGCTATACTTTCTGTCACATTTTTCTTGACCTTATCATTTTCTGTTGTTTTCGCTGTTTCTTTTTTCTTATCTACTGTACCTGCCTTGTAGGTATTCTGATAACTTCCATAAACAGTACCCGTTGTATTCACATTCATTGACATATCCTTTGTCCTCCTTCTCTGAATCCGTTCTTTATTATTTATTGTTTCTAATATTATATATCGGCTTTATTCCGAAAACTATAATCCTCCCTGTTATTTTTATCCCATGATTATTGAAAATCTAAAATTTGAAATTCACTCTTAAATCAGATTATGCATTAAATATTATTGCTATTGACAAACCACCTAAATATGAATTAAAAGATACTTCTTGCTCAACAGAAAAAAGCAGCCTATTGCAAGTTTATTGTGTCAGGCACCAATTGTTCCAATGCAATTTCGGCATTTTTATCGCAAACGAAGCGGCAGAAGAAAACCTGAAAAAGAAACGGGATGGCAGCAACAAGTATCTCTATGAACTTGACTTTTCTTCAGCATTAAAAACAGCCAGAAAGTTCTTCATGCGCAGGGATTCTGGAAGGCACATCGATATTATCCGGCTGATGATGAAATATGTCCACGCAGTGAAAGACAGGTTCCGGCAGTTTCAACGGCCTCTCCGTGGAATCAGCGCAATTCATTTTGGATATCGGTAAGTTCTGCAACTGAATATCCTTCTTTTTGGCAGATGGACAGCATCTGTCTTTTTGGCATACCTGTTTTTGGCTTTTTGAGTTCAAAATATCGGATATTTGACAACAACTGAGCTATCGAACAAAACTTCGAACAACTGACTTAATGGCATTGCCATTGTTTTTCCATTTGTTCCTTTGATGAATCTTCTTTTTTATCTTCTTCACCAGTTCCTGAATCTTCTGGAAAGATTCTTCGCTGATTGTATGTTCCATCCGGCATGCATCATGATTTGCAGTTTCTGGAGATACCCTATCAGTTCTAAGAATTTATTAAGAAATTCTGCCGTTCTCCATTTCATATACTACATCGGCCACGTTCATTGTGGATACTCTGTGGGATACCAGGACAACCGTTTTCTTCTTGGCCGATTCTTTCAATGATTTTAAAATGATTCCCTCGTTTAAAGAGTCGAGGTTCGATGTAGGCTCATCGAGCAGGATCAGAGGGCATTCATGGAGAAATGCTCTTGCAATTCCGATTCTCTGTTTTTCACCACCGGACAGCGTATCACCCAGTTCTCCGACTTCTGTATCATATCCTTTCGGAAGTGTCATTATGAAATCGTGGATAGACGCTTTCTTTGCAGCTTCCATAATCTCTTCTCTGGATGCTCCCGGCTTTGCGATTGCGATATTGTTTGCAATCGAATCATGGAACAGGTGCGTTTCCTGTGTGACATAACTTTCCATATCTCTCAAATGCTTGGTCGGAATCTTGCGGACATCTGTACCGTCTACCGATACACTTCCATCCTGCACATCCCAGAACCGCATCAGCAGTTTTAAGAGCGTAGATTTTCCGGAGCCGCTCGCACCATGAATCCCTGTGATTTTACCCGGCTGTAATTTCAGTGAATAGTTATCTAAAATAACCTCATTATCATAAGCAAATGTTACATGCTCTGCCTCTGCTCCTGTAAATTCATGTTCCATGCTCTCTGCACCGGAAGTTTCCACGTCACCCGGAATTTCTTCCACAAGCGGTGTCTCTTCCAGAAGAGAAAGAACACGCTCACCACTTGCCAGTGTCTGGTTCAGGTTATTGGAAAGGCTTGATAATGCTACTACCGGTCCGAAAGAACCCATCATTGCGATGGTGCAGGTTAAGATTCCCTCGAATCCCATCGCACCTTTGTCGTACAGCCAGATCGTCAGTGCAAGCATTCCAAAAGATGCAAGCAGGATAACCATGTTCGTAAATGAACGCTGTGAGCCTTCCATTTTGCTTAATGACTCCTGCATTCCTGCAAGATTTTTGGAATGCTCAGACATCTGCTCTTTTCTCTTTTCACCCTGTCCGTACTGGATGGTCTCGTCCAGTCCACGTAAAGAATCCAGAACAAAACTGTTCAGTTCTCCGAAGTTTGTCCGAAATTCCATTCCCTTCTGGCTTCCACGTTTTCCATTCCACATCGGGATGACAACACCGACAATCAGATAAGCTACCAGAGCAATCACTCCTGCCAGCCAGTGATATCTTCCGATAAAAATCACCATAATAATTGAGGTCAGCGTTGCAATCGCAATCGGAGAAATGGTATGTGCATAGAACACTTCCAGTAATTCGATATCGGTTGTAATAATCGAGATCAGATTTCCCTTATCCCGTCCTTCCAATTTTGCAGGGCAGAGCTTTCTCAGTGCCGCAAACACTTTGTGACGGATGATTGCCAACAACTTAAATGCGATAAAATGATTACAATACTGTTCCACATAATGCAGGATTCCACGAAGCACTGCAATTACGATCATGACTGTAATAATCGTTTTTACTGGAGTAAATACCCGCCACATATTGTCCACCGGAACAATCATTCCGGCTACTCCTGTCAGAAGACCATGCATGATAACCTGTCCTGCCAGTATCGTCAGGAAGATTGCACATAAATAACCCAATGTTCCAAGGATGATTGCTGCCAGCATGATATGGAGCAAGGGTTTTACCAGACCAATCAGACTTCCCATGATCTGGATGGCACTTCTGCGTTTTGTTGTATTCGTATTTTCACTCATTATGCCATTCCTCCTTTTCCATAGTTTTCCAGTGCCATCTGGCTTTCATACAGATGTCTGTACGCACCATTCTCTGTCTCTTATACACATCTCCGAGCCCACGAGACCGGAGCCTATCTCG
>USQO01000063.1 GCA_900556845.1 uncultured Bacteroides sp. | reverse complement strand
CTTTCATCTGTTCGGATGACGCAGCCTGTCGCATCTCAGATGCTTCCTCCTTTACCACACCTGTACGCTGTAAATCCTCGAATGCGTTGGTTATTTTTTCTTGGGCAAGAAGATTTATTCCTCCCAAAGAAAAAAATATAAAAAAATGAATTACTTTTTTGCCAATCATAACACTAAGATAATATAAATCAATTTGTTTTAGAATGAATAGAAGTACGTCTTTCAAATTCCTTCAAGAAACATTTCTTCACCAACTCGAAGTTCAACGGCTCAATTGCATTCTTTCGTTCATCCTTCAATAAAAAAGGAGTATGCTCTTTAATAATTTGGACACCATTGTCATCTATTCCTTCAAAAGTGTCACACGCTCTATAGGATTCCAGTAAAAATTCTGAAGTCCCCCTATGAGCTTCCTGATTATTATTCCATTCTATACGAAGCTTCTTAAAATCTGGTGACAGAACAATACATCCATCCTCAACATAAGACTGTGAAGCATCGGTCTTAAAAGATTTCAATGTCTTAAAATAAGGGATTCTTATTTTAACGCTCTGTGGTTTATCCGTATATTTTGCATTGAAAGTAATTTCAGCCCGATTTTTCTTAAATTCCATTTTTGCTGAAACCAGTCCCATTTCTGTAGGAGCATTATGAATTGTAATATAATCACCATCTTTAGCCCATTCCGGTGATACAACAGGAAACAAATACAAATCCCTTCCATCTTCGATACCAGCTCTTCCACCATATTCATACAATAAGAAGTTTCTGATTAGAAAAGCTGTTTTTGCTGAAGCCCAAGCATGTGGAGTTGGACAATGAGGATCCACCATTCGGTCTTTCCAAGGAATAACCAAGTTCTCAAACCCCTCATGTGTAGAACCCGAATGAAGGATTAAATGATAAAAATCAATCAAGGCTTGTCTTTGTTCACCTTGCACCATATACTGTTCAATCAGATTTGCTGTAATATATTGATGCAAATGTTGCCCGTGACGATAGGTCATAATACCTTCACCATAACCTTTGCGAATATGCTTCAAACTACCTTTAACGTAAGGATGTTCTGCAGGAAGCAACTCTGTAGGATAAGCCAGCAACATATTCTCCCAATCGCTGTTACACTGATATTCATTAAACCCTCTTCTGGCTTTCTTACCTGTAATAAATTCATACAGGCCTGTCGGCACATATCCATCTTCTTTTACAGAATATTCTATACCATCAAGAATAGACTTTGTGTATTTCTTTTCCAAAGTCTCCCATTCCTGTAAAACTTCTGTATGTCCTAAATCTCTAGCCATCCTGATACAAAAACGCAATCCCAACAATGCCCAATAATTATTACAAGCATAATGGCCATCAATCATTTCATTATCATAAGGATAAGTGGGTGGCAGCAATCCGTATTTATTTTTATTGGTCTCATTGCTCAAGTACTCAATGGCTCTTACCAGGCTGGGAAATACCTCTTCACCCAATGCTTTATCACGGGTAATCAAATAGTATGCAGCAGTCATATACATGATATGTCCATGAGCTGTTGGAATAATACCTCCATGAGCCAAAGATTTATCGAAATACAATCCATCCGGTTCTTGCTGCTTAATTGCATTCCGAACAATCATTTTAGCATAATCCGGACAACCATTTGTAAGATATGCCATTGACATTTGCGGTCCGGAAGTCAAGAAAAAATTTGGGTATGGAATACCATCGGTCTGTGTATTCCATCCATCAGGGAAAGTACGTGTAGCCAATAACAGATGAACCATAGAGGCTCTTTGAGCATCTTGAATTCTCTTTTCCGGAATCTCAAAATAAGTGTCGGCAGCAACCAGTTTTTTCCAAAATCCTATTGTTGCCTGATAATAATGGTTATAGTCTGCATTTAAGATTCTATTTACCATCGTTTTATCCATCACCGGTACACACGGCATTCTAAAAAAGATTTCAGCTGATTCACCTGGTTTCAGTCGTTTTTTGTAATATACGATTGCACTGCGCGTATTCTCAGCTATTTGCATAGATGCAGCAGTAAAAGGCTTACTGAAAGGAATACCCTTAACAGCCTCAATCTTATCATACCCGTCTGCAAATGAAAATATCAGCTTATCATTTTTATACAAAGCATTATTCTTCACTTCATAAAGATCGTTTTCAGAAAAATCTTTCAGCTTTGCAAGACGATAATCATCTACTTTTCCGCGTGTAGCCACCGTAAGATAAGCTTCCTCTACTTCTTTTCCTGTATTTGTCACTGAATATTTTACAAAGTTTACGCAATTGCTCACATCTTCTGGAGACAAGGGAGCAGAAAACATTTTAAGGCCATACTTCAAATCTCCTTCCTGCCACTTATCCCCAACAACAGGAATCCATCCTTCTTCAAATGTTTTCTGACGGATCAGCACTGGAGTATCATTTTTACCATAACCGAAACATAGTTCCGCATAGCCAGTATAAAGCGAGCCATCATAGGTTACTTCAGTCACCTGTGGATGAAATGGCATACCTATCACGGTTGTTGACTTTTTCAAATAACACCATTCTTTGTGCGGGTCATCTACCAAATCAGACGATTGCCCAAATGAAGAGAATAAAGAAAAACTTAAAAACGACAAAAATATATATATATTTTTCATAACCTTCTTTTGCATATTACAACAATTGTATCACTTTATAATAAAATAATCTATGCCCAAGTTACCCGTCTTTTTATTTACGAAACCAATTTCCAATGTATTATTTACTGGAGAATGAATACCCAAATCAAGAGTAACAACGGCCGAATGCTCTGCCTTCAAATCAACAGTACGAATAACTTGCTGATTGACGAGAATATCAAACATACCACAATCACCACCAGTAAGAAGACAAACTCTTAACGAAATATCATTAAAAAGCTCTGTAAGCTTAACCGAAACAGCAGCCCCAGAATGGTTAAACCGAAAACATTTAGCATCCCCATTACTCAAATCTCCCCATACACTCATACAAACAATATCTTCTACACCAGCATCCAAGTGGTAAGTAGGAAGATTCTCTGCCTCAATGGCATCTGGAAATACATATTTGTTTGCTTTGCATCGTTCATTGTAAGCTTCTAATTCCTCTAAAGTAGTAATCCTGCGTGCCGCCATCTCAGGCAAAGGCTTACGATTTGATTCAGCACCCGGACAGGCATACCAGTATGTATTAACAGCGTACTGCAAATGAAACCAGTTTGTACGTTTTCCGGCAGAGGACTCAATGTTGAAATCCAGTGATTCAGTAAAAGGAATCGCATCCAGAGAACGGGTACGAGTACAAGTATTATAACCTTTCGAATTAGGGGCAGCCACACGAACATTACTCAGGAAAGGTACATGGAATTCATCTACAGGATTGGGCACTACTCCGCCTGCCCAACCATAGTAATCTTCTGTTCCGGTACCAAAATGAGAAGGAAACGTATCATTATCTACATAAACTTTTTCGTCGCCCTCACCCCACCAGCCTTCAGCCGGATTCAGAACAGTAAACTGGTCACCTACATAAATACCTTTACCTTTCACCTTTATCAGATTATAGTCAAAGAGAGGGAATGTGGGTGTAGGATCATCAATCCGCCAGTTCGAATGGAAATACATCGAATTCTCAGTCCATTTATAAGAAGTCGTAGTAGCTTCCATATGAACCATCACTTCCTGTTTCCCTAAATTTCGTACTCTCAACTCAGCCTCTTTACGGAATGGCATCACCCACCGACAAATCATCTTACCATCTTCCTGTACTGCCCTTTCCCACATTTTATATGGCTTCAAACCGACACCAATGTTAAAGAAATCACCTAAAGGAGTCCAAACCGCCTCTTCACCATCAAATGAAATCTCCAATACTGTTGAACGCAAGGCTTGAGGCAAATCTGAAGCCTCCAATCGGAAAACAAGCTGTTCAATGGCACGGTTCCTACCATTAAGGATCAATTCTGTCGATTTACCTGGTAAAATCGTTTGTTTAACAGTTTTACTTTCAGGATTACTAGCCGATAGCTGCTTACTGTACACACCTTCAGAAAGAACTGTGCTTACACTATCTATCAGTAATTTAGAATTCCGGAAATCTTCCATACTAAAGCTCTTCACATCAGTTCCATCTGGATAACTACGGTAATTAATAATGTTGTAAAAAACCTTCTTATCCATCGTAACTTTACATCCACGAGCATAAGGTATAGGTAAATAAGAGTTACCCGCACGACGGGTCTCCACGGCTAAAGGTGGTTTGACAAACGATTGTCCCTTGACAAATTCGAAGAAATTGCCACTAATTACCGGCTCATCACTACCATCAATATAGATTTTCAGATTGGCACCCTTTGTATCGTTCAGCCCATAGTAAAAGCAAACAGCCCATATTTTAGTAATGGCACCAGGACCATCATCCTCCATCAGCACCCACTCCGTTTCACCATGCTTATTTTTTTCCGTACGAATACAAAATACACCATCAGAATCAGCAAACCATCCTGGCAAATCGGGTGAAACCGAAGCCCTGTTATAACTACTGGCCTGCAAGGTGCGATAAGGTTTTACTGGAAATTCAGCAAGGTGCTTACGGTCTACCATTTCCCGCAATAAAGATTGAAAAGTTACTTGTGGCTGATTATTATTTGCGGCATTAGCAGCAATTGTGCTGCCCGCCACAAGCATCCAAACACCTACCCAAAGTATATAACTTATTATTGTCTTTTTATCGTTCATAAACTTAATATCATAAAAATCTGGATCTTTTTAGACATAAAAAATCGCCCCAAAATTGACTTGGGGCGTTGTAAAATTTAGCTTGGGAAATTAACCATATTAATTTTTTACGTACCACATCAAGTACAGTTACTGATTTTACTTCTCCCCAAAATTTTCAATCACTCCCTGCAAATCAATCTGATCTATTTTTATATTTCCGCCATAATAATCCTTTGCTAATTTCATATATTTTTTATATAATGCAGTGACTACTTCTACTTCATCACCTTGGGTAATAGGTGTACGAGCTTTACCAGAGGTCGCTACAAATTCCAACTCCCAATCAGCAAGTTTATTATAAAAGTCATTAGCACGGAAAGATTCTCTTCCATAAATTTGCGGGAGACCTTCCTCTTTATATGAAATTCCTTTATCCAAACAATCGGAAAGCATTGCATAAAACTTTTCCCAACGCTTCAAATAATAACCTTCAATCAAACCTGTCCATTCACGCCAAGAATAGTCAAAAATATGAGAATCACCGTCAGCTCCCCAAATGGTAACCAATGCAGATGCATCTTTTTCGAATAAGTCTTTTTCCTCCTTGGTCTCTCCCCAAGAACGGGCACGAGTCAACCATTGGTCAAAATTAAACTCACTGCGTGTTCTCAACAAAGTATCCACATCTTTTAGTAATTCAAGGAATCGGGTACTATGTAACGCAAACCCAGCCTTATCACCTTTTTTGAAAGCCTCAGCAGCTTTTTTATGAATGAGCTGCCCCATATTAGTCATAAGCTGACGCTGCACATCTACTATATCAAAGCGATAGGCTTCTGACTGCTTTAATTTCTCAACATCCTTCAGTAGAAGTCCTTGAGCTTTCATTATCAATTCCGGTGAATAAGGAATTCCTAAACCGGCATTAGGACCTGATTTTTTCACATCTACTGCAGGTCTAGCTGCAATGATTGAACTAAGTTCTACTCCATTCGTGCCCGGACGGTAAGGCCCTTCCAATAAACACATCCATGCTGCATGTGTGTTTTCTGAAGGAAAACCATAACGACGTTCGACATAATGACGAAACCAGTTATCTAAATCTACTTCTCCTTTATGGAGAGGCATTTCAAAAGCCAATTCATAATAAGCTGGATTTTGCTCGATTGATTCCATGAACAAACCACTTCCACATACATTAGGCGACTTACTTACAGCACGCTCATACTGATTGCTGGCCAGTAGACGCATATCACCATGCATATTGATACGTCCACCAAAATTATGCAGATTTCCTGCGACCACAGGATATCCCCAACAAGTATTAGGTTGCTGGCTACGTCCGCCATTCAAATCAAGAATCAATAAATGTTCTTTTGATACAGCTTTTACGATAGGTTCACGCAAACTCCATGCTTGCATGGCCCAAATAGCTCCGGGGTGAAACTCCTGAAACAACTGATTAATAGTTTTACCTACAGCCGAAAGATATTCAGGTGTATCAACCGGAGGAGTACTTTCATGAAATGGGTCTGCTGCATATACTCCATGAGCACCATACAATTTCTTCTCTTCTTCCAAAAAATCACGTCCTAGGGTAAGAAAAAGCGGATCGGTAGGATCTAATTGAGCAGCACCTTCAAACCCACACCAAGAAGGTTGCTGCTGAATCTTTGCATCAGGATATTTCTCTTTCAGCTCCCTTGGTACATATCCTGAAAATCCCTGCTGGATAGGTTGCATACCTAACTCTAGCTCGCGTTCAATTATCTGTTTACCAAGTTTGATATGCTTATCAATCCAAGACTTTGGTAAAGGACCTCCATAACTTTGCAAATTCTGCATCCACTGCCATGCAAAATGACCTGGACCAGCCAAAAAGCGACGAGCTTCTTCATCCGTAAAATTATGCTTCAATAAAGTATTGTACCAAACTGCTTCAAGACCAACTACCGATAAAGGCATATTAATGGAATTCATCGCCATATAGTCTATCTCACGCTGCCAGCGTTCCCAGTCCCACCAAGCAGCAGAATAGCTAACGGTACAATAATTCATATACACCCGGTATTTCCCATTGATGGTATTACGAACGTCCTTTTGTGGAAGAGGCAATTTTTCCGGAAGATTCAAATTATCGCCCAACCAAGAAATATGTGCATTGCATGTATATTTCAAATATTGGTTAAAGGCAGTAGCCAATGCTATAGGATTATTTCCACGTAAAACCACCTGATTACCGTCTGATGTAATTTCATATACATCCATTCCGTCAGAAGGTTCTATCAGTTCCAGTTTGAACTGACTTGAATAACCAGGAGCCACACGTTCTATTAAATCATATGCAGCCTGCAGCTGAGGATTACGTTGGCAACTGCAACACAACAGCACCAAACAAACGAAAATAAAGTTTTTAAGTTTCATATGCAACTCAAAAGATTTAATACCTACATGTCATTATTTATACAGTTTATTGCCGATGCTTATTCATCGGCAATAAACCATTTAATTATCAAGGTAACTCACCTTTAAAATGACCACCCCATCCTTCATTTTGTTCCAAATTCGGATTTTTCTCTATTTCCCCTTTGGATATAGGAAAGAAATAATAAGTTTCCGGAGTATACATTGCATTTTCTGAATTAGGATCCTGGAATTGAAGGTCTTCAGCTTTATAAACAAATTCATCAGGTAAAAGCGTATACGTTTTTGCTCGTTCCATTGCGTCCTGCATACTAATTCCTGGTTTTAATGTTGCCAAACATCCAAATTTATGCTGACCATTTAAGAAGGAATGTAATAAACGATGACGTCTTAAATCCCAAAAACGCTGTCCTTCAAAACAGAACTCAAGACGTTTTTCATCTAGAAGTGCCTGTCGCATTTCTTCAACACTCATATTTGCCTTTAATCCATATAAGTTGTCATCACCAGGTTCAATACCAGCTCGCTGACGAATCTGTTTTAACACATCGTATGCCACTTCTGTAAAACCTTTTTCATTGGCCATTTCTGCATAATTAAACAAAACTTCAGCATAGCGAATTTCAAGCCAATCAACATCATTTTGAGTTACCTGAGCTATCGATAATTCTTCCATAATACCTTTCTTACAGAACAAACCTGTTTGAAAACCATGCTCTCCCTGAATATCATAACCAAAAGCATCCAATGAGCTGGCTATACCCGGAGTTGTATATTGGCGCCTTCCTATTTTACCTGACAGTTCATAGACTGAAGCATTATATACAATAGTTGCATCAAAGCGAGGGTCTCTGTTTTCCCAAAAATGCTGTAAATCATAAACATACTTCGTAGATTCACCTGGTCTCTTTCCATCTTTCATCGGAAAAGCTTCTGCCAACCCCCAAGTAGGGACATCATAGCCTGTCATATTCTTCGATTCAGACAAAGGACGGACCGCATCCTCCCATCTTCCATTTGTCTTAGAAGGGGCTGTGTATATAATTGGCAATACTGCCTCTTTATGTTTTTCTGTTTCAAAAACAGCAGTATAGTTATCAACAAGTCCAAAGCCATTCTTCTCCAAAAATTCTTTAGCAAATTTAGTTGCCTCATAAGCCTCTTCAATATAAGCATTGTCATAAGGCTTTGAGGGATTAAATTGTGGACTAGCTTTATATAGTAATACGCGGCCCTTAAAAGCAGCAACAATACATTGGTCAATACGACCATAATCTGCACCAGTAGATTTTATTGGTAATAATTTCGCTGCTTCATCCAAATCAGATATAATAAAATCAAAACATTCTAACGATGAATTTCTCTTTACATTTAAATCATCTGTTTCCTTTTGGACTGTTTTAACAATAGGTACCCCTCCATGCATACGCAATGCCAAAAAATAATGCCACGCACGAAGGAAATAAGCTTGTCCCAATAATCCTTTCTTTTGTTCAGGAGTCAGACTTCCAGCGTTAACCCCTTCAATCATCATGTTAATATCACGAATCTGTGCATAAGGCCAATATTTAAAGCTATCATTATTGGGCTGTACTGATGTTGTACCCAAAATACCTTTACATTCATCAGAATTACCTCCATCTACAGGCCATCCTTTAAATGCACCAGCATACAAATCACTTAAATAAGCTGATGCTAATTTCGAATCATTCCATACATCATCCGGACTATAATGAGATAAGTCCTCTGTATCCAAAACATCACAAGCATTAAAAGACAATAAACATCCTAATGCCATTGCATAAAATATTTTATTTTTCATTGTAGTCTATCAATTAAAAATTAATACTCAAACCACCAGTAAAGGTTCTCATCAAAGGATATGAATCTAATGTTTTCTGTTCCGGATCATGCTCTTTCAAACCTGAAATACAGAACAAATTTGTTCCATTAACAAATAGCTGAACTCTATCAATACCCAAAGAAGACAACCATTGACCAGGTAATGTATAAGCAATATTCAAGTTTTTCAAACGCATATAAGCTCCATTACGCAACCAGAATGAAGATCCTGCAGCACCATATTCTTCCTGCCACTGTCCAGAAACACGTGGATATTCCGCATCTACATTCTCAGGAGTCCACACATCTTCTGTCCACAATTGGAAGTATGGTTTTTCACCTAATTGAAATACCCCACCACCATTCATAGTACTTACCATACGGTCATAAGCTCCAACTCCTTGGAAGTGTGCATCAATAGCTAATCCTTTCCATTCTATATTAAAGCCAAAACCATAATTCAAGCGAGGAGCACCATTATCTGATAAGAAAGTTATATCATTAGAATCTATAATTCCATCTGGTCCTTCACTGTAATTTGCACCTCGTATATCCTTATATAACAATGTTCCTAATATAGGTTTTCTTCCAAATTGGGTAAATCCTTCTGGAAGTGCATCCAATTGTTCCTGCGTACGGATAATACCTTCACAAATATATCCTTGTATACGATCATTAGGACGACCTATTTTACTACGCCATTCTTCCAGTCCTTCTGCTTCATCCCATTTTATCCATTTATCTTTTACATATCCTACATTTGAATAAACAGAATAATGAAGTTTACCTATATTATCAGACCATCTTAATGAAAGTTCAAAACCCTTCCAAGACTGTTCTGCATAATTTTCTGGAGCCAATGAAGCACCAAAAGTTCCAGGCACAGAAGCAATTCTTGAGCCTAAAATATGATTTTTATTTTTATAGAAATAATCAAATTCACCAGTCAAACGGTTATTAAGAACACCAAAGTCAAAACCAACGTTATATACTTCCAAACGTGCCCAACTCATATAAGGATTAGGGGTAGCACCAATAGCTAGGCCATTAGATAAATTATCCCCAAAGATATATCCAGTACCACTTTGATAATAGTCACGCCATAAGAAAGGAGCTATTTCATCACCATTCCAATGATTATCGTCACCAGTTGAACCATAAGAACCTCTTAACTTCAGATTGCTCAACCAATCTATTCCTTTCATAAAGTTTTCTTCAGAAATTCTCCAGGCCAAAGAACCAGAAGGGAAAAAACCCCAACGCTCACTGGGGGCAAACTTGTAATTTCCATCGTAGCGGAAAGAAAACTCGGCTATATACTTCTCACTAAAATTATAGTTAAAACGTCCAATAATTGACTGACGAGCATCTTCAAATTCATTTCCATTGAAATATCTTCTTTCTGTATCTGAAGACGTGTTAAATATTTGATCAATAGAAGATGTCAGCAAATCTTCTGCACGCCCACTTATATTTTTACCGTTTCTTCCAGCCTGCTCATAAATCAACATACCAGAAATATCATGTTTACCAAATTTTCTATCGTAATTGACAAACCAGTTAAATTGATAAGATGAACTAAGTTGGGCACTTTCCTGAATCTGTTCATAAGTTGAACTCAAGTTATGAACAACCATATCATCAGGATTTACAGGTCCTGGAATAAATGGATTGTCAGCGGATGCATGTTGGAATCTATAACTAGAGTTATGGGTAATAAATGCCTTATGATTCTCATCATATGCTGTATATTGCGCTAAAACAGAAGTCTTCAATCCTTTCACATAATCATCCAAATCAAAAGACAAACGAATCTGTCCATCCAATGTACGTTTAGTCTGTTTTTGGTAACGGTCCCCCAAAACCATGTCTACAGGATTCCATGCACCAAAAGCAACAGGATTAGCATTTGTATCATTAGTCGGATTTCCTTGATCATCTACATAAAATGGATATAAACGTGTCCAGTTAAATGTTGAACGATAAAAATCAGGAACAGAAAAGTCTTCAACATCGTCATATGGCCAATAAAAACGATTATAATTTCTCTGATTTCCACTCAAATTAAAATTAACTTTAAAACGTTTCGTAATGTTAGCTGTTACATCAGAACGAAAATTATAACGCTGATACTTCAAATTTTTATAAGAACCATCCTGATCCTGGTATCCTAACAGCATGAAATATTGGATACGATCTGTACCTCCATTTACACTTAAATTATGCTGCCATGAAGATGGGTTTTGCCAAACATAATCATTGACATTATAACTTTTATCCTTGAAATATTCAAAAATTTCAGGACCATAAACAGGATCTCTTCCCAATGTTTCCTGAACCCTATTAGCCCATATTAACTCATCTGTAGCTGAATAATCTTGCAAAGGGCGTGTTGTATTAGATACACTATATGAACCTTTGTATTGAAACATCGGTTTTTGGTCTTTATTTCCACTTTTAGTGGTCACCAATACAACCCCATTACCAGCTTTAGAGCCGTAAATTGAAGCACTCGCAGCATCTTTCAAAAAACTGATATTTTCTACTTCATTAGGATCTAGCGCATCAAAATCTGCTTTGCTCTTAATTATATTATTAATTACATAAAGAGGCTCACCAAAACTACCACGAATACGAATGTCTGATGAAGCACCGGCAAAGCCTGAGGAATTAGTAACATTAACACCAGGAGCACGACCCGCCAAAGCATTAGATAAATTATTTGTTGGCATATTATCTAAAGTTTCCGCTTTTACCGAAGTAACAGCTCCCGTTAAATTTACTTTTTTCTGAACACCATATCCAACAACTACAACCTCATCCAAAGTTTCAGAATCCTCTTTCAGAACAATAGCAAATTCTTTTTTCCCTTTTAAAGAAATATCTTGAGTTTTATAACCAATATACGAAACTTCCAATAATTCTGCATTTCCAGCAATTTCTAAAACAAAATTTCCATCAATATCCGTAATCGTACCAACAGTAGTTCCTTTTACACGAATATTAGCACCAATAATAGGGTCTCCATTTTTATCAACCACATTACCCTTTATTACTTTATTTTGAGCTACAGTGGTTGTTGCTGTTACAGAATTACTTCCCTTTGGTCCTAATACAATCTGTTTGTTAACAATCTTATATACAACATTAGTTCCATCAAACAAATCATGCAAAACAGATTCAATGTTGTCTGCATCTGCCTTTACAGATACCTTACGGTCAACATCAATTAACTGATTGTTATACAAGAAATGATATTCTGAGTTCATTTCTATTTCATTCAGGACTTCTTCCACCGTAGCATTGTTCATTTCAATAGAAATAGCAGCAGACTGTGAATAGACATTTTCGGCATTCGCCTGCATTAAAAACCCTGCTAATAAAAAAGGTGTTATTCGCATACGCATAGGTATTTTGGTAAATAAGCCTATTGACGACTTATTTCTTTTGACAGTTGATAATTTCTTCATAACTTCACAATGAAATAATTAAACTAGATTTTTTAATTGTTTTTGAACGGTTGTCTAAAAGGTGAGATATTCGACAATCATTCGCTTTCATGAAGGCAGGAAAGTCCCCCAACTTTTCCTGCCTTTCATATCAACCTGTCATTTTGATCAAGTATCTTCCTTCTTTCTCTTTCATAATAAAAAACATTAGGTTAACTAGTTATTTTATTTAAATTCAAATATTAGACGAAGACACTTATAAATCTGTCTCTTA
>USQO01000062.1 GCA_900556845.1 uncultured Bacteroides sp. | reverse complement strand
CTTCCGGGTTGGGTTCTTTGGAAAAACTGAAAACAACAGGATAGCCATTGATTACCAGATATTGCCGGTTAGCATCACTGTCAGTCGCAGGAAGATTTCCTGCGACCTGAGAAAACTTGTCGATCATTGTAGTGCCCTTTCCTTTGATTTATCAGAATTTCATCGGCAGGGCATCCTTGCGGCACTTGCCGTTGTAGGCCATATAGATGGGAAAAACGTATTTCTTCCATCCGGGCAGTTTGGCAGGATTGTCCATGCCACTGCGATAAATCTCCATGGGGTGAACGCTGCGCAGCGCACGGATCAGCCGTTCCTCGCTGAACTCACCGTGATACAGTTCCATAAAGTGCATCATGCCCCGCAGGACAGATGCCCGGAACGAATCAGGCTTGCCCTCCCATGCAGCCACGATCAGCCGCAGGGCCTCGCAGTAGATTTTCTCGCCCATCTGGTTGTACAGCTTGAGTGCGGTGCCCACGCAGCTGATGCGGTAGTCGCTCAACTGCAAGCTGTCATAGTTGAAGTCCAGACCCACCCGGTTGGTGGCTGCGAGAAATGCAACGGAGGGCGCATCCTCTCCCACGACCTTGGCACGGAGCTTGATGCCCGCCGTCAGCGGTGCGGCGTGACCGTTCTGCTCTGCGAAGAACAGGGCTTCCTGCTGCATCGTCAGGCCAGTGTAGATCTTACACAGAATCGGCAGATCCTTACCGCCGTTGCGCAGGATACGCGCTTCAATGGTGTGCTGGCCGTCCGTTACATAATACCGGCCATTGCGGAAGCTGACCTTCGGCTCGTTCGCCGTATATTCGTTAAAGTCTTTGGCAATCAACTCAACGCGCTTGCGCTGGATGCCCCGCTGGTACAGCTCACGAGGGTAGATCAGCTTACTGCTGTGAATGACCACCATCTGGTACGGCGGTGTAATGTTAAAGGAAGCGGAGAAGTTATCCGCAGTGTTTTTCAGGCGCATCTCATTTCCTCCTTGATTCGCCAGATGTATTTTTCAGCTTCTTCCAGAATCTCAGCGACCTGCTGCTTACGCTTCGGGATGGTGAGCAAGGTGGGATTAAAGGTAAAGCTGTATTCGAGCCGCTGAATCATGGCATGAACAGCGGATTGCAGTTCGGTGTACATCATCATCTCCTCCACACTCCCAGCGTCCTCAAAGGATGATTTGATGGGTGTGTAGGGATAGATGGGTGGCTTTCCATCCACCACTTCAGGAGGCGCGTAAGCCGCCTGAGAGCGGATGATCGGTTTGAGTTTTTGAATGCTGCCCATCGGATTCAGAGCAAGACTGATCTTCACAGCATCATCGACCCGGCGCATATTCTCCGGGGAAAGGTGTCCGACAAACTTCAGGACACGGCTTTTATCAATGGTGAAAATCTGTTCTGCCTGAACAATGGACGGTTTCAGGCCATCTTCTTCTACCTGACAATGGGTTGCCTGCGTTACTTTCTTATCTGTCTTACTTGTCAAAGCCGCGACAATCAAAGTCGGAGAGTAGATGTTGCCGACATCATTTTGAAGAATGACTGCTGGACGGGCACCGTTTTGTTCGGAGCCAACGCCTGCCTCCAGTTTTACAAAATAGATGTCTCCGCGTTGGAACTTCCAATTCGATTCCAAGTGCGAACCTCCATTCTGATATGCAAAAGCCCGCTGCGTTTTCGGCAGCGGGCTTTGCTCAATTCATGGTGGTAATTGATTTTAGGGATTCTATCGCATCCCTGCGGGTGAATGAAAACCGGATTCAGCGCGGCATGACAACGTAGTCGTAGCCACGCCGGGTCTGGCAGACCGTGCAGGTTTCCATGCATCTGTCCTTATTCGGCACAATGGCGATCTTGAACGCCTTGGTTTCAACGTAGTGCCGGAGGCAGACACCGCAGAGGGTACGGATGGACTTGACCATCGCAGGAGTCAGCTTCATCTCATGGTAGATCTGACGCTCTTTGATGGTAGGATTCAGTTCATCCATAGGTTTACCTCCTATGTGTGATTAAAAATGAGTGGGTAGTTATGTAAAGAACAGAAGCAGCCGAAGACCAAAAACAGCATCCGACTGCTCCTGATAAAATATGTTTAGGTCTCTCATATTCGCCCTCGGCTCCCTGAGAGTGGGGAATCATCTGGCGGCGGGCTTGTACCGCTCCATTGGCATCTCAGCCACCCCGTCTGCTTTCTGACCGGGCCGCGAATTACGGAAGTATCATTGTTCTGAGTACCAGATGACTGAACTGTTCAATTTTCAAGGTCCGTGAGTGTGGACATATCACCGGCGGCGGTAGCCGTCCGGGAAATTGTCCCCTCACTTACTAGCCATCGAGAAGGCTCAATCCATAGCATCAAATTCAAAGTTTTTCAAAAATTTAGTGATTCGTTTGATTTTGATGCTAATTGTCGGCTGAGAACAGTGCAAAACTTTAGAAATTTCAGTAACAGTGTATCCCTCATAGGCAAAAAGCGTCAGCAGCTCCAAATCCTTTGCATTCAATTTTTCAAGTGCTGCAAGCAGATGCTCATTTTTGATTTCTCCGACCCATGCAAAACGTTTTTTTGTTTCGTGATATACGTCAGTGACCGTAATAGCCTTTTCGTACCGCTTGAAATCCACGGAATCCTCATCATCCTCGGTCACAAAAATCGGCTGAGTATTATCAACATAGGCACGTTCACTATTGAGAACATCCAAATCGAACTGGTACATTGCCTGGATTGCATCTTCGGACATTCCTGCTTCCCGGTACTGGATACGCAGTTTCTTCCACCTGTTTTCCAGACGTACACGCTCTGAGCCATTATTGAATTTCATGTAAACCTCCAAATTTTCGATAAAGCGTAAAAGTCGAAAATTTGGAGATTCTAGGGATACTTTGCGGCCAGCTCCAGCCACGAAAAGAAGGCAAAAAGAAACATGAAGTGTCCTTTCCGCCGGATGCGGAGGTTGAGGACACTTTACTGTGTGACAGCTTGCGGGCTTTTCTTGGCAACAAAAAAGAGATGCACTAAAGAAAAGGGTACCGACACTGTTTTCCATCCGAGAATGGAAAGCGGTATAAGTATCCTCGGCCTTTAATGCATCTCAGGCTTCGATATGTTTTTGTTCCGACGCATCGAAGCCTATAAAAAAGAAAACCGCCGTGCGATCAGCTTACAGGGCATCGATTCGTGCCCTGTAAGCATATCACACGACGGTGTTATGAAAGTCATCTGGCGGTGTTATGAAAGTGTTATGGAGCCATTTTTGCCCCTTTCTGAAAAATTTTAGGTGTTATGAAAGTCACATGAAGGTGTTGCGAAAGTGTTATAGGAATCATTCTTACCAATTGGCTCCAAATGCAAGGATTTCCTCGTATTCTTCCGTGGTCAGATGTTCCTTTGCTGCGGCCAGCTCGTTGGTTGCAAGTTCATTCATTCCCTGTGCTTTCAGGGAGCGGATCAGCCAGCAGTATGCTTTCGGATTATCCGGAGCGATGGTCAGAGACTTCATGGCGTACTGATTGAGCAAGTCATAAGAATGCAGCGAATCCAGCTGCTTCAGCAGTTCACTGACAGCACCCATATAGGAAAGATGGTATTTTGTGGAAAACTGAATGAGCCAATGCTCCCCATCTGCGGAGGACAAGACCTTCCCATGATAGAGGTCAAGAGCATTTTTGAGAATGTCCACTTTGTTGATTACGGAGGACGCTCTGACAGCGGAAGATACAAGTTCATCAAAACGCTGATAATCTGTCATAATGTGAAGCTCCGGGTTGAGCTGATATCCGGATGCGGAGGATAAAACCAATGGTTCATCCGAAATAATACTGAACTTCTGGCGTAAACGGTAAACCAGCCCTTTGACGTTCTTGGCTGGATTGTCTGAATCATCCGGCCAGAGCGTTTGGGTGATTTCCTGCGGAGAAATGGCATTTTTACGGGAAATCAGCAGGTAAGAAATCAGTCGGTTGATGCTTGGAGAGCTAAAGTCAGCTTCTTTCAGAACGCCTTTGGACGTACTGATGCTCAGTTCGCCAAACAGACTGACATAGATGTCCTTGCTGCTTTGAATCGAAGTGGGAATATACGCCATCTGGAGCCGGTTCAGCATCTTCTGTTCGTTGTACGACGCAAGCAGCACATAGGCCAGAATCCGCAGCATACTGGTCTGCTGAATATACCGCTTAGGATTCCGGACGGCAAGCAGAGCGACTGGGCGCGGCTCCAAGGAAACGGCAATAACAGACCGGATGCCAAGCCGCTGGTACAGGTTATACTCCGCAGGATAGGCTTCTTTTGTTGCTTCGGCGTCCGGGACGACCATTGGAATTCCCTTGCGGACAGTTTGTACCCACCGATCAAGAAATTCAGCGGATTCATATTCTTCGGTTAAAAGCATCGTCTTGTCTGTTGCGCCAGCGTTGAACCACCAGAATGGTGTCCACAAATTCAAATCAAGATCGACCTGAATTAAACCGCACCAGTCAGCATCGTAGAATTGGCAAGTGGCTTTCAGCACCTGCTGGGCAACTTCTTTCGGGGAAAGATGCTGGTAATACAATTGCGATTCAAGGTCATTCATACTGTTCTCAAAATCAATTGCACGTTGAATATCTCCAAAGCTCCGTTCTTCGTACTCATGATCAGGCTGACGCATAAAATTTCACCTCGTGTCAAATAAAAAAGCACAGCATCAGGGATTCACTCGCTCTGTACGGTGAATCCCAGTGCTGTGCTGGTATCAATCATGCAACCGCAAGAGCTGAACAAAGCTACATCGTAGTGTGGTTGGGCGGCTCAAGCAAAAATGAATCTCATTTCGTCAAAAAATCAACAATCAAATCATTAAAGGAGCCATTCAAATGAAACGAAATCAGAATTTTGACTATAATCGCTCTCAAAAAGTGCTTTCCTGCCGCTACAACATGGACATCAACCGAGTGGAAGCCCGATTCGAGGATGGAACCATTCTTTCCATCGACTGCATCGTCATTGAGGACGAATATGGCAACACCCCGGCACAGCGAGCAGAACTGGACTGGCTACTTATATAACAAGCCCTTGGAATATACCCAGCTTGTGCTGAGTGGGGAAATCGAACATTATCTTTCACTTGGTTGCGATCACGGTAGACTAGAAGATTGACCTTTTTTCATAGAAATGTGATTGGCTGTTACAGAATGGCTCTTCAAAAAGCATTACAGAAAATCCGGAAACTTTTTTGAACCATAATAACTCAAAAAAGTTTCCGGATTTCTGTTTTTGTACGATTGCTATCGTATTTTCATTTTGCAATAGTTTTCATAATTGACCATTGTCCATTACAGAGAATATAGGTCTCTTCCTATAATTGGCTGACATTTTATAGCACACACATTTATTTCTGCATGGAATACCCACTGCTTCCATAAAATATTTACTCGAATAATTTTCCGCAAAATGGACAACGATCTTTCACTGTTAGTACAATTGAAAAGTGCTTCCCACAAAAAGGACAACGACGTGTTATAAAATCAAAAATATAGTCTATCAAAAGTACAACAACAGCTGCTATACGAAACTCAAATGCCCATAGTGCGCATACGACTATTGCTATGAAGATGAATACAGCTTTGCATAATGTGAGTTTTGTTTGGAATTTCATTTTTTATTCTTCTTTCAAGCATTTTCCTTATAAGACGGAAGATTATGCTCAAAGCAATAGTAGGCTTTTTCCAAGATATAGCTATCGTTGTCATAGTGAGTAGCTTTTCTATATTCTGTCTTCTTTGCAGTTTGTGAGGTAAATCTTTTTGTTTTAGGATTTACCAGTGCATAAGTTACAGTCGTATCCTCAATGGTTGCTCTTTCCAAAAAAGCATTTGGCTGCCATGAGTAATCCTTATAAAATTCACATTGTCTAATTTTCAGATGTGTATAAATATTTGTTGATGCGTATTGACTGGGATCACTGTAAATGAAAATCTGAGAGGGAGTTAGCCCAGAAGCTGTAAATGGAATCCAAATATAGGGTTTTGTTAATCCAATCAGAATATTAACACCTCTGTCTAGTACCGCAGCTGCAGCAGGACTCACAACACTTCTCCTTTCATTTTTTACAGGTTTATTTCCGTACGTTATCTGAAAACGATATGGAACTCCCTTATAAGAATCTCGCGCTGCAGGTCTTTCGACAACAATTTTTTCATATGTAATTGTCGAATCATATGGGATGTTACGTTCGGTAAGGATTTTTTCCTGTTCGACAGGCGACAAGCCGCTTAAATCAACCACTTCACTTATATACATTCCTGCCGATGGAGCATCTATCTTCGACGTGTCTGCATATGCCGAAGTGGGGATAATATGGGACATTGCCAACAATGCGGTACTTGCACCCGTGAGTTTAAGAAATTCTTTGCGAGTCATCTCTTTCATATTTATTCTCCTTGAAGTTTACTGATTATCGCATACCGTTACTTGATATAATATATTGTTTATACGTTTCTTCAACTCTGCATTGGAATCACCCTTTCATGTAAAAACAAAAGACACGAAATTGTTACGTCCACCTTAATTCTTAGATTAACTATTGATAGCATCAAAGCACAATAAGCAATCAAAGTCCACGATTTTGTATCAAAGTAGAGAAAACTTGTAACGAAATCGGTGTGGCCGCAAATAACATGACCCTCAACACTGGGCATCCAGCATTGAGGGTCATACTTAAATAACCGTTTGTATTGCACTCGCACTATGCCTCAAGTCGATTGTCAACCGAAGGCTTTTATTATGTCATGAAGAATTTCCATCTGCTGCGGCGAAAGATCATTTCCTTTTTGACTTGGTGAAAGCAATTCATTACGGAGTTTAATTAAAGTTTTCTTTTGCGCACCAGTCAATCCAGAAAGAGATAGTACTTCTGGCGCATCCAGTCCTAGGAGTTCATCTGTTGAAATGCTAAATAAGGATGAAATGCTTGCAAGAACATCCAACGGAATTGCATGTGCATCACTTTCATATCCACTGATCGTGGATACAGCCTTATTTAACCGTTTAGCCAAATCTGCCTACGTCCAGCCACGACTTTCCCTCAGCTTTTTTAACTTTTCTCCTAAATAATGCTCCATTCCCGTACACTCCCATCTTATATAAAGTGTACTATTTGAAATTTCAACATAATCGTACTATACTACATATAATGTTCGATTATGTTGAAATTTGATTGACTTGTGAGGAGCAGGGCTGTATGTTGTGTGATAAAAAGCATTCCCATGTGCAATGGAGGGATTTCAAAATGAATGTCTTGGTTTGTGATGATGACCAGCAGATCGTTGATTCTATTATTGAAGAACTCAAAAAGAAAAGCGAGGAAACGCATGTAGCATTAAGATTTTATGGTTTTTCTCAACCAAGTCAAATAAACTTATCACTTCCGTATGATATTGCGCTTCTGGATATTGATATGGGCGAAACAAATGGAATTGAGCTTGCCAGAAAGTTACGAGCAGAAAATGGAAACATTGTGATTATCTTCATTACGAATTTCATTCAGTATGCTCCAGAGGGATTTGAGGTTCAAGCCTTTCGATACTTACTAAAAGCAGATTTCTCTGCTAAACTTGATTCCTACTTTGATTCAGCCGTCCAAGAAGTGCTTCAACGGAAACAGCTTGTTACAATTTCGATAAACTCTGAAATTATTGATGTACCTGTAAATGACATTCTGTATTTAGAATCTCATCGAAGAATCATTGTTATGCACTTGTTGGACGAAAAACGCCTAGCATACCAATTTTACGGCAACATAACGGAACTATCCGAAAAAATCGAGCCACTCGGTTTCCTTCGTATTCAAAAAAGCTATCTTGTCAATATGCACTATGTCGAAATCTTTCAATACAATAAAGTCCAATTGCGTGGTGGTCTTTGTCTGGCTCCAAGCGAAAAGAATTATAATGAGCTAAAACAGAAATATTTACATTGGCGAGGTAAAAGTAGATGGATGCTTTAATCAGTTTGGTTTACACAATCATAGATTCAGTCTGCGTATGTCTGTTTTTAGACGCTTTTGCTTCGCACCGTTGGAGGGATCATAGATTTCTTGTCGGTGTAATAGTTCAAACTATTTTAATGTATGCATCCATTGAATTCAGTGTTATTGTCTTAAATCGAAACCAAATCGTCAAAATTTTTTTAATTCTACTATCCTGCTTTATTGTTGCCAGAACTCTATATGGGAATATCTCAGAAAGGTTTTTATTATTTCTTATTGTTGTAGAATATCTCTTGACTTATAGTTTATCTTTTGCAGTCGGAATGCTTGCAACTTCGGTTTGTGGGATGGATGCTCAGACGTTTCAAGCCAATAAGACTTTATCTCTAATCTATGGAATCTCTTATTATTCTGCTGAATTATTTATTATTGCACTGTTTCGTAAAATAATGCTTCAGCGCACGGCAAACAGACCAAGAAGCCATGCTCAACATTCGCAGCTGATTCTGTACTTTCTATTTCCATGTGCATCATTTGTAATGCTTGTGATCCTACTTTACGTTACAAGTGGTCACAATATAGAAGAGTTTGTTTCTGCTGGCTGTTGTATTCTCATTTTTATTTCAAACGTCGCAGTCCTCTTCTTATTGGAGCGAATGGAATATGCCGCATCGGAAAGAGAACAGCTGTTGACACTTAATCAGCAGATTCAGCTGCAATCGAAAAACATGACCTCAGCAAGCGAACTTTATTCAGCTCAAAGGAAGAAAGTTCATGACTTTCGGGCGCACCTGAATGTTCTAAATCAACTAATGAAAAGCCAAGAGTATTCTGCTGCTGAAGAATATCTTGGAAAAATCACCGAACAGCAAACAGATCGACTATTCCTTGTCAACACACACCATCCTATCTTGGATGCACTTTTCAACACAAAAGCTGCCGAAGCAACTCAAAAGAAGATCAGTATTGATTTTGAAGTGAATGATCTATCAAATCTTCCATTTGATGCCTCTGATATAGTAGTGCTTCTATCAAACCTCTTGGATAATGCCATTGAAGCGTGTCAACGGTACGATAAAGGTGACAAAACGATTCATGTCATGGCGGTTGCGCAACAAGACTTTTTTATCTCTGTCCGAAACACATCAGAACCTGTTACAATTATAAACAGTTCCATTCCAACTACAAAACCAGAACCACAGCTGCATGGTTTTGGACTTGCGAACATCCGACTGATTCTTGAAAAATACAGCGGCGAGTATACCATGTTCTATGAAAATGGGTGGTTCCAGTTCACCGCTGATATACCGCTCACTCCGATTTCGTGACAAAAAAAGTCCATTTCGTTACATTATTGTGGAAATTGTAGCTCAACTTGTGTATTCTTTCTTTCAAGAAAGTTCTTTTAATGAGGATTGTCGCAATGAAAGATTTTGCAATGCAATTAACGCAAAAGTGCGTGTCGATGGGATTGCTTGATGAATCTTATTCTGAATGGTTTGCATATAGCATCGAAAAAAGAGTGACAACCTTATTCACTTGGCTTGTGCAGTGTCTGATTGGCGGTTTTTGCTTTGGCTGGACCTTAACGATTTCATTTTCTGTGTTCTTCCTCTTAATTCGGAAATACACAAACGGTTATCATGCTGCTACTTATAGTAAATGCCTGTTCTGTTCCATTTTATTAGAAGTAGTTCTTCTTGCTTCAATCTCCTACGTTTTCCGTACAGGCTTGGCGTTGCTTTTCTTAACTATAGTTTCTGATATTACAATTTTGTATATTGCACCAGTTAACAATAAAAGCATTCACTGGTCAACAAATGAATTTAAGGCTGCAAAAATAGCTGTTCGTTGGTTATTATTGATTCTAAATATTTTCGCAATTTTGTTGGTGGGAACTCAAATCGCTCCTTCCATACTACAAGGGTTGGTCGCAGCATTGACTGCTGATGCAATAACATTATCCATTTCACGCTGTCAAAATTGAAAGGAGGGCATACAAATGAAAATTCAAGTCAAACAGTTCGCCAAAAAGAAAATTGAAGCTCTGGTGAAGAAGGATATGCAGGAGTGGCCTCCGGGTTGTGCAGGCTGGATGTATCAGCCGAAGCGTCCCTATGTACCTGAGAAGCATCTGCAAGAAAAACGAAAATAAGTTCAATCCTGAGATGGCATGGTCGCTTTCCTGTTTCAACAGCAAAAAGCACTATGCCATTTTTCTTTGTTGGTGACTCCGATTTCGTTACGAATTTTCTCCATCTTATTACAGAAATGTAGACAATATTGCTTGCTGGGTATACAGTGTAAGAAAGGATGGCACAATGCACAAATCGAAAGGAGTTACTCCGATGCAGCAATATAGCTTTGAATGAAATTCAAACTTATCCATTTAATGAGAAAGGATTGCTTATTATGAAACATAAAAAAGTATCACAGCTTTTAGCTGCTTCGCTTTCTTTCTTGATGATTGCGATGCTTTGCGTTTCTAGCGTTGCAATGGAACCTTCTATGAGAATCGGCAGTGTCACCGTTCATTCTTCGCTCTTTGCTAAAATGGCTTCTGAATCGCCGGAAAAAGATTTGATTACCCAATCCAATATTGTTAAGGCAACCGATGAAATGATTCAGTTCGAGGAAAAAACCGTTCTGGATGTTCAACATTTGGATGATGGTTCGTCCCTTACTTCCTATCGAAAAGATGTCGCAACAATTCTGCCTAGCGAATTTCCAACATCTATAAGCCCCTATGCAGATGGAAGCATCAACCAAGATTCTTGGGACTCAAGCAACACCGTACGAGCATATACTACAATTTATTATGATATTGTTAAAGACTCCGGCGATCGTTCGTATTATAAGTTGACAAAGGTTACTGGAAAGTACTATTGCAATAACTCAGCAACAAAAATTACGAGCCAAACTCTAAGAATTGGTCAAACTGGATGGACGAGTAACGGATATCGAGAGCAGACCAAGGATTTTGACATTCCTGCATCTCAGAAAAACTGGACAAAATACCCTGATTCCTCTTGGGCTGGTGTTCTGGTAGATGCAACAAATCGCGTTGGCTGCTACTATGTTGTCAATATTGCTGCAAAGACCGGAAAGACTTGGTATGTTGAAATTTCAAATAATATCCGATAACCGTTTTTGAGCAAGGAGTTTTTTATGCTACCGTTTTTTAATCAAAAAGAGTTGGTGGTTTGCTCAAATCAATCTCAATACCAAAAATACACATCTCTTTTAGAAAAAGAAGGAATCGGATATCGAACAAAAGTACGCGATTTATCATCGCCGTCTTTGTTTTCGATGGGAACCCGTGAAAGAACTGGAACCGCATTTCAAAAGGTCAATTGTCAAACAATCTACACAATATACGTTCGCAAAGTTGATTACGAACGTGCTGTTCACGTTATCATTGTTTGATTAAACCGCCAAAACCATATACGCTTTTCCTCGCCAAACAACCAGTTGCAAAGCAGATCTGATTGTTTGGCTTTTTATTTTGCAAAGGAGCGTGATGCCATGACCCAACCCCAAACTGACCTTGCCTACCTCCGTAGCGAAAAAGCCAAAGCGGAGCAGAAGCTGCGCTCTTGCTAGCACCGGGAGAAGATCCTTGAACGCCAGATGTCGGAGCCGAACCGGAGAGAGCGTGTGCATCGCCTTTGCACCCGTGCTGGAATGCTTTCTGGTCTGTCCGGGAGAACTGGCCGACGATCAGGTGATTCATTTCACTGGCTATGATGTAAAGAACATTCTGACCTATCACGGCATCCCACTGGATCAGCACGTCTTTTACAGCGGAACACTGCCGGAGTATAAGATGCTGTTCCGAAAAATCATCCGGGAACTGCAGCAGTGCAAGTATGGCTATGAGGACTATATTGCCTCGATGTTCAACACGATCCTGCTTCTTGTCAGCCGCCAGCAGCAGGAAGGTGAAAATGTGGAGATCAACATTCCGGAAGAAATCGAAGCCGCCGTTGCCTACTTTAACGAGAACTATAACACCAAAATCAGCGTGGAGGACTATGCAGAATCGCTGCACATCAGCACAAACTGGTTCATCCGAAACTTCACAAGCAGTATATGAAAATAAGCCCTGCGCAGTACATCCTGTCGCTTCGGATGGTCAATGCGCAGAGCTTGTTGGAGAATACCGATTATAAAATCGGCGAGATTGCAGAAATCGTGGGTTACGACAACCAGCTTTACTTCAGTCGGGTGTTCCGAAAAGAATATGGGGTCAGCCCAGCACAGTATAGGAAAAAGATGGAAAAGTCGTCGTTATCGAAATAAATAGGAGTATCGTATGGAAACAACCAAATTATATGTAGAGTATATTGTCGTTGGTATGGAAACACTTGCAATTATCTTCTTAGTTATATTTATTATTATAGGAAACGCATTTTTACCAATTATTAAGTATTGCATAAAAAATATAGTGCCATCGATTATTATGCTAGGGTGGTGTTATATTTTAGGATTGATCGTTGATAGGATTGCAGATATCATATATGACAAAAGGAAGATGCATATCAAAGAAAAATATCCTATTGTAGCAGAAACTAGTATCATCGTTTGGGAACACTTCAAGCAAGATGCATTTGCCACTTTTACATTGTCAAGGATACGTTTAATGCGGTCTACAGCGTTAAATTCGTTTGCAATGTTGATTGTGTGTACTTACGCAGTTAGAAAGTATCATTGTGGTTGGAAAATAACGATGTTAACTGTTGTTGGCTTTTTGACAATGGCAATCGCATCAGATTTAGCCCATTTCAATCTTCTAAATAATTATTATAAAAAAACGATGAAGTTGGAAAACAGTTATCTCAATAAAGGTGATGTAAAATCTTCTGAGAAGGCAAGTAGTCAATCCTAATTCGTTTAGCTTGCGCAAGCAGTGCGCCGTGGTACCACGGCACGATTTTTGAATCCGATTTCTAAAAAT
>USQO01000061.1 GCA_900556845.1 uncultured Bacteroides sp. | reverse complement strand
TAAACCTTTTTAGTATTAATACAAATAGAGTGTAAAGTAAATTTAGGCATAGTCACCGTATGTAAAACCGGCATTGACCTGTGCATCCTGACTTACGACATTATATCCCGCCCCCAACGTTGCATTGATAACACGTTTATAAGGAGTACTTTTTGTAACAAGATTAATAGAACCACCGATTGCATCGCCATCCATATCGGCTGTTACTACCTTATTAACTTCAATCGTCTGAACCATATCCGAAGGAATAAGGTCGAGCTGTACATTACGCACATCTCCTTCGGCAGAAGGAATTCTGTTTCCGTTAATAGTGACAGAACTCAAATCGGCAGAAGTACCACGAACCTGTCCAAAACGAGCCTCACCCTGGTCGTACTGTACATTTATACCACTGATACGCTTCAAGGCATCACCAATATTCGAATCCGGGAACTTGCCAACCTGGTCGGCCGAAACAATATTAACAATACCCATTTCATTTTTCTGTGAATTAAGAGCACGGCGCTGTCCGTGGAAGGCTCCTCCCACAACGACCTCCTGAAGCTCTACTCCTTCGGTAAGTACAATATTTTTCTCTACGGTATTGCCCCCGGCAATTTTTATTTTCATCTCGATAGGACTGTATCCTACATAAGTAACCTTTACTTTATACTCACCCGGCTTAAGATTAGGTAAAATATAGAATCCGTCAATGTCACTCACCACTCCAGTATGCAAATCTTCGATAAAGATTGAAGCTCCTGGAAGAGTATGATTCTCTGTGTCTACTACCCTACCACGTACGATTCCAAATTCTGCAGCATCGGCATCATTGACTGCCACTGCATTTACACTAAATGCCGATGCAGCCAGTAATAATGATACACTTTTTAAAATCTTTTTCATTCCTTAAAAAACATTTATTATTTTGCCGCAAAGGTCACGATTAGACATTACATCGGCTTTTCATTTTATTTAAGAGCATGAAACAATCCGGTTACAAACCTACATACCACCCGTATTACTAAAAAGATAAACATTAGTCAAAGGAAAGAAAAAGAAATGGCATAACTTTGACGCTGTTTTATCACTATAGTGATCAAGCAAAAACACTCTGATAGAGAGTACATACACAAAAATCCCCTACACCTCTTCACAGAGCCGCAGGGGAACAAACAAAAAAACTTAACTATATCTAGTCTACAGTTGCTTACAAAACTATCTTCCACTTTTCGAGCAACTAAAAAATAAGCCCATATTCTTTTAGAAAGAAATAGAATACATGCATAGAAAGAAAAATAATCTCCATACAAATTTAACTGAATGGCAAAAGGTTAGCAATCAAGTATTTCAGGAAATAAATAATATCAAAGAATCGACATACGCAAGCAATCAAACTGAAATGTATATTGCATTCCCGTTAATCTGAGCAATGAATAATGCATATTTATTTTGTTTATATTCATAAATGTAGTATCTTTGCAGCGAACAAAACAATAACCATGAAAGAAAGAATTACAACATATCATACTTCTGCTGTTCTGGAGGCCAGCCTTCAGAACTATAGTTTCATGGTGTTTGTACATTGGTTTAGTGGATTTATTTAACTGACACTTTCTTCGTAATACAAGATAGCTTGTGCAACTATTTTTCCCCTTATTACCCATATAATTAAAAGAAGTGTTATGTTCAAAATAATTCTCATTATGTTCCTAGGCATAGGAATAGGCTACGCATTTAAAAATGTTCCCCTTTTACAAAAGACAGAAAAGTCTATCTCACTGACTATTACTTGTCTTCTTTTCATCTTAGGATTATCAATCGGATCGAACGATTTGATAATAAACAACCTATACACATTTGGATGGCAGGCTGCCGTACTGGCCACATTCAGTTTGACAGGCAGTATACTCATTTCATGGATGGTTTATAAATTATTTTTTAAGAAAGGAGGTAAAGCATGAAAGCCAGTATCATCGTATTATTATTTTTCTTTGCCGGATGCATATTAGGGACATTGCACATCATTCCATTTGACGTGCATCACCTTTCCATGTATATATTGTATGCCCTTATGCTCCAAGTGGGACTCAGTATAGGCAGCAACAAGAATTTAAGGGAAATTGTAAAGTCAATACGGCCAAAGATGCTTATCATTCCTATGGGAACGATTGTTGGAACATTATTGTTTTCTGCCACCGCCAGCCTCTTATTAAGTCAATGGAGTGTTTTCGACTGTATGGCTGTTGGCAGCGGATTTGCTTATTACTCACTTTCATCGATTCTCATCACGCAGTTTAAAACACCTTCCATCGGTCTGCAACTGGCTACAGAGCTGGGAACTATTGCCCTGTTGGCCAATATATTCCGCGAAATGATGGCATTGCTCGGCACCCCCCTTATCCAGAAATATTTTGGCCGGCTGGCTCCTATATCGGCAGCCGGTGTAAATTCGATGGATGTCGTTCTGCCGATTATCACCCGCTACTCTGGAAAGGAAATGATTCCCATTGCTATCGTTCATGGAATTTTGATCGATATGAGCGTTCCATTTTTTGTTTCGCTTTTCTGCAACTTATAATATAAGTAAAAGAAAAATCCGATAACATGATATTTGAAAAATAAGTATTGAACTTATCAGGAGATTTTTTTATATTTGCTTTCATAGAACTTTAAAATCATACAACTATGAATGCAAATCCCGTATTCAGTCTACACATCCCAACCCGAATTTTATTCGGCTGCGGTGAAATAAAGAAACTGGCAACAGAGAAACTCCCCGGTAAAAAAGCATTGATTGTAATTTCTGCCGGGGGCTCGATGAGAAAATATGGTTACCTGGATAAAGTAATAGGATTCCTGAAAGAAAACGATGTTGAAAGTGTTGTTTTCGATAAAGTATTGCCTAATCCTATCAAACAGCATGTAATGGAAGCTGCCCAGCTATGCCGTGACGAGCATTGTGACTTCGTTATCGGACTTGGTGGAGGAAGTTCTATCGATTCGGCAAAAAGTATCGCCATTATGGCATGCAATGAAGGAGATTACTGGGACTATATTCTATCGGGAAGCGGAAAAGGAAGACCGGTAAAAAAAGCATTGCCCATCATTGCTATTCCAACGACAGCCGGAACAGGTACCGAAGCTGACCCTTGGACCGTAATTACTCATGAAACAGCCCAGGAAAAAATAGGCTTCGGATGTCAATATACTTATCCCGTATTGTCTATCATTGATCCGGAACTGATGACAAGTATTCCGCCGCACCTGACAGCCTATCAGGGATTCGATGCTTTCTTCCACGCAGCAGAAGGCTTTATTGCAAACTGTGCTACGCCAATAAGTGACTTGTATGCACTGGAAGCTATCCGACTTATATATAAATATCTGCCTGTAGCTGTAGCCGATGGAAAGAATCTAAAAGCCAGAGCCAAACTGGCATGGGCAAGCACATTGGCCGGAATGGTAGAATCAACTTCCAGCTGTACTTCCGAACACTCTATGGAGCATGCCATGAGTGCTTTCTACCCCCAACTGCCTCATGGAGCCGGACTGATTTGCCTGTCGGCTGCGTACTTTGAGACTTTCCGAAATGACTGTATGAAAAGATACATGAAAATGGCTGAAGCAATGACGCAAAAGAAAAGCAACCGGCCATCTGATTTCATTGATGCATTGCTGGTAATGCAAAAAGAATGCCACGTACAAGACCTTAAATTAAGCGACTGGGGAATCCAGAAAAGCGACTTGAGCAAGATGGTACAAAATGCACGTGAAACAATGGGTGATTTGTTCAGACTTGATCCTCGCCCACTGAGAGATGAAGAAATTCTGGATATTTACGAAAAATCTTATAAATAACTTTTATAAAAAATGAGGTAACACTGAAAAAGCATTGTTACCTCATTTTTTTATTTCATTTCTAAAGGCTGTGATAATTCCTCCAACGTCTTACCTTCAAAATTACAAACTCTTTCTTTATACTCCAAAGGAATGGGAACCGGCTCGTTTGTAGCAATATTATAGCCCACCATTACTGTCCGACATTCGCATTTTACCATACCAGACTCCGGATTAACGACCCGCTGCAATAGTGTAAAACTTTTATTACCCAAATGTATAACCGCAGTTTCTATAACCAAGTTGTCGGAAAAGAAAACCGGGGCCAGAAAATTCGCATTGATATTGGCTACAACAACAGCCATTTTATTCCAGTCTTGCTCCCCGAAAACATCTCTGAAATAAGTAGTCTTGGCCAAATCGTACAATGAAAAATAGACAGAATTATTCATGTGGCCGAACTGGTCAACATCGCTAAAACGAATTTGTATAGGCAGAACATGCCTGAAGTTGATTGTCTCTCCCATAATCTAAATAAAACCTATTTAACCCGGTAAAAACGGGGATTACTAAAATGCCCTAGATAATTCAAGGTCAAAGATAGTACTTTTTAAAATAAACAGCTATTGAATAGAAGATTATTCTTACATTTGTACATAAAATAAAAACAATACCTAGCAATATAAAAACATATGGAAAAGAAATTCAACAAAGAAACACTCTGTGTTCAAGCTGGGTGGAAACCTAAAAAAGGTGAACCACGTGTACTGCCTATTTACCAAAGTACAACCTTTAAATATGACAACAGTGAACAAATGGCCCGCCTGTTCGATCTGGAAGAAAGCGGATATTTTTACACACGACTTCAAAATCCGACTAATGATGCTGTTGCGGCCAAAATAGCTGAACTGGAAGGTGGTGTAGCTGCGATGCTTACATCATCAGGTCAGGCTGCCAACTATTATGCCGTATTCAATATTTGCGAAGCAGGTGACCATTTTGTATGTGCATCAACCATCTATGGAGGTACATTCAACCTGTTTGCTGTCACCATGAAAAAACAAGGTATTGACGTGACATTTGTAGATGCAGATGCTTCAGAAGAAGAAATTTCTAAAGCTTTCCGCCCCAATACAAAATGTCTTTTCGGCGAAACAATATCTAATCCTAGCATCAATGTACTGGATATAGAAAAGTTTGCCCGTATTGCTCATAAACACGGAGTTCCTCTGATTGTTGACAACACTTTTGCTACTCCCATTAACTGCCGTCCCTTCGAATGGGGAGCTGATATCGTAACCCACTCTACAACCAAATATATGGATGGCCATGCCTGCTGTGTAGGAGGTGCAATTGTTGACAGTGGCAACTTTGACTGGGATGCTTATGCCGATAAATTCCCGGGACTGACCCGTCCAGATGAATCTTATCATGGCTTAACCTATACCAAAGCATTTGGAAAAATGGCCTATATCACTAAAGCAACAGCCCAACTGATGCGTGACTTAGGCTCTATCCAATCACCCGAAAATGCATTCTTGCTGAACTTAGGACTGGAAACCTTGCACCTACGTGTCCCCCGCCACTGTGAGAATGCTCAAAAAGTTGCTGAATGGCTGGAAGCTAATCCTAAAGTCAAATGGGTTAATTACTGCGGACTGAAAAGCAGTAAATATTATGAGCTTGCACAAAAATACATGCCAAACGGCTCTTGCGGTGTTATTGCTTTCGGTCTGAAAGGCACACGCGAAGATGCGATACGCTTTATGGACAAATTGCAACTGGCCTGCATCGTAACACACGTAGCTGACGCACGTACTTGTGTTTTGCATCCTGCCAGCCATACACACAGACAGCTTTCGGAAGAGCAGCTGATAGAGGCTGGAGTAGCTCCTGACTTGATTCGCTTGTCTGTCGGTATCGAAAATGTAAATGATATTATAGACGATTTAAACCAGGCAATGGAGCAGATTTAAATCAAGACGTAAACCTATAAAAAAAGCACTCAAGAAAAATTCTTGAGTGCTTTTTTTATAGTCGTGATTGATTATTATTTCTTTTTAGAAACTTCACGAGAGAATGAATATGGGAAGTCAGCTTCGTTTACTCCTCTATTCTTATTAGGCTGCGCAGTCATATCGCATTCTATACGTCCGCCTTTCAGCAAAGTTTCATACTCAATGTAGTTACGGGTACTTTCCTGACCGTTAATTACATACTTGTTAAGATAGAAATTTTCGTCACTGTTATTCGGTGCATCAATTTCCATTACATTACCGTTTTCGAAATGCAATTTGGCTTTCTTGAACAAAGGAGCTCCCAGTATATACTGATTGGTTCCCGGACAAACCGGATAGAATCCCAAAGAAGTAAATACATACCATGCAGATGTCTGACCATTGTCTTCGTCACCACAATATGCATCCGGTGTCGGTGTATACATACGGTTCATAACCTGACGCAACCAATACTGTGCTTTCCAAGGCTGTCCGGCATAGTTATACAGATATATCATGTGCTGGATAGGCTGGTTTCCGTGTGCATAATTACCCATGTTCATCACTGTCATTTCACGAATTTCGTGTATTACCTGACCATAGTAGCTGTCATCGAATACAGGCGGAACATTAAAGACAGAATCGAGCATTTCTACAAATGTTTCCTTACCTCCCATCAGGTCGATAAGTCCCTGAGGGTCATGGAATACAGACCAAGTATAATGCCAGCTGTTACCTTCAGTAAAGGCATCACCCCATTTCAATGGAGAGAATGGTTTCATAAACTGTCCATCCTTGTTCTTGCCACGCATCAGCTTGGTTTCGGGGTCGAACAAGTTTTTGTAGTTCATAGCTCTTTTTGCAAAAAGATTGATTTCCTTTTTAGGACGCTTCAGTTCCTTAGCCAACTGATACAAACACCAGTCGTCGTATGCATACTCTAATGTACGTGCAGCATTTTCGTTGATCTTCACATCATAAGGAACATAACCTAATTCATTGTAATAGTTATAACCCTCACGGCCTGAAGAGTTAACGGTAGGATGTACACCATTGACAGCTGCCATCAAACCTTTCCAAAGTGTTTCCGAGTCTTCTACACGGATACCTTTTAAATAAGCGTCAGCCAAAACAGATGCCGTATTGTTTCCAACCATACAACCACGATGACCAGGACTCGCCCATTCTGGATAGAAGCCACTTTCACGGTATGCATTGAGATATCCTTCCTGAATTTCTTTATTAACTGAAGGATACATCAAATTAAGCAACGGGAACAGACAACGGAAAGTATCCCATACACCGGTATCTGTGTAGTAGTAGCCTGGAAGTACTTCTCCGGTTGTCGGGCTATAATGCATAACTTTTCCGGCTGCGTCGATTTCGTAAAACTTACGTGGGAAAAGCAAAGAACGATACAGGCAAGAATAGAACATACGGTACTGATCCAAGCTACCGCCTTCAACTTCAATTCGGCCTAACATTTCATTCCATGCCTGCTGCCCTTTCTGTGCCAGAGTTTCCAGATTATCATTACCAAGTTCCTTCAAGTTCAACTCAGCTTGTTCCGGACTGATGAATGAGGAAGCAATGCGCGCATGCACTTTTTCGCCTTTAGCAGTTTTAAAACCAATAACAGCTCCAACATGATCGGCAGTTTGTGAAAGAACGCCTTCACTCAATTCTTTACCGTTGAAACTTGATTTATAAGTGAAAGGCTTATCAAAAACAATCACGAAATAGTTTTTGAAATTCTCTGGAACACCGCCACTGTTTCTGGTAGAATAACCGATAATCTTATTCTCTGACGGAATAATCTGTATGGATGAACCGTTATTGAAAGCATCGATTACTACATAAGAAGCATCACTTTCAGGGAAAGTAAAGCGGAACATTGCAGCACGTTCTGTAGGAACCATTTCGGTCACTACATCATGCTCAGCCAAATAGACCTTATAATAGTGAGGCTTAGCCACTTCTCCTTTATGAGAGAACCAGCTGGCACGTTTGTCTTCATCAAACTCAGGTTTGCCTACAACAGGCATAATAGAGAACTGTCCGTAATCGTTAATCCACGGACTGGGTTGATGAGTTTGTTTAAATCCTCTAATTTTAGTTGCAGTATAGGTATACTGCCATCCGTCACCCATCTTACCGGTCTGCGGTGTCCAAAAGTTCATACCCCATGGTACTGCTATAGCAGGGTATGTATTACCAGTAGATAACTCAAAGGTAGACTGCGTACCCATCAAAGGATTTACGTATTGCGTAAAATCCTTTGCCTTGCCCCATAAAGCTAGTGGCAATAAGAAAGCTAATAAAAGTAGTTTTTTCATGGTATAAGTGTTAATTAATTCCCCAATTAGTTCGTTTATTAGTCATTATAATTTCCATCATTCCTCCCTCCTTAATATCATCATGAGTAAAGAACGGAGTATCCAATGTTCTATTATTCAACTTAACGGACTTAATGTATTTATTTCCTTTCGAATTGTTTTTTGCAAATATAGTAAAAATCTTATTCTCCGGAAGAGTTATTGTCACTTTATCAAAAAGCGGACGCCCTATGGAATACACAGGAAGACCCGGACATACCTGATAAAATCCCATGGCATTCATAATATACCAGGCAGACATCTGACCACAATCCTCATTACCGGAAAGTCCTTCTACATCATTGAAATACAATGTAGTAAGAACTTTATCAACAAGTTCCTGAGTTTTCCATGGCTGGCCTACATAATTATAGAAATGAATTATGTGGTGACTCGGTTCGTTTCCATGAGCATATTGTCCTATGAGTCCGGAAATATCAACAGAAGTTGCGGTCCCTTCGATCGTTGAATCAATCGTAAATAAGGAATCAAGTTTTTGAATGAATTTCGTTCTACCTCCCATCAAATTGACTAATCCATCTACATCATGAGGGACAAACCATGTCCACTGCCATGCATTTCCTTCGCAGTAGTCATCATTTCTATGATTAGAAGCTTTTGGATTAAAAGGCGTTCTCCATTTTCCATGGGAATCCAGTCCTCGCATAAATCCAGTTGAAGGGTCATAATATTTCTGATATCCTTTAGCAAAACGCGTATACTTTACAGCATTTGCAGTATCACCCAAGGCTGATGCCAGTTGAGCTATACACCAATCGTCGTATGCATATTCCAAACCTTTAGCCACAGCTTCATTATCTTTATCACACGGGATATAACCTATTGTATTTTTATAATACCGAGCAACAGGCATGAGATAAGGAATCATCCAGCGCGGACACTTAATACCTGTAGTATCGTATTCGGCTGCTCGTAATGCGGCTTTATAAGCTTTCTGGATATCAAAGTCCCTGTATCCCTTAGCATAGGCATCTGCGATTAATGAAACAGCGTGGTATCCAATCATGGTAGCTGTATAATTGGATGCCATATCCCACTTGGGGTAAATACCTCCTTCCTCACTTTTCTTAATTAAAGAACGGATAAAGTCTGAATTAAGTTTAGGGTCAAGAATAGTCCAAAGCGGATGAACAGCCCGAAACGTATCCCATAAAGAAAATATTGTATAATAATTCTCGCCCGGGATTGTTTTATGGATTTGATGATCCATTCCTAAATATCTTCCATCAACATCCGTAAATATACTTGGAGCAATTGCCATATGGTATAAACCCGTGTAAAAAATAGCCAGCTGATCCCGATCTTCCGTATGGACATCTATTTTCGACAGGAATTGATTCCATGCAACCGATGCAGACAAACAGACTTTATCAAAATCCCAATCTGGAATTTCTTTCTCTACATTGGCCCGGGCTCCTTCCATATCAACAGCTGAAATTCCTACCTTCACTAGGACTTGTTCATTTTGTGAAGTAGAAAAATTCAACAATGCTTTCATACGGGCCTGTTCTCCAACCTCATCATCAACAGTTACGGTATCGTCAACCAGCGTATAGGTAAACGGCTTGGAAAATTTCATGTAGAAGTAGACCGGCTGGTCAAAAGCCCAATAGGCAGTTCGTTTATAACCACGAATCTCCGTATCACTTAACACGTCTATCACCATTTCCTTATTCTCCTGCCGCTGCAAACTATAATCTAGGTCTAAAATAAAACCAGACTCTGAGCTCTGCGGGAAAGTATAACGATGAATGGCAGCACGAGTAGTGGCTGATAATTCTGCTTTAACACCGTATGTTTTCAAGTATACAGTATAATATCCGGGAACTGCAACTTCCGAATCATGTGAAAAAGCAGATGCATATGCGACCTGCTGACTAGCCAAGCCAGTAGGCTCGTAACGCTGCTCACCTACCGTAGGCATCAACAGGATATCTCCATAATCACAACAACCGGTTCCACTGATGTGTGTATGTGAAAAACCATTTATTGTTGAATCTGGATAATAATATCCTGAACACGAATCCCAACCATCAATTCGTGTATCCGGACCGGGTTGTATCATACCGTGGGGAACTACAGGCCCCGGAAAAGTGTGTCCGTGGCCTCCAGTCCCGATAAAAGGATTTACATAAGATACATAGTCTTCTTCCAACGCTGCTTCCGAGGACTCTACACATGCATAAGAAGCGATGCTGACGATAAGTCCGATAAGCCCTCTGACAAGCAAACTTATTTTTCTCATTTATCTATTTCGTTTTCAAATATTAGGTTTGCTGCCCATCTCGAATTCGACAGTAGCACCATTCATTATCTGTTCGTGTGTAATATAAGTCTTATCGTACGGCTTACCATCAATTTTCACCGACTGAACATAGATATTCTCCTTGCTTACCTGAGGAGCCAGCACAGTAAATACCTTTCCATTATTCAAATGAAGTTTCAGCTCAGGGAAGAGGGGGGTTCCCAATTCATAAATGCCTCCAACTGGATTAACAGGATAAAATCCCATAGCACTAAAAACAAACCAAGCAGACATCTGTCCGCAATCTTCGTTTCCACAGATTCCGGCTGGAGTATTTAAATACAGCTCATTCATTACTTGAGCAATATATTTTTGAGCTTTCCATTTATTCTGGGTCTGGTTATATAAATAAATTACATGATGGCTAGGTTCATTACCATGAACATATTGACCAATCATACCTGTACTGAAAATTGGCAAATCTTCTTTTCCGGTAGGAATATAGGTAAACATACTATCCAGTTTTTCTTCAAACTTTTTCTGTCCACCCATTAATTCCATCAAGCCCTTCGTATCGTGCTGTACAGACCAAAGGTAATGCCATGCATTACTTTCACAGATATATTCGGTGTAGTCATCCGGATTAAAGTTTTTGATAAATACACCTTTATCATCCAGTGGCTGCATAAATCCACTTGCCGGGTTATAGAGATTCTTGTAATTCTGGGCACGGGTATAGAATCGCTCTGCAATATCTTTCTTACCCATTTTCTCTGCCATATGTGCAATACAGTAGTCATCATAAGCATACTCCAACGTTTTAGACAGTGACCAGTTTTCTGAATTATCATAAGTTATGTTATAAGGAATATACCCGTGCTTCTTGTACAAGCCAAGACCTCTGTAACTGTCCATGTCAGCGGAAACGACACATGCATTCAAAGCTTGTTCTGCATCAAAATCACCAATTCCTTTCAAATAAGCGTCCACAATAACAGGAACTGCATGATAACCTATCATCATTTCCGTTTCTCCGCCCCATAATGGCCATAAAGGCAGGCGTCCGTGCTGTTCAAAAAATGCAAGGAATGATTTTATCATGTCGTTTGTACGCTCTGGTTCTGTATAGGTAAACAAAGGGTGTGAAGCGCGATAAGTATCCCAAAGGGAGAATGTACTATAATTTACCCATCCATCGGTTTTATGTATCTCACCGTCTGCACCTCTATAACTTCCATCTACATCACTATAGATTGTTGGAGCAAGCATCGTATGATAAAGAGAAGTGTAAAATTTCACTTTATCATCTACATTTGTACCCTGAACGTTAATCTTACCCAACTGAGCATTCCAACGATCTTTTGCATCAGCAACATAACGGTCAAAATCATCATGAGGAGCTTCAGCAGATAGATTTTTTTCTGCACCTTCTTTACTTACACTTGAAAGTGAAGTTGCAATTGTTATCTGTTCACCGTCCTTTGTATTGAAATTGAATTGTGCAATGTAAGCTGTTCCTATACGCTGACCTTTCAATACAATCGCTGTTGTATCAATATCTACACTTTCAAAAGGTTTAGAAAAACGACTTCTGAAAAATAGTTTCTGGTCACGAGCCCAGCCCTGCGAGAAACGATATCCTTCAATTGTACATGAATCAACAATAGCTATCTGAGAATCATTGGTAAAGTCCCAGTTCATCGCTTTTTTCAAGTTCAAGAAAACTGCTGATTCTGCTGCAGGGAATGTGTAACGTTGAATACCTACACGCTCTGTTGCAGTAAGCTCCACCTTAATGTTATAGTCTTTTAAGAGTACACTATAATATCCAGCATAAGCGTGTTCATCAGAATGATTGAAATTAGAATAGATACCAAGATTGCCTTCGGATTGCTCTTTATAAGGTAAAGTAACGGGCATAAATGACACATCATACAAATCACCTGCACCGGTTCCTGAAAGATGCGTATGACTAAATCCTGCAATAGTACTATCTGGATAATAATAACCGGCAATTCGATCCCAACCTGCTAAACCATTATCTGGGCTTAATTGTACCATACCAAAAGGTGCCTGTGCACCAGGGTATGTATTTCCTGTAAAATCTGTCCCTATAAAAGGATTAACCAAAGCTGCATAATCTTCATTTGTTGATTCTGAAGACTTACTAGTACATGCAACTAAAGAGCAACATAAAGCTACTAATGAAATAAAGCTTAGTTTCATAATTAATATAAGATGTTATTCAATGGTATTTCGTTTACAAAGATATGCATTTTTTTTATTTTATAAAGCCTATAGAGCTCTATAAGAAGTCTCTAAAATAAATTATTGGATATCAAGCTACAAAGAAAAAAATACTGTTAATAATTGCTTTACAAAAAAACAAGCTAGACGATTAATCTTAAAAAAAGAAAATTCGGAGAAAAAAAATTGACATATGTTTTTCATAAGCTGTCTCTTATACACATCTCCGAGCCCACG
>USQO01000060.1 GCA_900556845.1 uncultured Bacteroides sp. | reverse complement strand
CCATTTTACTCTTGTTTTTGTTAAAATGGTGTGAAGTAAATCTGTATTAAGTCACCAAGCACGAATAACAAAACAAGTCTCCTCACTTACACATATTTTCCAATCAATCGCCGAAAGAAGTATCCCGACACTACAAAAAAAATCTGCCACAGCCCAATCTTAGCCATGGCAGATTTTTATCATTTTCTTTTAATCAAAAGATTAAAGGAATAATTATTTCTTTACCCAACCTAACTCACGGTGTCCTGTACCTTGAACACGAGTCAGATTATCTCCCAAATCCTTACGCATTTCTTCGGCTACTTTTAATAACTTAGCAGCCCTTTCTGGATAAAGCGTAAAAACATCATAACGCTCACCCGGATCACGGCGTAAGTCATACAACTCACACTTTCGGATTTCTATCGGCCCCATATTACCAGGTTGACCATCATTTCCCGGTACATGTGTGCCATAAGATAAATATTTATGTGGAAGAATGAGTTTAAACTCACCATCAGTTACCGCTTCCAGATCATTCTTATTGTAATAATATACAAAATTCTCCCGTGGATTAGCACCTTCAACTCCTTCTATCAACGAGCGAATACTTACTCCGTCTATTTTATGTTTAGGCAGCGGTGCACCACTTAATTCTGCAAAAGTCGGAAAAATATCAATGTTCGATGCCAGCTTGTTACAAGTACTTCCAGGTATTGTATGCCCTTTCCAGTACATAATACAAGGTATCCGGTTACCACCGTCAAACGTTGTAGCCTTAGCTTCACGCAACCCCCCGGTAGAACCCGCATGATTACCATAGGCAATCCAAGGGCCATTGTCAGATGTAAGAATAACAAGCGTATTTTCTTCCAGTCCCAACTCGCGTAATGTACTCATTATCTGTCCTACACTCCAGTCCAGTTCCATCATAACATCACCATACAAGCCTTGCTCACTTTTTCCTTTGAACTTATCTGAAACAGCAAGCGGCACATGCGGCATAGAGTGTGCCAGATACAAGAAAAATGGCTTATTTTTATTTTTACGGATAAATTCCACAGAACGATTGGTATAATCAGTCGTAAACTGTGACTGATCAGTATTATAACCCACAACCTTATTACCGTCATAAGTAGGCAAATCTGGGAAATTAAAGACCGTTCCCTGCAAAGGATGGTTAGGCCACATATCATTAGAGTATGGAAGTCCGTAATATTCATCGAAACCATTCTGCAAAGGCAAAAACTGTTCCCTGCACCCCAAATGCCATTTACCGAAAATAGCCGTCTGATAACCTTTCTGCTTAAGTAATTCTCCCATAGTCATCTCATCGGAATGAATACCATAATCGGCATCCGGTCCCGAAGCACCGGCAAAGCCAATACGGTTAGGATAGCAACCTGTAAGTAATCCAGCACGCGATGCCCCGCTGATAGGTTGTGCTGCCAAAAAATGCGTAAAACGAACTCCCTGTGCAGCCAGTTGATCGATATGAGGAGTTGTGTACCCGTATGCACCATTACACGAGAAATCACCAAAGCCCGCATCATCCAAGTTGATAAGAACAAAATTAACCGGTTTATCCGCCCATCCAGCAAGAGCAGATAAACCAGTAAGTGAAAGTAATAATAATCTATTTTTCATCATAAAATAACTGATTTAGACAAACAACTTACGTTACTTAAAAAGCAATCTTGGCAACCTGAGGATTATGGTCAGATAAAAAGCCGATTGAATCATTACCCTCTACTGGAATAAAAGCTTCTCTTACTTCTATCTGCGGAGTAACAAAAATAAAATCAATCTTTTCACGTTCTGCCATAGGAAGCTTGCCAAAATCATGGAATGTATAATTAACTCCTTCTACCTTCGGAGCCATTTTATAGGTATCTTTCAAAACAAAAGCATTCGAGGTTATGGTTTTATAAGCATCCCACTGATCGGAAACATTAAAGTCACCTGTAAGAACTGCAGGTTGGTCACCTACAATTTCTTTAATTTTTTCGATAATCAGCAATGCACTCTGTGTACGGGCCTGTGTTCCTACATGATCAAAGTGTGTATTAACAGCCATAAACACCTTTCCGCTCTGACGGTCACGCAATTTAGCCCAGGTTGCAATACGACAGCAAGCACCATCCCAACCAATAAAGCCTACACTGTCGGGATACTGTGAAAGCCAGAATGTATTGCTGTCGAGCAATTCAAAACGGTCTTTACGGAAAAACAGCGGAGAATACTCACCCTGTGTCTTGCCATCTTCACGTCCTACACCAACTTCGGCATATTCCGGCAGACGCTCTTTCAAATCCTCTAACTGATTATGCAAAACTTCCTGCATACCAACAATATCCAACTTCTGCTCTTTCACAAAAGCAGCCACACGGTCCTTACGATATTTCCAGTTATTCAAGCTATCTCCCGGATTATCATAACGAACATTAAATGTCGCCCAATTCAGTTCAGTTTTTACAGGTTCCGAACACGATGCAGCCCAAAACAAAGCACTTACTCCAGCTGCAATAGAAAACAATGTTTTTTTCATATTGATTTATTTATAAATTAATCTAACCATGCCAAGGCTGCAGCACCCAGAATAGCAGCATCAGCATCCTTCAAACCAGACACCAAAATCTGTGCCGTATCCCGATAGTTTTCGAATACGTTACGGTCGTATGCCTCTTTCAAAGGTTTCATCAGCAAATCGCCAGCTTTCGACAAGCCACCAAAAAGTATAAAGGCCTCCGGATCAGAGAATGTAGCAAAATTAGCCAAACTTTCTCCCAGCAATTCGCCCGTAAACCGGAACACTTCATTAGCCAATTCATCCCCCTGACAAGCAGCAGTATACACATCACGCGATGTTAATTCAGCAACCGGATAACTCCGAAGCAAACTAGGGGTATCCGTCTGCTGAAGTAATTCAACTGCAGTACGGGCAACACCAGTAGCCGAACAATAAGCTTCAAGACAGCCTCTTCTGCCACATGGACAAAGACGACCATTCTCCGGACGAATAGAAGTATGCCCTAATTCACCGGCAAAACTACGCTTCCCATATACCAATTGTCCATTGACAACAATACCACTTCCTACTCCTGTACCCAGCGTAATCATTATAAAGTCTTTCATGCCACGAGCTGCTCCGTACAACATCTCTCCCAAAGCCGCAGCCTTGGCATCATTGGTAATACGGACCGGAAGAGACAAAGCCTCCTCCAGCAAACTTGCTAATGGAACAATACCTTTCCAAGGCAGATTCGTTGCATTTTCGATGGTACGCTGCCAGTAATTTACATCAGGAGCACCGATACCAAAAGCACGAATATGTTCCCGTCCTCCGGCACGCTCTATCAATGCAAAAGCCTCAGCTGCGCACCGTTCTACATACGCCTCTATTTGCGGATAATCTTGGGTACGAAAAGAAGATACTTCCAGAATATTTCCTTCACGGTCTACCAACCCTAAAACGGAGTTGGTCCCTCCCAGGTCTAATGCCAATACATATTCCTTCATAAACAGTCCATCCTTTAAAATTCAGTTTTCAACAATTCCGGATGTTCGTGATAAATCTTGACAATCAATTCACCAAACAAAGTATTGGTCCAAGCAAACCAGGAACGCGTAAACTTAGCAGGATTATCTACGTGGAAAGATTCATGCATAAAACCGGTATCACCATCCGTATTGCGCAATAATGTAAGACACTCTTTCAGTTCTGCAACATCTCCAGTAGTCAGACCTTTCATAATAATACTCATAGGCCATGCATAATCCAAACCAACGTGCGGACCACCGATTCCTTCACCAGCCTTTCCCTTAAAGAAATAAGGATTATTGTCGCTCCAAACAAACTTACGGGTATTTTGATACAGCGAATCATCAGCTTTGCAGTAGCCCAGATAAGGAGCTCCCAGCAAGCTCGGCACATTGGCATCGTCCATACACAAACTGTTACCGAAACCATCTACCTCGAATGCGTAAATCTTTCCCGCTACCGGATGATTTACAACCCCATATTTCTGAATAGCTTCATCTACTTCGGAAGCCAGTTCAAGACACTGTCCTGCAAAATTAGCATTACCGTAAACTTTATTTTCAATTTCAGCCAATTGGCGCAATGATACGACAGCAAACATATTCGAAGGAATAAGGAATCCATATTGCGTAGCATCATCAGAAGGACGGAAAGCGGAAACAATCAGTCCCACAGGTTTCACCGGTGCTCCAAACCCACCATTTATCTGAGAATCCGTAGGACGGTCACAATCTCTCGTAAAGCTGTACGGGCCCAATCCATCCTTACGCTGCTGCTCTTTAAAGGTCTTGACAACCAACTGCATTGCTTTATGCCAGTCTGCATCGAAAACAGAAGTATCACCAGTAAGCAACCAGTAATAATAAGCTACACGGATTGGATAACAAAGTGAATCAATCTCCCATTTACGCTCATGCAATTCCTTAATCATGTGCTGGGTATTGTCTGTTTCCCAATAACTTCCCTTCGGACCATCGTTAAAAGCATTAGCGTACGGGTCTAACAGAATACACTGTGCCTGACGGTTAATCAAACCTGCTACCAGCAACTGCAATTCTTTATCTTGCTTGAGTAGCTGCAAATAAGGCCACACTTGTGCCGATGAGTCGCGTAACCACATGGCTTCGATATCACCTGTAATCACAAATGTATCAGGTTTTTTACCCTTCATCTGAAACTTTACTGTAGTATCCAATGTATTGGGATAGCAATTTTCGAACATCCATTTCAACTTCGGGTCGGCTATAGCATCCTTAACCTCAGCAATCAGTTGCTCTACAGCCTTCGAACTGAAATGGCGTTTTTCGATTGCAGGACGCTTCGACTCAAAATTTTGCTGCGCATAAGCATGCACACTTCCGGCTCCCATCAACAACAGTGCCAAAGCAGGAACCGTAATCCACTGATTTCTTTTCATAGTATTTATCTTTAAAAATTATTTTTTCCTTCTTTCACCTGAACCTTCATTTCCTGATCACCATAAAGAATAACCAGTTCGAAAGGTATATTTGACTCTACTGTAATCTTCGGACGGTCTGCAGCCGAACGACGTCGTTCCGCTTTCATCGTAATCATGCCATCAGGTCCGAACGGATAGCGTTCGATACCGTTTTCTTCCGTAAGGTTCATATCCCAAATGATACGACGTTCGGCATAATCCCCCCGAATACCGATAATATACTCTATCAGCTCAGCAATAGGTGCCAGTCCGGTCCATCCAATAAATTCCTTACGCGCCATAAATCCAGGTTCGGCAGCTTCGGGTGCATAATACTCCCAAAAAGTTCCTGTGTTCTTATATACCTGGAAAACCTGGTCAAAATGACTCAAAGCAATTTCGCGTGCCAATTGACGGTATCCCTTCTTTACCAATCCGTTCATTACCATGTAATTAGTACCAGGCCAGATTCCTCCCTGCCAATAACGTCCATTCGCCTTATAACGCGGATTATCAGCAGACAAAGATGGAACACGGAATTTACGGTTAAAAGTAGCAGGATTTTCCAACTCACTCACTAGACGTTTGGTCTGAGCATCGTCAAGCACATCGGTAAAAAGTGCCCAATAAGCACCTATCCCCTTCGTCTTAGCCAAAGAGCCATCAGCATACTGATCATAAAGGAAACCTGTTTCCTCATCCCACAGATTTTCGCGGATATATTTTTTAAGTACCTGAATCTCATCTTCAAGTTCCTCGATTTCCTGCCAGCGTTCCAAATAAAATCCCATTTCAAGCAAAAGGTTTGCCGTAAAAAGCTGCTGCAAGTTAGTGTCCAGCCAAATCATGTGGCCATGACTGAAAATAGGATTGTACTTCGACTCAACACGGGGCATATTATCCATTCCGGTACCCCAGCCGCTCGACCAATACATACCATTACGCCATGTACGGTTCAAGCGAAGCCACTTGTAATAAGCGCACAATACCGGGAATATCTTATGCAGACGTTCTGTATCGCCAAACTGATGATAATAAACCATTTCGCACCAAGGCATCAGGTTAGGACCGGTACTTACCGGATCATAACGTTCAAAACAGTCTGCCCCATCAGCTTTAATTTCACGACAGATAAAGCCATCAGGATGCTGCTTGGCATAAAAGTTATCCAGCGTATTCTGGAACGGAAAGAAACGGGCACCATAACGGGCAAACATCAGAATAAAAGACGAGTCCCACATAAATATATTGCCATTGTATGCCGTATCGATAAACGGAGCGACAAAACCAGAAGCGGGTTGCGGGTTATGAATATTTCCTACTGCAATCTCCCATGCACGCCAATACATGGCCAACTCGTCGGCATGACCCGCCCAAATAGGAGCAGGTAAAATCTGCTGTGCTTCCTCAAAACTTTTAGGTGTAAGATAGCGGGGCTTGGCTATACGATACGCATTTTCGGCTACCAACGGTTCTTTTACATAAGTATCTTTATAAGGCAAGTTATAAATGCTGTCATTACCACAGCTCTGCGCCATTGCCTGGAAGGAACCTATTCCCCCAAGCAAAGCACACCCTACAAGGAGAGCTTTTATGTTTTTCATATTGTTCGTCTACGATTTAAAGATTCAACAATTCTTTTATTTTATGGAAAATATCCGAGTTCTCAAAGATTCCGGTAAAGTTTTCAGAGCCCGGACCAAACGCATACACAGGAACCATTACACCCGAATGACTAGTTGTTGAAAATTTACACTGAATTTCTCCCTTGTCTTTATCACCACCTACCAAAGTCAAACCTCCAGTTTCATGGTCGGCTGTTATAACAACCAAAGTTTCGCCATCGCGAGCTGCCCATTCAAGTACCTTACCTATAGTACGGTCAAAATCATGAGTTTCCTGCATCAGCAAGTCCAAATCATTAAAATGACCATAATCATCCAACTGCGAACCTTCAATCATCATGAAAAATCCTTTGTCATTCTTTGACAACAAATCCATACCCTTCAGAGCCGACTGGGCCAGACGGTCACCACGCTCAGCTGGCAGTGGGGTATCTACCGAATCAGTTACAGCAAAAATACGTCCGTCCTTAATAGCCTTACATTCTTCCCAGCTACGAGCTACTTTATAGCCTTTCTGTTCTAATTCCTTAAAGATATCTCTTCCATCTGCCCGATTGACAAACTTCTTGGCTCCACCTCCTACTACATAATCAGCATCGCAATTTACATAGTCAGCTACAATCGCCTCTTCTGCATCACGGTCTACATTGTGACAACAAAAATCTGCCGGTGTAGCATCCCACAAACGACAAGTTACCGCAATACCTGCCGACAAACCTTTCCGTTTGGCCAATGTAACCAATGACGGCTGCGGATTACCCTGAGTGTCGACACCCACAGAGTGATAATTCGTCTTCTGACCAATAGCCATAGCAGTACCACCTGCACCCGAATCTGTAATCAGTTTATTGGCACAATATGTCTTTGACAAACCAACCACCGGACAATTTTCCAAGTACAATTTACCCCGATTGGCAGTCCAAGCCGAATAAACATGCATCAGACTCATGCCATCGCCAATCATCAAAATCACATTTTTTACTTTTTTACCTTCGGGAGATACAATCTTCTCTACCGGATAAGGGTTAGGCATGACATAAGTCTGCACTTTATCTGTACGACTATTCTGGGCCAATACTGGCTGCATGACAACACAAGCCCCCGACAACACACAAAAAGACAATAAATTTAAAAATACTCGTTTCATAGTTTTTTTTATTATATTCAAAGATAATCATTTTTTAATAAACAAAACCTTTCCAAAAAGTCTACTACTTTTTTAAGCATTTCCAGATAAAAACAGAATACTTACAAAAAGTATAAAACAAAAAAAGTCATTCCAGGCCCTACGAGCATCTGAGGTTAACAGGAAATCTGCCCGTTCAGTCTGGAATGACAAAAATAGCATTTATTTATGGTAAATCAGAAACTTCAATCAATAACCTTCATTTTGTTTCAATTTTCCGTTTGATTTTGTAATCTGATTAGACGGGTAAGGGAATACCATCATATAATCTTCATACTTGCTCTTGTTCTTGTAATCTTCGTAGTCGGCAATTACAAAAGGAGATTCCGGGTTCATACGGTCTTCGTATTTACGGATACGCGGGTGTGAGTTCAGCTCTTTTGCTGCAATCTGCTTGATTTCAGCATTTGAGGAACGGTGCCAGCGTTTCAGGTCGAACAGGTGGTCGGTGTATTCGAAAGCCAGCTCGCAGCGGCGTTCGTGATACAGATCTGCCATGGTAGGAGTATGATCCAGCGGCTGCAGGTTAGAGCGGAAACGGATACGGTTCAGGTCGGCCTTGGCCAGTCCGGCCTGGTCAGTCATCAGGTAAGCCTCTGCACGGAACAGCAGCATTTCGGCAAAACGAATCAGCGGGAAGTTGATGCGTGCAGTAGGCCAGTTACCGTTCGTGTTTACGTAACCTTCTGTATCAGCGTTCTTATGTTTGAACGGATCCATGTACTTGTTAATCTGGAATCCGGCCTCAAGGTCGGATACAGAAAAGAAGCGGCGGGTTTCACCAAAGAACTCAAATTTCTGATTGTATTCCAGAATGGAGCGTACCAGACGGCTGTTGCCTGCACCGTCCTTGGCCATTTCCTCATAGATGTCATAAGACGGCTTAATCTGTCCCCAGCCGTTGTAAATACCCCAGCCCTTGTTTTCAAGAATAACTCCCGGGAATTGTACTCCACCACCAGTCGAACCGCCGGTCGAAGGAATGGACCAGATGTATTCCTTGTTCCAGAAATCGGCAAAGTCCGAAGAGAACACTTCGTCAAAAGTAGGAGCCAGGTCGCGTCCGTATTCGTTTTCCAGCTGGTTGACCAGCGTAATCACATCGTTCCATTTCGCTTCGTTCCAGGTAGCCCAGTAAGCACATACCTTTGCCTTGTAGGCTACAGCAGCGGCCTCATGCGCACGGCCCTTGTCATCATCCGAATATTCCTCAAAACGGGGCAGATAGGCGATGGCCTTGTCCATGTCGTCCAGAATAGCCTGGTAGTTGTCGGTTACAGAAGCCAGCTGTGGAGGAATAGAGTTGTCATAATCACCCTCAAAGTCCTCGTAGCGTACAAAAGGAACACCCTGCTTGTCGGTACCGTAACGGTAGGCAATCCAGAAATGCGACATACCGCGCATGAAGTAAGCCTCACCCAAGCTGCGTTTTTCAACGGCAGACAATTCAGTAGTCTTTTCTTTGGCAAGCAACTGCTTGATGATCCAGTTGGCACGCGACATATTGGTATAGAACATGTCGAAAGCGCCCTTGATAGGGTCCTCGTCACCGGTATAATTAAAAGTAGCCAGCGTGTTGTATCCACGGGTACGTCCCCACACGATATCGCAGGCAGCTCCCTGTTCCCAGAACAGTTCACGGCCGAAACCCTTTTCCTGATGGACAGGTGCATACAGTCCGTCGATTGCGTCAATAGCCTGCTGGTCATTGGTAAAATAGGCATTTGTTACCGGACTTCCTTCAGGCCGCACATCAAGGAAATCACTGCAAGAGCTGAACATGCATGCAGACAAAGCCAATGCTGATATATATTTTTTCATAATTTCTATCTTCTTAAACGAAAAACATTAATAAGTCAATTTAACACCTACAGAAAGTACTCTTGAAACCGGATACTTCATGGCATCCCAGCCACCACATTCCGGGTCGATACCCGAATATTTAGTGATTGTGAACAGGTTTTCACCGCTGAAGTATACAGACATACGGCTGTTGCGCTCATTCAGGTGAGCCGCCTTACGCAGAACATCTGTCAGGTCATACGATACTGTAAAGTTCTTCAGACGCAGGTAAGAGGCATTTTCCAGGTACCAGTCGGAAGCCGTACTGAAGTTGGCGTTCGGGTCATTCTTTGACAGACGAGGTATGTCTGAAGAAGTATTTTCAGGACTCCATGCATTGAGGATTTCGCTGGAACGGTTGAAGTTACCCTCCACGTCACTCAGTGTCATGTACTTGGCCACGTTCAAAGCCTGTGCACCGCCCACGCCCTGGAACATGGCACTTACAGAGAGTTTTTTGTAAGTAAATCCGGCAGTCAGCGCGAATGTGGTCTTAGGAGTAGCGCTTCCCATATACTGGCGGTCGGCATCAGTAATCTTACCGTCACCGTTGTAATCCACAAACTTCAGGTCACCGGCCACGGCATTCGGCTGGATGCGGTTACCGTCCTTGTCCACATATGCAGCAGCCTCGGCATCGCTCTGGAAGATACCGTCAGTCTGAATCAGGTAGAAGGAATTCAAAGGCTCGCCTTCTGCAGTCTGGTATACGTAAGGAATGTTACGGAAACTTCCGTCGCCTGTCCATACACCCGGATTGCCATCCTCATCCTTTACGCCGATATCAGAAACCCAGTTCTTCAGATAGGAGAAGTTACCGCTTACGAAGTAAGAGAAGTCCTTGTTCACCTTGTCGCTCCAGCTTACCTGCGCTTCGAAACCGCGGTTACGGATCTCACCCTGGTTAACCAGCATCGCATCGATACCGATGGTACTCGGCCAGTTCATGGTCTGTGCCTGAATCAGGTTGAAGGTACGCTTGTCGAAATAGTCCAACTGTACGGACAAACGTTCGTTGAACATGTCGATATCAAGACCAAGGTCAGTCTGTTCTGAAGTTTCCCAGGTCAGATCCGGATTCAGGGCAGTCTGGTAGTAAACAAAGTTGTTCCACAGGCGGTTTGACATGACACCGTACTGTGCCTGTTCTGTCCAGAATGTCTTTCCGAGCAGCGGAGAGCTATAGTTGTAGCTGATAGAACCCAGGTTACCCACACGTCCCCATGACGCACGCAGTTTCAAAAGGTTCAGCACGTCCGATTTCGGGAAGAAACTTTCGTTGGAGATTTTCCATGCAGCCGTGAAAGCGGGGAAATCACCGTAGTTGTTGGCCTTAGGCAGACGGCCCGCATAGTCACGGCGCCATGATGCAGTAACAAAATAGCGGTCATTGTATGAGTAAGCCAGACGTCCGATCAAAGATACGTTTGCATCCGGACCGGTCATATAGTCGGTAGCAGAAGTAGATCCTGCATAAGTGAGATACTGCAAATATTCTGTTTCATCCAGGAAGTCTTTTCCGGTTACTTCCAGACCACGCGTATTGAAGTGGTCGGCTGTTGTAGAGAACAAAGCACCTACGGTATGGTCACCAAATGTATTGTCGTAAGTCAGCGTGTTCTCAGTCTTCCATGCATCGCTGCGGTAATTACTTTCAATCAGCGAGTTGGAAAGGTCCGGTTTACCTACCTCGTCACGTCTTGGGCTGAATTTCTTGTAGTTGTTATTCTTGAGGTTGTAAGTAAAGCGGCTTACAAACTTCAAGCCCGGAATAACATTCCCGATTTCAAGACTGGTAGTTGACCATACATCGCTTGTACGGTCGAAAATATTGTCTGCTTCGAGCAAGCGGACCGGATTGACAGCATCCCCGTGAATATCGGCAAAGTTAGAGCCGTATTTTTCGATATAAGCAGGGTCTTCGGTAGTGGTACCTCCGTAAGAACCGTCCAGCGGATTGTATACAGTTGCACTTGAAGGCATATACATGGCAGCCAGAACGGCACCAGTATAAGCATCGTTTGTTCCATGTGTACGGCTTTCTGTATTTTTCCATACAAAGTCTTCGTTGATAGTCACCCACTTGTTCAGTTTGAACTTGCCGTTGTAGCGGAATGACATATTCTTGTTGAAGGTGTTAATCAACACACCCTGGTCGTTGTCGTATGCAAACGAAACGCGGTTTGAGAAGTTCTCGGTACCCACATTCAGGGCTACATTGTGACGCTGGTAGAAAGCAGAGCGGAAAACTTCGTCCATCCAGTTGGTACGTGTAGTTCCAATCCAAGGGTTCTTTTCCACGTTCCAGCCTTCAGGCAGTGTCAGTCCGGCATTGGCATACGAACGCTTGCGCATCTCAATCTGCTGTTCTGCATTCAGAGGATCCGGCAGGTTATAAGCCTGACGCACACCGAAAGTAGCATCGTAGCTCAGTGAAGGAGCGCCTTCCTTAGCTTTCTTGGTAGTAACCAGAATTACACCACCTGCACCCGACTGTGCACCGTAGATGGCAGCCGAAGCGGCATCCTTCAACACCGTAATAGATTCGATGTCGTTCATAGAAGAGATAGGGGCTCCAGGTACGCCATCGACAACCCACAGCACATTATCACCGTTCTGTGAGCCCTGACCGCGAATTACGATAGACGGAGCTGCTGTAGGGTCACCACCGTTTGCCTGTACGGTAACACCGGCCAGCTGTCCCTGCAGCATACTTTCTGTAGAACTAACCGGACGAGTAGTCAGTTCTTCTGTATTACTCAGCACACCAACAGATGCCGACAAGTCCTGTTTGCGAGTATTGGCACCATAACCCAACACAACAACTTCGTCGAGCACTTCAGTGTCTTCCTTCAAAACAATAGTAAGATCTTTTCCTGTTGGAACAATCTCCTGTTCCACAAACCCAATGTAACTAATAACCAAGCTTTCTCCTTTGGCTACATCAACAGAAAAATTACCATCTACATCGGTAATTGTACCACGAGTAGTGCCTTTCACCAATACAGAAGCACCGATTACCGCATCGCCGTTCTGATCGATTACACGACCTTTTACCACTTTATTCTGCTGTGCTGAATAATTTGTATCCAAAGATACGGAATTACCTTCCGGCGTAGCCGACAAGGATAAGCATACAGATGCAAGTCCTAATAAACTTACAAATCTTTTTTTCATACGTTTGACTTTTATATTTACATCTAAAAAATATTCCTAAAATAAACGTCCGCTAACAGACGTGGACAAAAGTATAGGAACAGTGTTACAAACGTATTTCTTTTGATAAAAAATGGAAAAAGGTCGCCTAATCTATCCGTTATTCGTGAAAATTTGTTTCAATGATGTGACAAATCAGACGTTTGCCATCCTTCGCACTGTCTCTTATACACATCTGAC
>USQO01000059.1 GCA_900556845.1 uncultured Bacteroides sp. | reverse complement strand
TCTCGTGGGCTCGGAGATGTGTATAAGAGACAGATATATATGAACGAACAAAACCATATTTATCCGATATTTGACCGGATGCTGACCCGGAAGGATAAGGAAGACTTGCTGAAGCAACACAGCGTGATGATTTGGTTTACCGGGCTGAGCGGCTCGGGGAAAAGTACGCTGGCCATTGCCTTGGAACGCGAGTTGCAGCAAAGAGGATTGTTGTGCCGGATACTGGATGGTGACAACATACGTAGTGGTATCAACAATAACCTGGGCTTTTCGGAAGAAGACCGTGTGGAAAATATCCGGAGAATCGCCGAAGTCGGTAAGCTTTTTGTGGATACAGGTATCATTACGATTGCTGCATTTATCAGTCCAAACAATGATATCCGTGAAATGGCTTCTAATATTATAGGTAAGGAGAATTTTATGGAAGTCTTTGTAAGCACACCTATCGAAGCTTGTGAAAAGCGTGATGTGAAAGGGCTTTATGCAAAGGCACGTCGTGGAGAAATCCGTAACTTTACGGGAGTGTCGGCTCCGTTTGAAGCTCCGCTCCATCCAGCCTTGTCACTGGATACCTCAATCTTGTCTGTAGAAGAATCTGTAAACAAATTGCTGGAACTGGTATTGCCCAGAGTGACTTGCCAGACAGCTGCAAAATAAAAATAATATGAAAGAAGAATATAAGCTGAGCCACTTGAAAGAGCTGGAAGCTGAGTCAATCCATATCATTCGGGAAGTGGCTGCCGAGTTTGAGAATCCGGTAATGCTGTATAGTATTGGTAAGGATTCGTCTGTAATGGTCCGTTTGGCCGAAAAGGCATTTGCTCCTGGAAAGGTGCCTTTTCCTTTGATGCATGTTGACTCGAAATGGAAGTTTAAGGAAATGATTCAGTTTCGTGATGAATATGCCAAGAAATATGGTTGGAATCTGATTGTAGAAAGTAATATGGAGGCATTCAATGCAGGTGTGGGACCTTTTACCCATGGCAGTAAGGTTCATACGGACTTGATGAAGACGCAGGCTCTGCTGCATGCATTGGATAAATACAAATTTGATGCAGCTTTTGGCGGTGCACGCCGTGACGAAGAGAAATCGCGTGCCAAAGAACGCATCTTCTCATTCCGAAATGCATTTCATCAGTGGGACCCTAAGAACCAGCGTCCGGAGTTGTGGGACATCTACAATGCTCGTGTACGAAAAGGAGAAAGTATCCGTGTGTTCCCGTTGAGTAACTGGACGGAGCTGGATATCTGGCAGTACATCCGTTTGGAGAATATTCCTATTGTACCCTTGTATTTTGCCAAGGAAAGACCGGTGGTGAATATCGACGGGCAGCTGATTATGCCGGACGACGACCGTTTGCCTGAAAAATATAAGGACAAGATAGAAATGAAGAAAATCCGTTTCCGTACGTTGGGTTGCTGGCCGCTGACAGGGGCAATTGAGAGTGAGGCTGATACAATTGAAAAAATCGTGGAAGAGATGATGACAACGACCAAGAGTGAGCGTACGACACGTGTGATTGACTTTGACCAGGAAGCCAGCATGGAACAGAAGAAACGTGAAGGTTATTTTTAAAGGGTGAAGAACGATGGAAGAACTGAATAAAATGAAATCGGGTAACCCGATGGAGGGAGAAGCCCGCGGTACGATGTCTATCGAGGAGTTTTTGCAGAAGGATGAACAGAAGGATTTGCTTCGCTTTCTGACTGCCGGTTCGGTAGACGACGGTAAATCAACATTGATTGGACGACTGTTGTATGACAGCAAAAAATTATATGAAGACCAGTTGGATGCGCTGGAACGCGACAGTAAGCGCGTAGGAAATGCAGGCGAACATATCGACTATGCTTTATTGCTGGACGGACTGAAAGCTGAACGTGAGCAGGGGATTACGATTGACGTAGCCTACAGATATTTCTCTACCAATAACCGTAAATTCATTATTGCTGATACTCCGGGGCACGAGCAGTATACACGTAATATGATTACGGGAGGTTCGACGGCTAATCTGGCAATTATTCTGGTGGATGCCCGTACTGGAGTAATTACACAAACACGCCGGCATACTTATCTGGTTTCATTGCTGGGAATCAAGCATGTTGTACTGGCGGTAAACAAGATGGACTTGGTGGACTACTCGCAAGAACGTTTTAATGAGATTGTTGCTACCTATCGTGCTTTTGTAGAACCGTTGGGTATTCCGGATGTGCAGTGCATTCCTTTGTCGGCGCTGGAAGGTGACAATGTTGTAGAAAAGTCGGATCGTACACCTTGGTATGAAGGTGTTTCTTTGCTGGAGTTCCTGGAAACCGTACATATTGGTAACGACCACAATCTGAATGATTTCCGTTATCCGGTGCAGTATGTACTGCGTCCGAATCTGGATTTCAGAGGATTTTGCGGCAAAGTAGCTTCGGGTATCGTGCGTAAGGGAGATGAAGTGATGGCATTGCCTTCAGGTAAGCGTTCGCACATCAAGAGCATTGTGACTTATGAAGGAGAGGTAGATTATGCCTTCCCACCCATGTCGGTAACACTTACGCTGGAGGATGAAATTGATGTTTCGAGAGGCGAGATGCTGGTGCATCCGGATAATGTGCCGATGGTAGGCCGTAACTTTGAGGCAATGATGGTATGGATGGACGAGGAAAAGATGGATTTGGAGAAATCTTTCTTCTTGAAGCAGACTACCAATACAAGTCGTACGCGTATTGACCGCATTGATTATAAGGTAGATATTAATACGATGGAGCATCTGAGTGTGGAAAACGGCAGACTTAAAGCAGAAGAGTTACCGCTGGAGTTGAATCAGATTGCTCATGTAGTGATGACTTCTTCCAAAGAATTGTTCTTCGATGCCTATGCAAAGAATAAGGCTACAGGTGCCTTTATCCTGATTGACCCGATAACCAATAACACCAGTGCTGTGGGTATGATTATCAACCGGGTGGAAGATAAGGAGATGAACAACACCATGCAGTTGCCGGTACTTGATTTGCCGAAACTGGGTATTTTGCCTGAACAGTATGAGGCTGTAGAGAAGGCTGTCAAGGAATTGGCCCGTCAGGGTATTGCTGTTGAAATTAAAAAATAACAAGAAAAGGATATAAATTTAGGTTTATGGGATTGTTAGAATTCAGTAAATTACCTATCAATACTTTGGTAGGTGCTGATGCGAAAACGTTCGACCGGATAACTGCTGGAAGGATAATTGATGCTTCTTACGAAGGGAAGTATCGCTTGACCAAAGCTGTAGGTCGTCTGCTTTCGGTTTTGAAACCGCTACAGGACCGCAGATACGAAAAGCTACTGGCTAACAAACCGCTGGAACATGACCCTGTTTTTATTTTGGGGCACTGGAGAAGCGGTACGACGTTTATGCATAATGTCTTTTCGTGCGATAAGCATTTTGGATACAATACGACTTATCAGACTGTATTCCCGCATCTGATGATGTGGGGACAACCGTTCTTTAAAAAGAATATGAGTTGGCTGATGCCGGATAAACGTCCGACTGATAATATGGAGCTGGCTGTGGACTTGCCGCAGGAGGAGGAGTTTGCGTTGGCAAATATGATGCCTTATACCTATTATAACTTCTGGTTCTTCCCGAAGTATATGCAGGAATATGCTGATAAGTATTTGCTCTTTAACGATATTTCGGAAGCTGAATTGAAAGAGTTCGAGGAAACCTTCGTGAAGTTGATTAAGATTTCACTTTGGAATACGCATGGAACTCAGTTTCTGAGTAAGAACCCGCCTCATACCGGACGTGTAAAGGAACTGGTAAAGATGTTCCCGAACGCCAAGTTCATTTATTTGATGCGTAATCCGTATACGGTTTTTGAATCGACCCGAAGCTTCTTTACCAATACCATCAAGCCGTTGATGCTGGAAGATATCAGTGATGCAGATTTGCAGGCAAATATTCTGTCGGTGTATGCTAAATTGTATCATAAATATGAGGCTGACAAGGCATACATTCCAGAAGGCAATTTGGTGGAAGTGAAGTTTGAAGATTACGAAACCAATGCTTTCGATATGACGCAGGAAATATACCGGAAGCTGTCTATTCCGGGATTTGATGAAGCTCGTCCAGCTATAGAGGCCTACGTCAACAAGAAGAAAGGTTATAAGAAAAACAAATATCAGTATAAGCCTGAAACGGTGGAGCTGGTAGAGAAGAATTGGTCGTTTGCGCTGGAACAGTGGAATTATAGTTTGTAAAAATATATCTTATTAAAAAAAGTTTCTGTCTTATTTCTTTATAAATGATAAGGAATAGACAGAAACTTTTTTATTTGTATATGACTCTTTTTTATTCTTTGGTTTTTCGTTTATATTTGTACAATAGAATTTAGAAAAAGAAAGAATATGAAGTTATCTCAAGTAAAGTACATGTTGCTGTTTCCTTTGATGTGGCCATTGTACAGCAGTGCGCAGGTGCGAACGGAGCAGTTGTTGGAAAAAGGTTGGAAATTTACAAGGCAGGATGAAAAGACATTTTGCAATCCTGATTTGGACGACAGGAAATGGCAGAGCGTAACGGTGCCGCATGACTGGGCGATTTACGGACCTTTCAGCATTAACAATGACAAGCAGATGACAGCTATTGCACAGGACGGACAAAAAGAAGCTATGGAGCATGCCGGACGTACGGGCGGATTGCCTTTTGTGGGTGCTGGCTGGTATCGTCTGGATTTTGAAGTTCCGCAATATGCCAAAGGGAAAAACTGTGTTTTACTTTTTGACGGAGCGATGAGTCATGCGACAGTATATGTAAATGGCGAGAAGGCTGGTAACTGGGTGTATGGTTATAACGCTTTTGAGGTAGATGTAACTCCTTATTTAAAGGAAAACGCTAAGAATGTATTGGCGGTACGTTTGGAAAATGAGGCCGAGTCATCAAGATGGTATCCGGGTGCCGGACTGTATCGCAATGTGCGGTTGGTGGTAACGGAAGATGCGCATGTACCTGTATGGGGAACACATTTGACTACTCCGGTAGTAAATCGTGAATTTGCTAAAGTGAACTTGCTTACTGAATTGGAGATTCCTGCAGGAAAGCTGATATCTGACTACCGGATTGTGACAGAACTGAAGGATGCCCAAGGTAATGTTGTAGCTAGTAATGAGGTGAAAGGCTCGGAACATGTGGCGACTGGTAAGCAGTTTGAGCAGGACTTTGTTGTAAAGAACCCAAGTCTTTGGTCGCCTGAAACTCCTGCGTTATATCGTGCAGAATCGAAAATTTATGAAGGAGATATTCTAAAAGATGAATATACGACATCGTTTGGTATCCGTTCGGTTGAGGTAACAGCCGGTAAAGGATTTTATTTGAACGGTGAGCGGGTTTTATTTAAAGGGGTTTGTAATCATCATGATTTGGGACCATTGGGAGCTGCATCTAATGAAGCGGCTATACGTCGTCAGATCCGTATGCTGAAAGATATGGGATGTAATGCTATCAGAACATCGCATAATATGCCTTCTACAGAGTTGATTGCAATCTGTGATGAGATGGGTATGATGGTGATGGCAGAATCGTTTGACGAGTGGAAAGCATCAAAAGTTCAGAACGGATATCACAAGTATTTTGATGAATGGGCAGAAAAAGACCTGGTGAATTTAGTCCGTCATTTCCGTAATAGTCCGAGTGTGGTGATGTGGTGTATTGGCAATGAGGTTCCTGACCAATGGAATGGTGACCGCGGCCCGAAGCTGACTCGCTGGTTGCAGGATATCTGTCACCGTGAGGACCCGACGCGTCCGGTAACATTGGGCATGGATGCTCCGGATGCAGTAGTTAACAACAATATGGCTGCTGTTTTGGATGTTCCGGGATTTAATTACCGTCCGCACAAATATCAGGAAAATTATAAAAAACTTCCGCAGGAGTTGATTTTGGGTAGTGAGACAGCTTCTACTGTCAGTTCAAGAGGGGTATATAAATTTCCTGTAGAAAGACGCTCGATGCAGAAATATGATGACCATCAGGCTTCTTCGTATGACGTAGAACATTGTGGCTGGTCGAATTTGCCGGAGGATGATTTTATCCAGCATGAAGATTTGCCTTATTGCATGGGTGAATTTGTTTGGACTGGATTTGATTATCTGGGTGAACCTACTCCTTATTATACGGATTGGCCCAGCCATTCTTCGCTGTTCGGTATTATCGACTTGGCAGGTTTGCCCAAGGATCGTTATTATCTGTACCGCAGTCATTGGAATAAGGAGGCTGAAACGTTGCACATACTGCCACACTGGACTTGGAAAGGTCGTGAAGGAGAAGTTACTCCAGTGTTTGTGTATACGAATTATCCGTCAGCAGAGTTGTTTATTAATGGAAAGAGCCAGGGTAAACGTACTAAGGATTTTAGTGTGACCGTATCCAATAGTGCTGATTCTGTTTCGATGGTCCAGCTGAAAAGACAGCAGCGTTATCGCCTAATGTGGATGGATACCAAGTATGAGCCGGGTACGCTGAAAGTTGTAGCATACGATAAAGATGGTAAGGCAGTAGCCGAAAAAGAAATCCATACGGCAGGAGAGCCATATCGTATAGTACTGGAGTCAGACCGGACTGAAATTGCTGCAAATGGCAAAGACTTGGCTTTTGTTACCGTAAAGATTGTAGATAAGGATGGCAATCTTTGTCCGATGGCTGATAACCAATTGTCATTTAAAGTCAAGGGTAAGGGATGGTATCGTGCGGGTGCCAATGGTGACCCTACTTCACTTGAATTATTCCATAAACCAACAATGAAAGCTTTTTATGGAATGATGACTGCTATTGTTCAGTCTGAAGAAGAAGCTGGCGAAATAACTCTGGAAGCAACAGCCAAAGGCTTGAAGAAAGGGGTATTGAAAATTGTATCGAAATAACGATTGTTATTCGTCAAAAAAAATCCTCTTGCATGGTTAATATTTCCGTGCATGAGGATTTTTTTATAAGAATCTTAAGAAAGTTCCAGTCCGAGTTCTTCTTTCAGTTTTAACAGGCTGGGATTTTTTTGACTCATCATCTGGAAACGCTCTACATGGCTGTATGCTCTGACTATCTCATTGGGAGCACTGACACGTACTTGCATGTTTATTTTTCGGTTATGCAGATTTTCACGCAGGTAGTTCTCAATCTGAGATTTTAGCTGGAGCATATACTTTTCTACCATATCGTTATCGACCGCTACTTCGAAGTCGGTGTCATTCAGCAGATGCGGTTTCATATTCATCATACGGGCTGCATTAGCTGTTTCTTCCTTAGGCAGCGTATTGGTAAATGCTCTCCAGTAGTAGTCCAAATCTTTTTCGTTGAAGATATAATCTTCATAATTTTCTTGAATTGTAGTAGTCGTGGCTGTAGCTGGCTGTGGAACTTTTGTATCGGTTTGCTTACCGGCGTTTTTAATTGATATACTGATGCTACCCATTTTCATGACCGGAATCTTTTTTCCTGTATCGGTAGATGGTCGGTTCGGTAGACTGCTTGGTTGTGTAGGGGCAGTTTGCTGCTGAACGGGTACAGGGGATGGCACAGTTTGTGTTTGAGCAGATGGAGTCGGTTTTACAGCCTGTGCTTGCTGAGGCTGCACAGCTTGGCTTGCAGCCTGATTGAATACGGGAGATATTACTTTTTTAGGGCTATGCCCCCCATCCGATTCATTGCTATCTGCTGTGAGCTGTGCCGTTTGTATGAGCGTAAGTTCTACTTGTAAGCGCTTATTTTTGCTGGTACGATAGTTGAGGTCGCATTCATTACATAGCTTGAGTGCTTTATATAAAAATGGCAACGGACAACGTTGGGCTTGTTCCTGATAGCGTTTCCGGATTGAAGCGCCGACTTCGAGCAGGCACAAGGTGGACGCATCTTTACTTACCATCAAGTCGCGGAAATGTGATGCCAGTCCGGTAATGAAGTGGCTGCCGTCGAATCCTTTCTGGAGAACTTCGTTGAAAAGCAACATACACTCTTGTACCTGATTTTTCAGGAAATAATCTGTCAGCTTAAAATAGTATTCGTAGTCGAGGATATTCAGGTTCTCGATTACACTATTGTATGTGATATGTCCGTTTGTAAAACTTACAACCTGGTCGAAAATCGAAAGGGCATCACGCATACCTCCATCTGCTTTTTGAGCAATGATGTGAAAGGCTTCAGGTTCAGCTTCAATATGTTCTTTTTTGGCTACATTACACAGATGTTCTACGATGTCTTGTATTCCAATACGGTTAAAGTCATAAATTTGGCATCGACTGAGGATAGTTGGTAAAATTTTATGTTTCTCGGTTGTAGCCAAGATAAAAATGGCATGCTGGGGCGGTTCTTCCAATGTTTTCAGGAAAGCATTGAACGCAGAAGGTGAAAGCATGTGTACCTCGTCGATGATATATACTTTATATTTACCAATTTGAGGTGGAATACGTACTTGCTCAATAAGAAGGCGAATATCGTCTACAGAATTGTTTGATGCGGCATCAAGCTCATGTATATTATAAGAACGTTGCTCATTGAAGGCTACGCATGATTCACACAGATTGCATGCTTCACCCTCTTCGTTAGGGTGGAGGCAATTGATGGTTTTTGCAAAAATACGTGCACATGTAGTTTTACCAACTCCGCGTGGACCGCAGAACAGGTAGGCATGTGCCAGTTTTTTGTTGGCAATAGCATTTTTCAGCGTAGTAGTGAGTGCACGTTGTCCGACAACAGTATCAAAGGTGCTGGGACGGTATTTTCGTGCCGATACAATATAGTTTTCCATAAAGGGCTATTCGTTTTTACATTGATAGTTTATGCAAATTTACATAAATAATCGGTTTGTTTATGTGGGTTATGGAAATATTTCTATATTTGCAAAGAACTAAACAGAGACAAACTATGGAGAAATTACGCAGGGCATGGGACTATATTCGCTTGCACAAATATACAATTACAATTGTAGCTTTCTTACTGATTATTGGAGTGCTGGATGAAAACAGTCTGATACGTCGTTTTTCGCATCAGCGTGAAATTAATGAGCTTAAATCGGAAATCGCCAAGTATAAAAAGCAATATGAGGAAGACAGCAAAACATTGAAAGAACTGACAAGTAATCCGGAAGTATTAGAGAAAGTGGCTCGCGAGAAGTATCTGATGAAAAAACACAACGAAGATATTTATATATTTGAAGAATGAAGAAAAGTGATACGTGGATTTCGGCGGTAGGAGGAATTTTGCTGCTTGTCGGGGCTGTGTTGCAGATAACAGGTTGGGTGGCTGCTCCCTATATTTATTTGGTTGGAGCTGTGGCGTTTGCATACGAGCAGGTGAAATATGGTTATCATGGCAATAATTTTATAATCAGACGGTTGCGTAGGCAGCAAATTATAGGAGCTATGTTGCTTGTTGCTGCTGGAGTTATGATGCTGTGTATGAAAAGAAATGAATGGATTGTATGCCTTTCGGCTGCAGCGGTCATAGAACTGTATACCGCCTTTCGTATTCCTCAGGAAGAAGAACGCGAAAAGAAAAAATAGATTACTATTATTCTACCCATAAAAGGTCACTCATGATACCGTCGGACAAAAAGATTCCTTTACGCGTAAGTATGAGATGACCATTTTCTATTTTTAGTTTGTCTTGTTCCAGATAAGGACGAGCCAGTTTCATGCAGTAATGATATAGTTTTTCTCCATATTTTTGTTTTAAGTGTTCTAGGTTCATTCCCCAGCAAGTACGTAAAGACGTTATGACGTAATCGTTGTATCGTGTATAAAGATCTAATGTCTCTGTTTCGAGAAGTCTGTTTCCATTTTGGATACCTGCTATATAGTCATCGAGTGAGGATATATTCCATTCTCGTGCTGTGCCATTGTATGAGTGTGCAGATGGGCCACATCCCAGATACTTTTCTTCTTTCCAATAGCTGGTATTGTGGCGTGAATGTTTACCAGGCAGACAGAAATTGGATATTTCATAGTGCTGGTATCCATGGTTTGATAAATGTTCTATTAATAACGAAAAAAGAGAAAGACTCAGGTCTTCATCTGCTTCGCGTACTTTATGCTGTTCACGCAAATTCCATAAAGTGGTATTTTCTTCGTAAATGAGATGATAGGCTGAAATATGCTCCGGCTGCATGCTCGTAGCTTGCTCGAGGTCCTTTTGCCACAGTGCTTTGTCTTCACCGGGCAAACCGTAGATTAAATCAATGCTGATATTTTGAAAACCGGCTTTTCGGCAATTATCGTATGCTTGAATGGCCTGGATAGCCGTGTGTCTTCTGTTAAGGAGTTTTAAGGTGTACTCATTGAATGTCTGAATACCCATACTCAACCTGTTGAAAGGGAAATTTTGTAAATCGGCAATATAAGCAGTGGTCAGGTCGTCAGGGTTTGCTTCAAGGGTGATTTCAGCTTTTTCACTAATTTGAAAGTTATCTGTTAGAGTTTGAAATATTTGTTCAAAATCTTTGGGGGCCAATTGTGAAGGTGTTCCTCCTCCCAGATAAATTGTTTCTATACATTCAGTTCCCAGATAATCTTTACGCAACTTGAGCTCATTGCATAATGCTTGCAAGTAGTTGTCTTTTTTTTCACTTTGTGTAGTCGAAAAAAAATCACAATATATACAGCGTTTTTTGCAAAAAGGGATATGCAGATAGATTCCAGCCATGATTAAGTTTATAATTTTCAGTGCAAAAGTATAAATAAACTTAGAATTATGCATGTATGTAAATAAGTTTGTTTGTGTTCCTATGTCGCAGAACATAGTTTAGTAACAGCGCAATTCTTATTGTTTTTCTGAACATAAATTTCTAATTTGCGCATCGCTATGTGAAACGAAACACATAGTATATGTTAAACACATTAAAACTAGAGTACTATGAAAGTATATCAGACTAACGAAATCAAGAACATTGCGCTGCTTGGCAATGATGGCTCAGGTAAAACCACCCTCACAGAAGCTTTGCTCTATGAGAGTGGTATTATAAAACGTCGCGGAAGAATTACAGCAAAAAATACAGTTAGTGATTATTTTCCAGTAGAGCAGGAATATGGTTATTCTGTTTTTTCAACCGTTTATCATGTAGAATGGAATGGTAAGAAACTGAATATTATTGACTGTCCGGGTAGTGATGATTTTGTAGGAGCTGCCATTACAGCCTTGAATGTTACAGATACAGCTGTTCTGTTGCTGAACGGACAATACGGTCCTGAAGTAGGAACACAAAACCATTTCCGCTATACAGAAAAACTTGGCAAACCGGTTATTTTCCTGGTTAACCAGCTGGATAGCGAAAAATGTGATTTCGACCATGTCTTGGAACAGTTGAAAGAAAATTATGGCTCGAAAGTAGTTCCAGTACAATATCCGATGACTACGGGACCAGAATTTAATTCGTTGATTGATGTACTTTTAATGAAAAAATATTCATGGGGCCCCGAAGGTGGTGAACCAACTATTGAACCGATTCCTGCAGAGGAAATGGAAAAGGCTATGGAATGGCACAAAACCTTGGTTGAGGCTGCCGCAGAACACGACGAAACCTTGATGGAAAAATTCTTCGAATCCGAATCGCTTACAGAAGATGAAATGCGTGAAGGTATTCGTAAAGGACTGGCTGCTCGTGGCATGTTCCCAGTATTCTGCGTATGTGCAGGTAAAGACATGGGTGTCCGCCGCTTGATGGAATTCTTGGGTAATGTTGTTCCGTTTGTAGATGAAATGCCGACTGTGCATAATACACGTGGTGTGCCTGTTGCACCGGATGCAAATGGTCCTACTTCTTTGTATTTCTTTAAAACAGCGGTAGAACCCCACATTGGTGACGTACAGTATTTTAAAGTAATGAGCGGTGTGGTACACGAAGGTGATGATTTGAATAATGCCGACAGAGGTTCAAAAGAGCGTATGGCTCAGCTTTATGTATGTGCCGGTGCAAATCGTGAAAAAGTAGATGAACTGAGAGCAGGCGATATCGGTTGTACTGTGAAATTGAAAGATGTAAAAACAGGCAATACATTGAATGGCAAGGATTGTGAAAACAGATTTAACTTTATAAAATATCCTAACCCCAAATATTCACGTGCTATTAAACCGGTAAATGAAGCTGATACAGAAAAGATGATGGCTATCTTGAACCGCATGCGTGAAGAGGATCCTACTTGGGTAGTAGAACAGTCAAAAGAGCTGCGTCAGATATTGGTACACGGTCAGGGTGAATTCCACTTGCGTACTTTGAAATGGCGTCTTGAAAATAACGAAAAGTTGCAGATTCAGTTCTTTGAACCGAAAATCCCATACAGAGAAACCATTACTAAGGCGGCACGTGCCGATTATCGTCATAAAAAGCAGTCGGGTGGGGCCGGTCAATTTGGTGAAGTGCATCTGATTGTAGAACCTTATTATGAAGGTATGCCGTTACCGGAAACTTACAAATTTAATGGTCAGGAATTTAAGATTAACGTAAAAGGTACTGAGACTGTTGATTTGGAATGGGGCGGTAAACTGGTATTTGTAAACAGTGTTGTAGGTGGTGCTATTGATGCACGATTTATGCCAGCCATTCTGAAAGGTATTATGAGCCGTATGGAACAAGGACCTCTGACAGGTTCGTATGCCCGTGATGTTCGTGTAATTGTTTACGATGGAAAGATGCATCCGGTAGACTCAAACGAAATTTCATTTATGTTGGCTGGACGTAATGCATTTAGCGAAGCCTTTAAAAATGCAGGTCCAAAGATTTTGGAACCTATTTATGATGTAGAAGTTTTTGTTCCAAGTGATAAGATGGGTGACGTGATGAGTGATATGCAGGGCAGAAGAGGTATGATTATGGGTATGTCCAGTGAAAAAGGATACGAAAAGATTATGGCAAAAGTACCATTAAAGGAAATGTCAAATTACTCAACATCATTAAGCTCATTGACAGGTGGACGTGCTTCTTTCATTATGAAGTTTGCAAGCTATGAACTTGTACCAACTGATGTTCAAAATAAATTGATGAAAGAATTCGAAGAAGAGAACAAAGAAGATTAACTCTAGTTGTTGTTTTCATAGTTTTTTCGGCCGCTTTTCTACGTTGTAGAGGGCGGCCGTTTGTTTTATCTATACAAAAAAAGTAATTTCAGGTTTGTTAAATTCTCAAATTTTAATTATTTTCGCATCAAGTGAATCTCGAAATCTC
>USQO01000058.1 GCA_900556845.1 uncultured Bacteroides sp. | reverse complement strand
TTCAGTTTTTATGGATAAATTTAGTTACGCCATTGGCCTGGGTATTGGCCAGAACTTGTTGAGTATGGGGGCTCGCAACATTGAAGTAAACGATTTCGCTCAGGCAATCAAGGACGTATTAGAAGGTAACCAAACAGCTATTTCTCATAATGAAGCACGCGAAATTGTAAACAAATACTTTACCGAACTGGAAGAAAAAATCAATGCAGAAAACATTGCAAAAGGTAAAGCATTCCTCGAAGAAAATAAGAAAAACCCAAAAATCGTAACACTCCCTAGCGGATTACAGTACGAAGTTATCACAGAAGGTAACGGCAAGCAGCCTAAAGCTACCGATCGCGTTCGTTGTCATTACGAAGGAACTCTTATCGATGGAACATTATTCGACAGCTCAATCAAACGCGGCGAACCAGCTGTTTTTGGAGTAAATCAGGTCATCAAAGGATGGGTAGAAGCTTTGCAGTTAATGTCTGAAGGTGCAAAATGGAAGCTTTATATTCCTTCTGATTTAGCTTATGGAGCTAATGGTGCCGGTGAAATGATTCCTCCTCACAGCACACTTATTTTCGAAGTAGAATTAATTGAAGTTTTGTAATATTTTAAAGATAAAAAGACAAATGAAAAAAAGCACAATTTTCATGATGTTTGCAGCTGCAGCCAGCTTGGCATCGTGTACAGCACAAGGACCTAAAGCAAACATCAAATCAGACGTTGACTCATTATCATATATGATTGGTATGACCAACACACAAGGTCTGAAAGATTATGTTATCAGTCGTATGGGCGTAGATACTGCATATATGGCTGATTTCATCAGAGGTATCGAACAGGGAACAAAAGAAACAGATGACAAGCAGAAAGCCTACATGGCTGGTATGCAGATTGGACAGCAAATCAGCGGCGACATGTTCGATGCTATCAACAGACAGCTGTTTGGCAATGACTCTGTAAACAGCTTGAGCAAAGAAAACTTCTTGGCTGGTTTCATTGCTGCCGTACAGGAAAAAGGTATGGTTGACATGAACACTGCCAATGACTTTGTACGTACAAAAGCAGATGCAATCAAAGCAAAAGCTACAGAAGAAAAATATGCTGAGTACAAAGCAGAAAATGAAAAATTCCTTGCAGAAAACAAGACCAAAGAAGGTGTCAAAACAACTCCTAGCGGTTTGCAATATAAAATTATCAAAGCAGGAAACGGAGCTATTCCTACTGACTCTTCAACAGTAAAAGTTAACTATAAAGGAACTTTGATTGACGGAACTCAGTTCGACAGCTCTTACGACCGTAAAGAACCTACAACTTTCCGCGCAGACCAGGTTATCAAAGGATGGACTGAAGCCTTGACTATGATGCCTGTTGGTTCTAAATGGGAACTTTATATCCCACAGGAACTGGCATACGGAGCAAGAGAAGCCGGTCCAACAATCAAACCTTTCTCAACTCTGATCTTCGAAGTGGAATTGGTTAGCATTGAAAAATAATTCGTAAACTCCACAATTAAGACCATAAAAAAAGAGCTATTCACCAAGGCGAATAGCTCTTTTTTTATTGCTTACAATACGCACTAAATTATTTTCTGTCACGAAGCATACTGCTGGCTTCCACTACATTCACCACATAGTCTCCCAGCTTTTCGCATTCATTTACCATATCCATATAGTAAATACCAGTCTGATAATCGTACTCCTTATTATTCACCGACTGCAGGTTTAAATCTCTAAGCTGTTTTCTGTAATTGTTGATTTCATTTTCCAGATTAAAAGCCTTATTGATTTCAGAAACACGTTGGGTTTCCGCATGTTCCACGACCTCTCTCATATTCAGTAAAGCCTGTTCTACCAAATCAAACATCTGAAAAAGATTTTGTTCTTGTTTCTCAGTAAAAGGCTCATTGCTATTTATCTTACGAGTAATGGTACGCGATAAATTGTAGCAACTGTCTCCAATGCTTTCTATCTCATCCACTTCACGCTGCATTCCCTGTACTGCCGCCTTTCCTTCCGAACTCAACCGGCCGTCAAGTACATTATTCAGATAACGTGCTATCTCAAGCTCCATCCGGTCGCTGATATTCTCGTATTTCTCTATTCTGCTGAAAAGTTTATTAAAATCAGCCCCGTCTTTCATGGTAAACAATTGTTTTACCATACCAAACATACGGTGTGTACGGTCGATATAAACCAATATTTCCTTTCTTGCCTGAAGAATAGAAAGCTCTGAAGTGGACAGAAGCCCTCCTGCTATATACTTCAAATGATATTCTTCATCCTCTGCTTTTTGTGGAATAATCATGCAGACAGTCTTCTCAATTGGTCTCACAAACCAAATCAGCAAGAGTACATTACAAACATTAAATGCAGTATGGAAAGCCGATAATTTAAATGAAACAGCAACCGACGGATCTGGTGTTCCCATCACATTATCCACAAACCATGAAACACCTTCTATAAATGGATGGAATACGCACAAAACCCAGCAAACACCAAAAATATTAAAAACCAGATGGGCTAAAGCCGCTCTGCGGGATTGGGTATTTCCAGTAAGGGCAGCCAGATTGGCCGTAATAGTTGTTCCGATATTTTCGCCTAAAACCAATGCAGCTCCAAGTTCAAAACTTATCCACCCATTAGCACACATAATCAGGGTAATGGCCATTGTAGCCGCCGAGGCCTGTACCACCATAGTCAGAATAGTTCCGATGATGACAAACAAGAAGATAGAGCCATATCCCATATCCGTATAATTCTGTACAAACGACAGCATTTCCGGATTTCGGCTCAAGTCCGGAGCATTTCCTTTCAAAAGCGAAAGGCCCATAAATAAAAAAGAGAAGCCGAAAATAAATTCACCAATTGATTTTCGACTACTCTTTCCACTAAATAACAACGGTATTCCTACAGCCAGCAAAGGCAACGACATAGCTGCCATATCTACTTTAAACCCAAGGGTAGAAATAATCCATGCAGTAACCGTAGTACCGATATTGGCACCCATAATTACCCCAATAGACTGAGTTAAAGTAAGAAGGCCCGCATTTACAAAGCTAACCACCATAACAGTAGTAGCCGAAGAAGATTGTATCAGTGCCGTAATCAGCACTCCAGTCAGTACCCCGGTTACCCGGTTTGTTGTCATTGCCGTAAGAATGTTACGCAACCTGTCACCTGCAAACTTCTGCAATCCCTCACTCATAATCTTCATTCCGTAAAGGAAAAGCGCAAGCGAACCTACCAGCTTTAAAAAATCATAAAAAGAATACTCCATTTGTAATTAGTTTAACAGGAATTGGATTGTAAATTTTTATTTGATAACTTACGAAACAATTCCATCATGTTTAGAAATAGATATTACATTTATGTTACAAATATATTGCAAAAACAACAATCAGACAAAAAATTTCCCGAAAGGAAGTTCTTTAATTGATATTTATAATGGTTTTAATTTGGAAATGCCCTACGGCCCAATAAGCGCCAAAGTAAACAACAAAGTTGAAAGCCTCGATTTCCAGGTGTACTACAATAAAGACGTTGAGTTTCTCGATATCACCAGCCAGTCTGGAAAGCGAACTTACGTACGCTCTTTGTTCTTCGTTTTGGTAAAAGCGGTTGAAGACCTCTACCCCAACGGACAAATTATCCTTGAGCATCCAGCTTCTAAAGGATATTTCTGCAATCTTATAATTGACCGGAAAATTGAGCTCAGCGACGTTCAGAAAATCAAAGCTCAAATGAAGGAAATCATCCAATGTGATATTCCTTTCGAACGGGTAGAATCACATACAGAAGATGTTGTACGCCTCTTCAGAGAGCGGGGTATGAACGACAAGGCCTTACTGTTGGAAACCAGCGGACAGCTATATTCCAGCTACTACAGACTGGGCGATACGGTCGACTATTTCTATGGAAGTCTGGCTCCCAGCACAGGTTACATCCGTCTGTTCGACCTCATAAAATACTATGATGGCCTGCTGTTGCGTATCCCAAGCTATGAGAATCCCGAGAAACTGGAAGATGTCATCAAACAGGAAAAAATGCTCGAGGTCTTTCAGGAATCACATCACTGGAACCAGATTTTAGGAGTAAGTACGGTCGGCGAACTGAATGTTGCCTGCAACGAAGGACATGCCACCGAACTTATCAACATTTCCGAAGCCTTACAGGAAAAAAAGATAGCACACATTGCCGATGAGATTGTCAACCGGGCCAATACCGATAGAGAAGTGAAGCTCATTCTTATTTCGGGCCCTTCTTCATCCGGAAAAACTACTTTCAGCAAGCGCCTGAGTATCCAGTTGCTTGCCAGTGGCATGCGCCCCTATCCGGTATCTCTCGACGATTATTTCGTAAACAGAGAAGATACCCCCAAAGACAGTAACGGAAACTATGACTATGAATCCCTGTATGCATTAGACCTGGACTTTTTCGAATCGCAGCTTCAGGACCTTCTGGCTGGAAAAGAAATAGAACTGCCCCGTTTCAATTTTACAACCGGATTGCGCGAAGCCAGCGGAAAGAAGCTGCGTCTTCGGGACAACATGATACTGATACTGGAAGGTATACATGCTTTGAATCCGATGCTGACAGCCCATATTCCCGAAGCCCACAAGTTCAAAATCTATGTATCGGCCCTGACAACCATCATGCTCGACAATCATAACTATATCCCTACCACCGACAACCGACTGCTCCGAAGAATCATACGCGACTTCAAATACAGAGGATACTCGGCCGAAGAGACCATAGCCAGATGGCCAAGCGTACGTGCAGGCGAAGACAAATGGATATTCCCGTATCAGGAAAATGCCGACGCCATGTTCAACTCAGCACTTCTGTTCGAGCTGGCAGTACTGAAAGACAATGTCGAACCCATTCTTCGCAAAGTCAAAAACAACTGTCCGGAATATTCAGAAGCATATAGGCTGCGCCGGTTTCTGGAGTACTTTACATCCGTACAAGACCGGGAACTTCCTCCAACGTCACTTCTTAGGGAATTCCTGGGAGGAAGCAGTTTCCAGTATTAAAAAATCCCAAGAACAAGGTATATTCACCAACAAATAACTACTTTTGTGTAAAATACAAAAACAACAGCAAAATGGTACAAGGTTCACGTCAGGTGCAGACACAGGCACAGCAACAGGTACAGACTCTTTCTCCCCAACAAATTTTGGCAGTAAGACTTTTAGAACTGCCAACCATGGAACTGGAGGAACGTATTCACGCAGAACTGCTGGACAATCCAGCCCTGGAGGAAGGTAAAGAAGCACCCGACAATGACACTGAAAACGATTATAACGTAGACGAGAACGGAGATCCTAACCCCGAAAGCAGTGAAGACTTGTCACTGGGAGATTACCGTACCGAAGATGATATACCCGACTATAAGCTTCAGGAAAACAACCGTTCCAAAGGAGAAGTAGCCGAAGAAATTCCATTTTCGGATACAACGTCTTTCTACGAAACGCTGAAAGAACAGTTAAGCATGCAGGATTTGGATGCCCATCAAAAAGAACTGGCAGAGTATATTATCGGGTCTTTGGACGATGACGGACTGCTCCGTAAGAGTAACGACACACTGATTGACGAACTGGCTATCTATCACGGGATTTCCACTACACCAGAGGAATTAGAACATATTATAAACGTCATCCAAGACTTCGACCCGGCAGGAATCGGTGCACGCAATCTGCAGGAATGTCTGCTGCTTCAGATAAAAAGGAAAGAAAATTCTCCGCTGAAACAGATTGAATATGACATTATCGATAAATACTGCGATGATTTTACCCGCAAAAACAAGGAGAAAATCATCCAGCGTCTCGGCATATCCGAAGAACAATACGATGCAGCCGTAGCCGAACTGGTCAAACTCAATCCACGCCCGGGAAGCTCGCTGGGAGAAGCTATCGGAAAGAATTTCCAGCAAATTATACCCGATTTCATTGTCGAAACGGAAGATGACGGAACCATATTGCTGAGCCTCAACAACCACAACATTCCCGAGCTACGCCTCAGCAGGGAGTTTACGGAAATGCTGGACGAGCATACACGCAACAAGAACAACCAGAGCAAAGAGTCGAAAGATGCCATGCTGTTCCTGAAACAGAAGGTAGATGCAGCCCAAGGATTCATCAATGCCGTAAAGCAGCGTCAGCAAACCCTCATGTCTACCATGCAGGCCATTATAGACCTGCAGCGTCCGTTTTTCCAGGAAGGCGATGAGTCACTTCTCAAGCCCATGATTCTGAAAGATGTAGCCGAACGTGCCAAGCTCGATATCTCTACCGTTTCCAGAGTCAGCAACAGCAAGTATGTGCAAACCAATTTCGGCATCTATGCCTTGAAGTTCTTTTTCAGCGACGGTTATACTACCGAAGACGGCGAAGAGCTTTCCATCCGTGAAATAAAGCGCATCCTTAAAGAATTGGTCAACGGTGAAGACAAAAACAAGCCCTACACCGACGACGAACTGGCCGACTGCCTCAAAGAAAAAGGATATCCCATTGCACGAAGAACGGTAGCCAAATACCGGCAACAACTTAATATACCTGTAGCAAGATTAAGACGATAACAACATGGAAACAAATATTCCTGACCAGCTCACCTTCCACAATCCGGAAGAAAGAACAGAAGACACAACGATACAGAAAGACAAGCTATACCTTATAGCCAGAGTAATTTCGGCCATCTTTACTCCCTTCATGGTTCCACTGGTAGCTTTTCTGCTATTGTTCTTCTGCACCTATTTGCGCATCATGCCCCTGCAATACAAGCTCATTATACTGTCCATGGTATATTGCTTCACCATATTGCTGCCCATGCTGGCCATCTATCTGCATCAGAAAATAAGCGGATTAGGCATCAAAGGACTTACCCACCGGAAAAACCGTTTCATTCCTTACGGACTGACCATCATCAGTTATCTGGGCTGTCTGGGCACCATGTACAAGCTGCATCTTCCCCGCTACATGTCGGGCATTATCATTGCCACGCTGATTTGCATGATCATATGTACACTGGTAAACCTGAAAATCAAGATAAGCACCCACGTAGCCAGCAGCGGTCTGCTGGTAGGCGGCCTGTTGTCCTACAGTTTCATCTTCCACTTCAATCCCGTCTTCTGGCTAAGCGTCAGCATTCTGCTTGCCGGGATGCTTGGTTCGGCCCGCATCATCGTCAAGCAGCATACACTTACCGAGGTACTGGGCGGATTTATTGTAGGTTTATTTTGTGGAATCACCGGAATTTTGTTTATTTGAATCAAGATATAAACCCTTAAAATCGAGACATTATGAATTTTCCAAACAACGTAAAGTACACCAGCGAACACGAATGGATTCGTCTGGAAGGCGATATTGCCTACGTAGGAATCACCGACTATGCACAGGAACAACTGGGAGACATTGTTTTCGTAGATGTCCCTACAGCCGGTGAAACACTCGAGCAAAACGAAGTATTCGGCAGCATAGAAGTCGTAAAAACAGTTTCCGACCTTTTCCTCCCTGTAGCAGGCGAAGTACTGGAAGTAAACAGCGCTCTGGAAGAAAACCCGGAACTGGTCAACCAAGACCCGTATGGCGAAGGCTGGATTATCCAACTCAAACCCAGCGACCTCTCTCAGATGGATACGCTGCTGGATGCCGAAGCATACAAGAATATCATTAATGAATAAATAAAACAAATTATGAAACCAATTGTAAGTATCATCATGGGCAGCACATCCGATCTTCCAGTAATGGAAAAAGCGGCCAAACTGCTCGACGAAATGCAAGTTCCTTTTGAAATGAATGCCCTTTCGGCTCACCGTACTCCGGCCGAGGTAGAAGCGTTTGCAAAAGGAGCAGCCGACCGCGGCCTCAAAGTAATTATCGCCGCAGCAGGCATGGCAGCAGCACTGCCGGGAGTAATTGCAGCCAACACTACTCTTCCCGTCATCGGCGTTCCTGTAAAAGGTTCTGTTCTGGACGGAGTAGACGCACTTTACTCCATCATTCAGATGCCTCCCGGCATCCCAGTAGCTACCGTAGCCATCAACGGTGCCATGAATGCAGCTATTCTGGCCGTACAGATGCTGGCTCTGAGTGATGCTGCATTGGCCGAAAAATTTGCAGCCTACAAGGAAGGCTTGAAAAACAAGATTGTAAAAGCCAACGAAGAGCTGAAAGAAGTTAAATACACATACAAGACAAATTAATGGATTACTTCAATTATTCTCGCCGACAGGCAAATGAAGTATATGTAGGCGCCACTCCTTTGGGTGGCGCTTATCCTATACGCATACAGAGTATGACCAACACGGTCACCATGGATACCGAAGCCTGTGTAGAACAGGCCAAACGCATCATTCAGGCTGGTGGAGAATACGTCCGTCTCACTACCCAGGGAGTACGCGAAGCAGAGAACCTGAAAAACATCAACATGAGTCTCCGCTCGCAGGGATACGACACTCCACTTGTGGCAGATGTCCACTTCAACCCGAACGTAGCAGATGTGGCAGCCCTCTATGCCGAAAAGGTACGCATCAACCCGGGCAACTATGTAGATGCCGCACGCACTTTCAAGAAACTGGAATATACCGACGAAGAGTATGCCCAGGAAATCCAGAAAATACGCGAGCGCCTTGTTCCTTTTCTCAACATCTGCAAGGAGAACCATACAGCCATCCGTATCGGTGTAAACCACGGCTCCCTGTCCGACCGCATCATGTCGCGCTACGGTGATACCCCCGAAGGAATGGTCGAGTCCTGCATGGAGTTCCTGCGCATCTGTGTAGCAGAGAATTTCACCAATGTGGTTATCTCCATCAAAGCTTCGAACACCGTCATCATGGTACAGACCGTACGTCTGCTGGCCCAGCAAATGGAAGCAGAGAATATGGCATTCCCACTCCACTTGGGAGTAACCGAAGCCGGAGATGGTGAAGACGGCCGTATCAAGTCTGCTTTGGGTATCGGAGCACTGTTATGCGACGGACTGGGCGATACCATCCGCGTTTCACTGAGCGAGGCTCCCGAAGCAGAAATCCCGGTTGCCCGCAAACTGGTAGACTATGTAACGAAGCGTGCCGGACATCCGTACATTCCAGGTATGGAAGCACCCGACTTCAATTACATCCACCCTACCCGCAGAAAGACACAGCCCGTAGGAAACATCGGCGGAGACAATCTCCCGGTAGTTATTTCCGCACGACTGGAAGGAAACCTGGATACGAATCCTCAGTTCAAGCCCGATTACATCTACTGCGGACAGCAATTACCCGAAAAAGCCGATACAAACACCGGGTATATCGTCGATGCCAACGTATGGGACGGCACAGAAGGCACTTATCCGGCATTCAATTTCAAGCAGATGGTCGAACTGCACCACCATCCGGCCAAACAGAAATTCCTGTTCATGACCTATATGGCCCTTACCGAAGAGGTAGTAGCAGGCTTGCGTCTGCACCCCGAAGTGGTCATCGTAGCACAGAGCAACCATCCCAACCGTTTGGGAGAATTCCGCGGACTGGTGCATCAGCTCACCTGTCAGGGATTACAGAATCCGGTAGTATTCTTCCAGCACTATAGCGAAACCAATCTGGAAGACCTTCAGATTAAAGCTGCTGCCGACATGGGTGCCCTCATCATCGACGGTTTATGCGACGGTATTTTACTTTTCAACCAAGGAAATGATATTCCGGTACAGAAAGTAGACGAAACAGCATTCGGTATCCTGCAGGCAGGAAGAGTGCGCACTTCCAAAACCGAATATATCTCCTGCCCGGGTTGCGGACGTACCCTTTACGACCTTGAAGCAACGATAGCCCGCATAAAAGCAGCCACTTCACACCTGAAAGGCTTGAAAATAGGAATCATGGGATGCATCGTAAACGGTCCGGGCGAAATGGCCGATGCCGATTACGGTTATGTAGGAGCCGGACGAGGCAAAGTCAGTCTGTACAAACGGAAGGAATGTATCGAAAAGAATATTCCGGAAGAACAAGCTGTTGAAAAGCTGATTGAACTGATAAAGGCAAACGGTGACTATCACGAAAACTGTTAAGTACCCATTTCATAGAAAGCGGAACTGCATAAAGAAAAAACTCTTTTGCAGCCCCGCTTTATTTATATACAAGTAAATCCAGACTTTCTATTTCTTGGCAACCGCTGTTTCCGTTTTTTCCGGCACAGTCAGTATTCCCGCATATTTTGTTTGGTCGGCCAAAGTTTCCAGCGCCTTCTTCAAATCCGCATCATCCTTCAGTCTTTCCATACAAGCCCCCTTCTGATAAAAATAACGCTTGATAATTTCCTGCGCAATCATTTCCTGAATCGGCTTCTTGAAATGGTCCAGATCACGGTCCAGATTATGCGTCAGCTTCTTTTCGAGCGCTTCAAACTCCGCCTTGGCATCATCCATATAGCCCTCGAATTCGGCTACTTCTTTCAGGTTTTTCAGCACTTTCTCACTCTGGCGGTCGTACGTAAATTTCTTTTCTTTCACCAGTGCCTTAAAGTCCTCGTAATCCTTGTCGGTCAGCTTGAAATCAGCCACCGAAGCCAGCTGAGGATGATTCAGCACATACTGCGTACCATAGTCGAAAATCACATCCTCATTCATCAGATAGAACAAGATATTCGGATACTTTTCGCCTTTCACCTCTATATCCGGCCGGATACCACCTCCGTCACGCACCTCTCTGCCGGCAGCCGTATGGAATACGTGCGTCAGACTGTCGGGCGTACGGGCTACCGAACCATCGGCATTTCGTTTGGCATAATCAATGGCCTGTATACAACGTCCGCTTGGAATGTAATATTTGGCCGTTGTCACCTTCAGACTACCATTATAAGGCAGCGGACGAGGCACCTGCACCAATCCTTTTCCAAAAGTACGCTTACCCACAATCACGGCACGGTCCAAATCCTGCAAGGAACCGCTTACAATCTCTGCAGCCGAAGCCGTACTGCCGTCTACCAGTACTACCAATGGAATTTCGGTATCTACCGGCTCACTTTCGGTCTTATAACCCTCTTCACTCTGTTTCACCTTTCCCTTGAGCGTAACGATTTCCTTGCCCTTAGGAACAAACAGATTGACGATATCCACAGCTTCCGACAAAGAACCACCTCCGTTTCCACGCAGGTCGATAACCAGCGAAGACGCTCCTTTCTGCTTCAGCTCAATAAAAGCCTTCTTAAAGTCCTTGGCACAGTTCTCGGTAAACTCCGACAATGCCAGATAACCTACCGAGTCGGCCACCATTCCATAATAAGGTATCGGATTCTGACGGATACTGCGTCGGGTAATCTTGAACTCCAGTACTTGCGGCTTGTTCTTTCCCGGTCTCTCCACCTTCAATAAGAAAGAAGTACCCGGTTCGCCCCGCAACTCCTGACTGACATGATCCGTCAGCTCGTTTTTCTCCATATCGCCACGCACCATGTCCTTTCCGCCTACAGAAAGAATCACGTCACCCGCCTTCAGACCTGCCTCCTGAGCAGGAGTACCTTCCAGCGGTTCCGTAATCACCACACGGTCCTTCGCATCGTAATAACGGATAGTAGCTCCGATACCGGCATATTTTCCGGTAATCATCTGTTTCAGGCTACCCATCTCCTCCTCCGGATAATACTCTGTATACGGGTCAGTCAGTGCCAGCATACCGTTAATGCCGTTCTGAATCATCTTTTCGGCATCAATCGTATCTACATAGAACATATCCAGCTCCTTAAAGACCGAGTTGAACACATCTAGGTTCTTCACAATCTGGAAATTACGGTCGTCTTCCTTGAAACCCAGCAAACCGGCTCCAAGCAGTGTCACCATACCTCCCAGCAACAAAAATCTCGAATTTATCTTCATGATAATGCAATAATCTAAAATTCAGACACAAATAAAAACATTATTCTGCAACCTACGGTAGAAAATCCTGCATATTTAACTTAATTTGCCGCTCATGCAGTTGCCCGCTGCCTTATGGCTGTACCAGCACGGCAATCTCCTCACGGATATGCTCCCAGCGGCGCTTGCTCAGATTGGCTCCCACAATCTGTATTACCTGTCCGGCCAGAATATTACTCAGTGCAGCACACTTCTCCAGCGAATAGCCGCAAATCAGTCCATACATAAAACCGGCAGCAAAAAAGTCGCCTGCCCCTGTCGTATCCACCACCTTTTTCACATCAGCCGCCTCTATACGTATCAGCTCGGTACCTTTTTTGATAATGGCACCCTCGCCTCCCAGTTTCAGGACAACCACACTACACTTAGCCGCTATTTCATGCACAGCCTCATCCGGTTGCTTGCCTGTAAAAGCCAAAGCTTCACTCTCGTTGGCAAAAACAATGTCCACATACTTCGTTATCAGCTGGTCGAAGAAATCTACCTGCCCTGCTACAATATTATAACTAGCCAAGTCCAGACAAACCTGCAACCCGGCCTCCTTTGCCAGTTGCATAGCCCGTATAATCAATTTTTTATCCTGCAGCAAATAACCTTCCACATAGAAATAGGCATACCCCTTGAACATGTCCACCGACAAATCTTCGGGATGCAAGGTAGCCGCCGCCCCCAAAAAAGTGGCAAACGTACGCTGTCCGTCCTGCGAAATAAATGTAGAAGCAATCCCGGTAGGAAGTGAAGAACGCAATAATTTCAGGTCCACATTATTTTTTTTCATGTTCTTCGCAAAAAAATCTCCCAGTTCGTCTTCACCGGCCTTTCCGATGAAACCTGTGGCCGCTCCAAGATTAGCCAGTGCGTAAATCGTATTGGCAGCCGAGCCACCGGTAGCCTTGTGCACCTTTTCACCAGCATACATCTCCCTAATTTTCAGCATCATAGCCTCATCCACCAACTGCATGCTTCCCTTCGGAAGTCCCATATCCTGTAGCATCTCATCCCGGTCTACAGCAAACAAGACATCTACCAGTGCATTACCTATACCTATAATTTTTTCCATTTTTGCGTATTTTTTTTTGCAAAGATATTGCATATTTCAAAATATCCTACTACCTTTGCATCGCAATTGAGAAAAATAACCTTCTTCAGTAGCTCAGTCGGTTAGAGCATCTGACTGTTAATCAGAGGGTCGTTGGTTCAAGTCCAACCTGAAGAGCTCTTATAAAACTTAATTGCAAGCATTCTTCAGTAGCTCAGTCGGTTAGAGCATCTGACTGTTAATCAGAGGGTCGTTGG
>USQO01000057.1 GCA_900556845.1 uncultured Bacteroides sp. | reverse complement strand
GTCTCGTGGGCTCGGAGATGTGTATAAGAGACAGGCACTGGATAAGGTATGCATGCGAACAAGTCCGGCAGGAAAAGGGATGATTTTTATAAAAATAGGTATTCGGTGAATATGTTTTTAGCATAATTCGCGAATACATATAAATGTTTTCTGTATCTTTGCTATAATCAACCTGAGTTATCTAAAATTAAATTGCTATTTTTATGAATATGAAGTTACGACTAATCGTGATGAATTTCCTGCAGTTTGCAGTATGGGGTGCTTATCTGACTTCTATGGGAGCCTATTTGGCGCGCATCGGACTGGGAGGAAAAATAGGCCTGTTTTATGCCATGCAGGGAATCGTTTCATTGTTTATGCCGGCTATTTTGGGGATTATAGCCGACCGCTGGGTACCGGCACAGCGTCTTTTGGGATTAAGCCATCTGGTAGCCGCCCTGTTTATGGCAGCAGCCGGTTATTATGGAATGACGGCCGGTGATGACATTGCATTTGGTCCTTTGTTTACTTTATATTCATTCAGTGTAGCTTTTTATATGCCCACACTGGGACTTTCCAATTCGGTTGCCTTTACGGCTCTGGACAAGGTCAGGCTGGATGCTATCCGTAACTTTCCGCCTATCCGTATTTTCGGTACCATCGGGTTTATATGTTCCATGTGGCTGGTAGATTTGTTGGGCTTCCAGCATAACTATATGCAGTTTTTTGCATGTGCGGCTTGGGGTATTCTTTTAGCTGTGTATGCCAATACGTTGCCGGGATGTCCGGTAAATCATGCATCTTCGGGCGAACGTAAATCGTTTGTCGATGCCTTTGGCCTGCGTGCTTTCCTGCTGTTCAAACAGCGCAAAATGGCGGTATTCTTTATCTTTTCCATGCTGCTCGGTGTTTCTTTGCAGATAACCAATGGATTTGCCAATCCGTTTATTTCCAGTTTCGGAAGTATTCCGGAGTATGCAGATACGTTTGGAGTGCAGCATGCCAATCTGTTGATTTCGCTTTCGCAGATTAGTGAGACTTGTTGCATCTTGCTGATTCCTTTCTTCTTGAGTCGGTTTGGTATTAAGAAAGTGATGCTTATTGCCATGGTGGCTTGGGTGTTCCGTTTCGGTTTGTTTGGTCTGGGTAATCCGGGAGACGGTGTATGGATGTTTATTCTGTCTATGCTGGTGTATGGAGTGGCGTTCGATTTCTTTAATGTATCTGGTTCGCTGTTTGTAGATAAGGAGACTGATATTTCCATCCGTTCCAGTGCGCAAGGACTGTTCATCATCATGACCAACGGTATCGGGGCTACAGTGGGAACGTTGGGAGCACAGGCCGTTGTCAATATGTTTGTGGACTTTTCCAGTTCGGAACCTCAGGTTGAGGGATGGGCACATGCCTGGGATGTATTTGCCGTTTATGCAGCAGTAGTGGCCGTGCTGTTTGCTTTTATTTTTAAATATAAGCACGTTAGAAGCTGAATGTTGATTTATTCAAGGAGGATTTATAATGAAAGAGGTAGAGATTGTTTTGTCCGAGATATCAATGGTGCTTTCCCCATCCAGTTCGTATGCTATTTTGCTGAGAGAGAAACAGGGAAAACGCCAGTTGGCTGTTATTATGGACGCACATGCTGCGGGATTACTGAAGGCTGCCAGTATGAAGGTGCCGGCACCGCGGCCTTTTACCCATAACCTGATGACGGCGATGATTCAGGAGGGAGGTTTGTCGGTAGACAGAGCTTTGGTGTACGAAATTAAATCGGGTATTTTTTATACGCGTTTGTCAATGTACCGGCAAGACGGGTCTGCTTTCGAGCTGGATGTACGTATCTCGGATGCACTGATTTTGGCTCATTTACAGGGTTTCCCGATATTTGTGTTCGAGGAGGTGCTGGAGCGTGAAAAGTTGCGCTATATATCCAGTGACGGTTCATCGTATACGGTTTCTGTCAATGCTGTGGACTTGCCTTCTTTACGGAAGGCGCTCGAACAGGCGGTGAAGCAGGAAGACTATGAGCGTGCGGCACAGCTGCGCGATGAGATTTTGAAAAGAGAAAACGAAATGAGCCGGACGGATGCGGACGGTGAAAATGAATAAAAAACGGAAAAAAGTATTATGCATGTATTTTATACACCGGATATTGCAGTGACCTGCGAGATGCCGGAAGAAGAAGCGGCACACTGTCTGCGCGTACTCCGTTTGGGAGTGGGCGACGAAGTGATGCTTACGGATGGGAAAGGTTGTTTTTATAAAGCGGTAATCAGTGCGGCCAGCGGTAAGCGCTGTCAGGTGAAGGTGACCGAAACGATAGAGCAGGAGCCTTTATGGAACGGACATTTGCATTTGGCCATGGCACCTACTAAAAATATGGACCGTATTGAGTGGCTGGCCGAGAAGGCTACGGAGATTGGTTTCGACGAACTGAGTTTTCTGAACTGTCGCTACTCGGAGCGTAAGGTTATCAAGACGGAACGTGTGGAAAAAATCGTGGTGTCGGCAGTGAAGCAGTCGCTCAAGGCCAGAAAGCCGGTAGTGAACGAAATGATGGATTTTGCCCGTTTTGTAAAGCAGGATTTCGCCGGACAGAAGTTTATAGCTCATTGTAACGAAGGCGAGAAACCGCTGCTGAAGGAAATTCTTGTTCCGGGTGAAGATGCACTGGTGCTGATTGGGCCGGAAGGTGATTTCAGTCCTGAAGAAGTCAAGCTGGCAGAATCGCTGGGATTCCGTTCTATCAGTCTGGGAAAATCGCGTTTGCGTACAGAAACGGCAGCGCTTGTTTCCGTTCATATCATGAATCTGTTTAATCAAAGATAGTTCTTTAATGCATAGACTCGCGATGAAAAATATCAAGATACTTTTAGTTTCACTGGTCGTAATCTTTTTGGGAACGGCTTGTTCCGAAAAGGTGGCACACCAGTATGCTCTGCCTAAAGATGCGTCATTGGTTATGGCCGTAGATTTGAAGGCGATGGCCGATAAGAGTGGCTTGTCGGAAGGCGAGGGAGCAGCCGTTGTAAAGAAGTTGCATGATGCGCTGATGCAGGGGCTGGACAAAGAAGGCGTACAGTTGCTCGAAGAGGTATTTGCAGACCCGAGTGCCAGCGGCTTGTCTTTCACAGACCCTGTTTATGTTTTTGTAGGCCGTCAGTCGGCCAATGTAGGAGCCGTGGTACGTGTAAAGAAGCAGAAAGATGTGGAACGTACGATGTCGGTACTGCACAAGCAGGGAGTATGTGGTGAAATACACGAGGCTGAGGCGTTTAAATGGACAGTGGCCGGAAAAGCGTTGCTTGCTTTTTCAGACGGTGCCTTTCTGGCGTTATATAGCGACAAGGCAAGCCAGCCTGAAGATTTGAATTATATGGCAGCCGTCTTGCTGGGGCAGGATGAAGCCGGAAGCTATGCCGGTACAGATGATTTCAAGACCATGATGATTGAGAAGGCCGATATTGCTATCTCGGGAAATATGGGCATTGTGCCTCACGAAATCGTATCCATGTTTTCGATGGGATTGCCTGCGACGTTGAATCTGGAAGACATGAAGATGCAGGCTCAAGTGAATTTCGAGAATGGAAAGTTGGTTATGAATGTCCGGAATACGACGGAGAACAAGGAGATTCTGGCTTTTATGAAGAAACAGCAGCTGGCTTTTCAGCCGCTCAAGGGAACTTATCTGGATTATTTTGCACCGGCTGTAGCTTGCTGGATGAGCGGAAATATGAAGGGTGAGAAAGCATACGAGTTGTTATGCGAGAATCCGACTATCCGTCAGACACTGGAGAGTCCGCTTTTCCCCGTCGATTTGTACCGTATCTTCCAGGCGATAGATGGTGAAATCTGTCTGGCATTGGATGCGAACAATGCCGGTTTTATCATGTATGCTGATGTGAAGAACAGCTCTTTCCTGCAGACCTTTGAGGATTTAAAGCCTTTGCTGGCACTTACCGGTGGAGAAATGCAGTTGGTTACTGTTGGGCCGGACGCTTATGAGTTTCGTGGAGCATACGGCATGATGCGTTATGCGGGGATGAATCGTCTCTGGCTGGGAGTCAAGAACAACCGTTTCTATTTGACAAATAAACAGGAAGCTATCGATGCCCGTCCGTTGGGACAGAATTTGCATAGTTTGCCGTGGGCGGACTCAGTGAAAGGCAAGCAGTTTTTTATGTATATGTCTTTCCCGTCTTTGGCTAGCCTTTTGTATGGCATTCCTACAGCAGAGGTACGCACGGTGGCTACTGTCTTCAATACGCTGGATAAGCTGACGGTTATGTCGTCCGACTGGCAACATACCGAAGTAGTGCTCACTTCTAAGGAAACCAAGAAAAATTTGCTCAGACAGGTGTTGGAGGGTATACAGAATTTCTAATAACGGATTGATAATATGAATAGCATTCATTTGCAGCAGACATTGCCTGCCGTTTTTGCGGACAGAAATCAGATAGATTCACAGGTGTGGCATCAGGATTTGACGCTTGATAAAGGCGTTTACTATCGGATTGAGGCTGTATCAGGAACAGGCAAGTCTTCTTTGTGCAGTTATATATATGGTTATCGGAACGATTATCAAGGCATTATTTGCTTTGATGGAGTGAATATCCGTAATCATACGATGGCCGATTGGGTTGAAATTCGCAGAAGGCACATCAGTATGCTTTTTCAGGAGCTTAGGCTTTTTTCGGAACTTACAGCTTCCGAAAATGTTATGGTGAAGAATAAACTGACGGGGTATAAGGATAAGGCTGCAATAAAGCGCTGGTTCGAAGCATTGGGCATCGCCGACAAGTGGAATGTCCCGGTAGGGAAAATGTCGTTTGGCCAGCAGCAGCGTGTTGCTTTTATCCGTGCGTTGTGCCAGCCGTTCGACTTTCTGTTTTTGGATGAGCCGGTAAGCCATTTGGATGAGGCGAACGGTGAGATTATGGCGCAAATATTATTGGAAGAAGTGCGTAAAAACGGAGCCGGAGTCGTACTGACATCCATAGGGCGGCATCTGAATATGGAATATCATAAGGTATTAAAGTTATGAAATTGATTTGGAATTTATTGAAGCAGCATATCAGCTATGCCCAGCTTGTCGGTTTTTTCTTTGCCAATCTGTTTGGTATGACCATCGTGTTGCTGGGAGTACAGTTTTACAGGGACATAGCACCGGTGTTCAGCAGTGAGGACTCATTTATGCAGGAAGACTACATTGTCGTTACCCGAAAGGTAAGCACTTTGGGAAGTCTGGTAGGCGGTGCACAAGGTTTTTCGGATGCTGATGTAGATGATTTGCGTAAACAGCCTTTTACGAAGGATGTAGGAGCTTTTCAGGCTTCGCGTTTCAAAGTGGTGGCAGGTATGGGCTTTCAGGGCATGAACATGTCGACGGCTATGTTTTTCGAATCTGTTCCCGATGCTTTTGTTGACGTTGTTTCGGATAAGTGGACATTCACTCCCGGAACGGCTACCGTACCTATTATCTTGCCGCGCAATTACTTGAATCTCTATAACTTTGGCTTTGCACGTAGCAGGAACTTACCTCAGTTGTCGGAAGGTGTACTGGGTATGATACGGCTGGATATTCGTATTGCAGGAAACGGGAGTCAAGATGTCTTGAAAGGACAGATCGTAGGTTTCTCCGACCGCCTGAATACGATACTTGTCCCCGAAGCATTCATGCAATGGGCCAATGAAAAATATGGTGAGCGTAAAGCAGCCAATCCCTCACGCCTTATTCTGGAAGTGCATAATCCGGCAGATGAACGGATAGCTCAGTATTTTCAGAAAAAAGGTTATGAAACAGAAGATAATAAACTGGATACCGGGAAAACAGCCTGGTTCTTGAAACTGATTATGGGAATCGTGCTGCTGGTAGGCTTGTTCATCAGTCTGCTTTCATTCTATATCCTGATATTGAGCGTGTATCTGCTGCTACAGAAAAATACGGTAAAACTGGAAAACCTGTTGCTGATTGGTTATAGTCCGTCTCAGGTTGCTTTGCCTTATCAGTTGCTCAGTATTGCATTGAACGCTTTAGTGCTACTGTTGTCTGTGGTACTGGTTTGGGTTTGCAGATGCAGTTACTTGCAAGTGTTGGAAAGCTTGCTTCCTTCAGGCCTCGGAGGAGGACTCTGGTCGGCTGTTCTGGTAGGCTTGATAATCTTTATTGGGGTGTCTGTTTTCAACTGGCTGGCTATAAGAAAGAAGGTAATAGCAATATGGTACAATAACAATAAATAGGATATGGTTACACAAGTTGAATTTACCTTGCGTGCTCGCAGCCGTGGCTGTCATTTGATTACGGATGAAGTCTGTAGCCATCTGGGAGCATTACCCCGTTTCGGATTGTTGCATTTGTTCATCAAGCATACTAGTGCGGCATTGAGTATCAATGAGAATGCAGATCCGGATGTACGTAGTGATCTGGATAAGATTATGGATAACATGATACCAGAGCGTCAGTCTTGGTATGACCATGTAGACGAAGGTTGGGATGATATGCCTGCCCATGGAAAAAGCTCTGTAATAGGAGTGGGGATAACCATCCCTATCACTGATGGACGGTTGAATCTGGGTACGTGGCAGGGAATTTATCTGTGTGAGTTCCGTAATTATGGAGGGCCACGCAAGGTGGTTGCTACTGTGATGGGAGAATAATCTGTCCGACAGACAGATTACTCCTCATACAGAATGGTCATTAATATAGTTTTGTAACTCCTGTTTGTAGCTTTCAGAAACCGGAATGTATTCTTTCCCGAAAACAATGCGTGCTTTATCGATAACCTTGATTTTCTGTTTTTGCACAATGTAGGAACGGTGAACCCGGATGAACCGGTCGGTTGGTAGCTTTTCTTCAAGCGCTTTCAGGCTGGTGAGCGAAAGTATCGGACGGTTTTCTCCTTCCAGATGTATTTTTACATAATCTTTCAATCCTTCTATATATAAAATATCTTTCAGGGAAATTTGAATCAGCTTATAGTCACTTTTTACATAGATAAAGTCGGGCTTGTCTGTTGGTTCATTGTCTGTACCTCGTTTTCTGTCGAACCACTGGACAGCCTTGTTGACTGATTGTAAAAAATCGGTGTAACCGATAGGTTTTAGCAAATAGTCCAGCGCATTAACCTTATATCCGTCCAGTGCATACTGACCGAAAGCCGTAGTAAACACGATGCGCGTATCTTCGGGCACCATGTGCGAAAATTCAAGTCCGTTAAGTTCCGGCATCTGTATATCCAGAAAAAGCAAGTCTACCGGATTGTCCGGAAGCATCTTCATGGCCTCAATGGCACTGGAGTAGGCGCCATTCAGCTCTAAAACCGGTGTTTTTTTGACGTAACTCTTCAATAACTCCAACGCAAGAGGTTCATCATCTACTATGGCACATTTCAGAATCATGGTTTAATCCGTTTGAATGGTTAGATACGATACATAAGTTTTTAAATCATCGGAAACACCTTTGTTCCACTGATATTTTCCGCTATACAGTAAGTTCAGCCGTTTCTGTACTTGTTCGAGTCCTATGCCCGAACCGCTTTTGTCATTGTCGTTTTTAGGGAAATTGCTGTTTTCTATCTTACAGATAATCCGTTCTTTTTCTTCGGCAATCTGTATATGGATGAAACTTTTTTCTGTTGGCGAAATACCATGTTTGAAAGCATTTTCAATTAATGAAATAAAAATCAGCGGTACCACTTTCGTCCGACTGTTGTTGCTGATGTTGAATTCCGTACAGACTTCTACATTACCGGGAATTCGTATTTTCATTAATTTTATATAGTTTTCAATGAAGTCTATTTCTTTCTGCAGCGGAACAAAATTTTGCTGATTATCGTAGAGCAGATAGCGCAGCAAGCGGCTCAACTCCTGAATGGCCTGTTGTGCTTTTTCCGTATCAAAGGCAGTCAGGGCATAAATATTATTCAGCGTGTTGAGTAGAAAGTGCGGATTCAGCTGGTTTCTGAGGTTGCTCAATTCGGCTTCTGTGCGTTCCCTTTCGGCCTCACGTCTTGCCGTCTCAGCTTCTTTCAGACTGGAACTCATCCGAATAGCAGCACTCAGTACAGCTGTAAAGATAAGGTTACTCATATCCCGTAGGAAGAAAATCCATTCAGGTGGAGTAGGGCGGAGTGGTGGAGGGGGTGGAAAAAACAAGTTACTCCAGATTCTTTGTCCGGCAGTTATGATTAAAATAATAATCAGATTCGTAAAGATAAATTGTCCCGTTTTACTTTTGCACAAATACCGTGGCACCAGAACAAAATAATTGATGTAGAAAACGAAAAACATCGTAACCGGCATAACCAGATGCTTGAAGTATTGGTCCCACTCAATCGCATTATTCAGTTTCTGGATAAAGGATAAGGGGAATGCAAAAACAATCCCCCATCCTATAATGTGTATAACTAATTCCAGTATGTTATTCTTTGAAAATTTCATAGTATTGCAAATATAGTTATTTCGGACCAATAAGTCCTCAATGTATCATGCATTTATTCATAACGTATTGCCTCTATCGGGTCCAGATCGGCAGCTTTTTTGGCAGGATACCATCCGAAAAAGACTCCGGTAACAGTACATACGGCAAACGAAAGCAATACACTCCAAGGCTGGATAAATACAGGCCAGTGAGCTACGTTCTTTACAATCAGACTAGATACACATCCGATGATAACTCCTATCAGTTCGCCGGTGATACTGATTAAAATTGCTTCTATCAGGAACTGACTCAGTATATCCACCCCTCTGGCTCCGACTGACATACGAAGGCCAATTTCGCGTGTACGTTCTGTAACCGAGACATACATGATATTCATGATACCAATACCGCCTACTATCAGAGAAATTCCGGCAATGCAGGCCAGCAGGGTAGTCATCAGGTCGGTTGTCGTGTTCATCATCGCGCTGAGTTCTTGCTGGGTACGAATCGTAAAGTCATCGCTGTCGGTCTTTTTCAGCTTATGCTCTCTACGCAGAATTGTGCTGATTTCGTCTACTGCCATATCCGTCATGTCTTCTGTAATGGCCGAAGCAAAAATTCCGCTCAAGTAAGTCTGGGCCAGCAGACGCTTCATTACGGTAGTATACGGTGCCAGTACGACATCATCCTGGTCCATACCCATGGAGTTATATCCTTTCGACTTCAGTACACCAACTACCCGCAACGGGATTTTGTTGCAGCGGATGACCTTTCCAATCGGGTCCGAACCATCCGGAAACAGGTTGTCCACGATTGTTTTTCCAATGACACACACTTTGGCTGCTGTCTGAATATCGGCCTCGGTAAACATTTCTCCATTTTCTACAGAGAGCTGCCGGATAGCAAGATAATCTATGCTGACTCCACTTACTGAAGACGGATAGTTGTTTGCACCGGCAATAAGCTGACCGGAAGCCGAAACGTTAGGACTTATACCGCTGAGGTACGAGCATTCATCCCGCAGCTTGTCGTAATTTTCCAATTTCAGTGTCTGCATTGACGACGGGTCCTGGCGTACGCCACCCCTCATTTCTGCTCCCGGGTGAATCATAATCATGTTCGAGCCCATTTCGGAAATCTGTTGCTGGATACTCCGTTTCGAACCCTGACCGATGGCAAGCATTGTGATAACGGATGCCACACCGATAATGATTCCCAACATGGTGAGAAACGCCCTCATTTTGTTGTTCGAAAGCGCTCTTAAAGCTATTTTGAATAAGTTTGTTCCATTCATGATTGCTGATGTTTAGTCTTCATCGTTCACCGGCAAGGCAGCAAGCGCCTCGGCGGCCGATAAAATATTGTTGTTGGTAGTATCTTCAATCACGTGCCCGTCACGCAGACGAATATTTCGGCTGCTGTATTGCGACAGTTCCGGATTATGTGTAACAAAGATGATAGTCCTGCCTTCGGCATGCAGTTTCTGGAACAGTACCAGAATCTCAAATGAAGTCCGGGTATCCAAGTTTCCTGTAGCTTCGTCTGCCAGAATTACAGCCGGATTGTTGACCAGAGCACGGGCTATGGCTACACGTTGCATCTGTCCGCCGGACATCTGATTGGATTTATGTTCCAGCCGGTCGCCCAAGCCTACGGCAATGAGCGCCTCGACAGCCCTTTTTCTCCGTTCGGCAGCACTCACCGAAGCGTTATACATTAGCGGTAATTCCACATTCTCTACCGCAGTAGTCTTTGGCAGCAGGTTGTAATTCTGGAATACAAAGCCGATTTTGCGGTTGCGCAATACAGCACGCTGTGCTTTACTCATAGTCCTTACAGAAACTCCGTCCAGTAAGTACTCGCCGCTGGTAGGTGTATCCAGACATCCCAGCGTATTCAGTAAGGTCGATTTTCCGGAACCCGATGTACCCATGATGGTTACAAATTCGCCTTCATAGATGTTGAAAGTAATGCCGCGTAAGGCATGCACCGTTTCGCCTCCCACCTGAAAGTTCCGTTTGATATTCTGAAGTTCAATTACGGTTTTGCTCATATTGTTATTGGAATATATAAGGTAAAATATTATAAAGGGTGGAGAGTCAAGAACTCTTTCTCACTCTCCACTCCGCCAAGATATAAAGGGGACATCTTGACTTTAAGTTTGCATGCCTCGATATCACATCGAAGTATACACATTACAACAACACTATAATAAAATACAAAGAAACTTTGTTATCACTTTATAATTATGTTTACTTGTTCTTTTTCTTGTTGCTTCCCGGAGGGCCAGGCATAAACGGATTGCGTTCACTGTCACCGGCCATCTCCGGTTGTTCGATAGCCGTTTCTGTAATTACAGTTGTACCTTCGGTCACTCCTCCTGTCACTTCTGTATTGATACCATCTGTGATACCTGTCTTAACGGGGTGAGCAATAAATTCATTACCCTCCAGTGTCCATACCTTATGATTACCCTTGCAGTCGGTGATTTTACGTCCGCCGGCAAATTCCTTTTCAGGAGTGAACCTCAGTGCCTTGTTCGGTACTACCAGAATATTCTCTTTATTGAGTGTGTAGATAGTGACATTTGCTGTGAGACGCGGTTTCAGTTTCAGCTCCGGATTGTCGGCACTGATGACTACTTCGTAGGTTACCACCGTTTCGCTGGAAGTGCTGCTGGAAGTACTGCTGCTTGAAGAGTTGGTACTACCCAGGCGTACCTGTGTTACTTTTCCTTCGAAAACATCTTCCGGGTAAGCATCTACAGTGAAGCTCACACGCTGTCCTTCCTCTACGCCGCCTATGTCAGCTTCGTCAACATCAGCCACAACTTGCATTTTAGTCAGGTCGGCCGCAATATTGAATAAGGTAGGAGTTTCGAAGCCGGATGCAACCGTTTGTCCCTCTTCCACATCACGGCTGGTCACGATACCGTCGATAGGCGAAGTAATGGTAGCATACGAAAGGTTTCTTTCGGCTTTCGAGAGCGCTGCCTTGTTTTGTTCGTATGTACTTTTGGCCCGCTGGTAGTTATATTGCGATTCTTCGTAGTCCGTATCACTAATCAGACTTTTTTCGTGCAGCTTCTGGTTCCTTTCATAAAGCTTTTTCTGATATTCATATTCGGCCTTGCTGCCGTTGTATGCAGCCTGTGCCGACTGTAATTCACTTTGCAGTGTAACCTTATCCATCTCGGCTATCAACTGTCCCTTTTTTACCACCGAGTTGTAGTCCACATAAATCTTGTCGATGATACCAGAAACCTGTGTACCTACTTCCACTTCAGTCACCGGTTCGATGGTACCGGTAGCCGTAATAGAGTTACTTAGATTCCCTTTACCGACTGTTGCTGTAACGAAACTGATTTTTTGCTCTTTTTTAGAGCCTGTCACCAGCCATACGCAGCCAGCTGCTATAACTACAGCTGCTCCTGCCAGGATATATTTACTTTTCATTTTATATATAGAAATGTTTAGTGTTATAATTTAATTTCGTATCCTGCATAGAAATTCAGTAGGGTACGGTTCAGAATAGCCATATATTTGGCTTGAATCATTTGCTGGCGGGCATTGGCCAGATTGTTCTTTTCAGTCAGCAGTTCCACGGTATTTTTCATACCCAGACTGAACTGCTCATTTACCATCTCGAAGCTGGTTTCATAGCTGGTGGTATTGGTTTGGGCAGCTTCATACTGCTGTTGTGCGTTATACGCATCCAGCCACAGTGATTCAATGTTTTTATAAAGTTCCTTTTGCTTGTTCGTGAAATCCAGCTGGCTGCTGTTGTATTGCAGTCTTGCTTTCTCTACCGCACTTTTAGTCTGGCGGTTGTTGAAAATAGGCAAACTCAGGTTAACCCCAATAACATTGTTCCATCCATATTTCATCTGGCTGGCCCATCCCTGAGTACTTGCGTTATTGGTCATACTGCCTGTAGAAGCCGACAGACTGATAGTAGGATACCATCCCGCTTTGGCAACCGAGATTCCCAAACGGTTATAATCAATGTTCAACTTGCTGCTTTGAATCTCAGGACGCGTAGCCAATGCGGTTTCATACACATCACTTTGTTTAGGCAGTGGCTGCAACACCTGCGATTCGTCCAGTTCCGGTAAAACAAGCTCAATTTGCTGCTCACCGTCTATTTCCAGCAATTGCTTGAGCTGCAGCTTATAGTCCTTCAGTTGACTTTCTGCCGTGACCACCAGATACTGGTCATTGCTTACCTGTGCTTCCAGCTGGGCCAAATCAGCTTTAGAGATACTTCCTTCGGCAAGCAGTTCTTTAGCCCTGTCGCGGTTGGCCTTGCTTACCTCCAGCGTACTTTGATTTATTTTTACCGATTCATCAGCGTACAGAATTTGGATAAAAATCTGTGTAATCTGCTCTTTCAGCAGGTTTTCGTATTCAGTAACATTGAGCGAAGCAATCTGCTCATTCAGTTTGCTTTGCTTCAAACTGTTCAGTCGTTTGTTTCCATTCCATACGGTCCATTGCGCATTCAGTCCGAAACTGCCGTTGTAAGTCGTCTTACGGTCACTGCTGATAATTTCTGTTCCGCTCACCGTATTACTTTGTTCCTGATAAGGGCGGTTAGTAAGATTATGCCCTGTGGAAAACGACAAGGAAGGAAACAGATTTGCTTTTGCCGTCTTTACGTCGATGGAACTTTCCTGCAACGAAATCCAGTTTTGCTGCAACTGGATGTTCTTTTCCAAAGCATAGTCGATGCAGTCATTCAGTGACCATCTTTCAGGAGTATCCTGTCCCCATGCTGCCATACCAGTCATGCCAGTCATCAACGTGTAAAATAATATTCCTCGTTTCATTTTCAATGACTATTTTTAATTTGATGCAGCAAAGGTAATCTGCCTGTTTTTCTATATCAAATTAACTAGATTAGCACACGGATTATACCGACTAATGCTTGTTTTTTACCGATAAAGTGCTTTTCTTTGTAATAGTTATAAATTTAAATTGCTTTTACCCCTATGGCAAAACTCCTTAAAAAGATAGTTTTATTTTATTATGATGGTTTTCGCAGTATGACATTGGGGCGTACCTGTCTCTTATACACATCTGACGCTGCC
>USQO01000056.1 GCA_900556845.1 uncultured Bacteroides sp. | reverse complement strand
CGGTACGACCCAAGTTTATCACTTTTATGACCAACTTGCACCACAATTATGAGAAGACTTCGGCTTAAAAATGAAAAACGTTCCTCATAATAAAGATACACCACAAACACACCGGCGAAAGAAATCTACTTCGCTCTATATTCTAAAGGAGTCATTCCAGTATGTTTTTTGAAATATCTCGCAAATAAAGACTGGTCAGGAAACCGGAGCTCATAAGATATTGTTTGAATAGACTTATTTGTAGATTTAAGCAGAGCTTTTATTGCACGTATTGAATGTTTATCAATAAGTTCTTTAGCCGAAGTTTCTGCTATGCTTTGAACAATAGCCGAAAGATACCTTGCCGTAATATGCAATTCACCAGCATAAAAACTGACTTCACGCTCTTCGGGGCTATGTTTATAGACTAGATTTATGAACTTCACAAACAACTCTTCTTTTCGGCCTATATTCTCAGATTTTTCTATTTTAAAAAGTGTTCTTGTTTTATCATATATATCATACAACATACTTTGAATGTAATTCTTAAAGATCTCGGCCCTATAACAATTGTCTTTTTCATGATAGTAAGCATCCATGATCTGCATCACAAGCGTAATCTTCTTTATACCTTTCTCTGATAATTTTACGCAAGGGTACTCTTTCAAGAAAAATGTAAACGATGGCTCCAATCGGGAAGTCACCTCATCGTATACACTCTGCTTGAAATATATATAGGAACAATTGAAATCCTCAGAAACCTCTATACCTTGTACGTACGTTCCTGCTGTAATAATAACTTGCGTATCCTTAGTTATAGAATATCTGTTAAACTCTATCTCAATACAAGCATATCCATTATTGCAAAATAAAATGGCATAATTATACGCTTTTATTATCTGTCCTGCTACAAATACGCCCGAATGACCTGTTCCTGTTATGAATAACTCCGATTCCGGAAGTCTAAATATCTCCATATCCCAGTATTTTTACACATACGTAAAAGTAATAATTTATAATAACTTAGCATGATTTTTAAGTGAACTTTACACTCATTCCATAAATCGTTAATATAATACAAAGGATAGTACTTATTCCGTTTTTGAATAACCTTAAAGAAATTATGAACACCAGCCTCAACCATAAAGGATGTATATTTGTCACGTTTTTTTAAGTTAAAAGATGATATGATAACAGTAAACATGAAATGGTTGCAACTGATGGGAGTAGTTGGCAGTACAGTATGGTTCACATCTTGTGGACAAAAAGAGCAGGCAGCAATGCCTGTCGGCGGATATGAAACAATGCGTGTAGAAGTAGCAAACAAGACTGTAGAGACAGGCTATTCTGCAACAATCCGCGGACGTCAGGATATAAACATTATGCCTCAAGTTTCCGGTACGATACAGCGGTTATGCGTAACAGAAGGTGAAAAGGTAAAAAAAGGACAAGTACTTTTCATTATCGACCAAGTACCCTACAAGGCAGCTCTCAACACAGCCGAAGCTAACGTAAAATCGGCTAATGCAGCTCTTGCTACAGCAGAGCTTACCTACAATAGCAACAAAGAGCTTTATGCAAACAAAGTTGTTTCAAACTTTACATTAAAGACTTCAGAAAATCAATATCTTACAGCAAAAGCGCAATTGGCTCAGGCTGAAGCTCAGGAAGTGAATGCCAGAAATAACCTCTCCTATACAGAGGTAAAAAGTCCGAGTAACGGTGTAGTAGGTATGCTTCCCTACCGTGTGGGTGCGCTAGTGGGCCCTACTATCGCAGAACCTCTTACAACGGTGTCCGACAATTCGGAAATGTATGTGTATTTCTCTATGACAGAGAATCAGGTTCTCGATATGGTTCGCCAATATGGTTCTGTAGAAGACGCACTTACCAAAATGCCGGAAATTACACTTAAACTGAATGACGGAACGACCTATGCTGAAAAAGGTAAAATTGAATCTATCAGTGGGGTAATTGATACACAAACAGGTTCTGTAGGCGTGCGTGCCGTTTTCCCAAATGAAAAGGGACTTCTTCTGAGTGGAGCATCCGGTAAGGTAGTGATTCCTGCCACTTACAACAAGTATATCATTATCCCACAAGAGGCTACAGTAAAACAGCAAGACAAGATTTCTGTATTTAAGGTAGTAGACGGTAAAGCTGTTTCTACACTAATCAAAGTGGCTCCTTATAACGATGGACGTGAATACATCGTACTCGAAGGGCTGAATACCGGTGATGAAATTGTTGCCAAAGGTGCCGGACTTCTTCGTGAAGGTACTCAAGTAAAATAAGCCAATATATAGAAATCACATTTTAAGGTACATAAAGATTTCAGATAAAAATGAAAGGAAATATATTTATAAAACGACCGGTGATGGCTATCTCCATCTCCATCGTAATTTTATTGGTGGGATTTATCTCACTCATATCATTGCCGGTAGAACAGTATCCTGACATTGCACCTCCTACAGTTACTGTAGAAGCAACTTATACTGGTGCCAGCGCAGATGCTGTAATGAACAGTGTCATCATGCCACTAGAGGAAAGCATCAACGGTGTAGAAAACATGATGTACATTACATCTACTGCCACCAACTCGGGTACTGCACAGATTCAGGTTTTCTTCAAACAAGGGACTGACCCGGACATGGCAGCTGTCAACGTACAGAACCGTGTATCAAAAGCACAGGGTCTTTTGCCTTCGGAAGTAACCAAAATCGGTGTTTCTACTTCAAAAAGACAGACCAGCTTCTTGCAGATTACATCACTGGTCAGTACAGACGGACGATACGATGAAACATTCCTTGCCAACTATCTGGATATTAACGTAATCCCGGAAATCAAGCGTATTGAGGGTGTAGGTGATGCAACTCTTTTGGGTGATACCTACAGTATGCGTATATGGCTGAATCCGGAACTGATGGCTCAGTACGGACTCGTACCCGCAGACATTACAGCCGCTCTTGGCGAACAGAATATTGAAGCTCCGGCCGGAACGCTTGGAGAAAATTCGCCCAATGTATTCCAGTATGCGCTGAAATACAAAGGTCGCCTGAAAACCGTAAACCAGTTCGATGATATTGTCATCCGTTCCAATGCCGACGGTTCTGTATTACGTCTAAAAGACATTGCAAAAGTCGAACTGGGACGTTTGTCATACAGCTTCCATGGCGAAGTTAATGACCGCCCGGGTGTAACATTCCTTGCTTTCCAGGTAGCAGGAGCCAATGCAACAGAAGTAAATAACGCGATTTCAAAACGTTTGGAAGAAATGTCTGAACTGCTTCCTCCGGGTGTGGAATTTATTCAGATGATGAGTTCGAATGACTTCCTTTACGCATCTATTTACAATGTAATCGAAACGCTTGTAATTGCTATCATCCTGGTAATCCTTGTCGTTTATTTCTTCCTGCAGGATTTCAAGAGTACGCTGATTCCTTCTATCGCAATCATAGTATCACTTATAGGTACATTTGCCTGCCTGGTTGCAGCCGGATTCAGTATCAATATCCTTACCCTGTTTGCACTGGTGCTGGCTATCGGTACTGTAGTGGACGATGCGATTGTGGTGGTAGAAGCCGTACAGGAGAAATTTGACTCTGGTTATACCTCACCGTATTTGGCAACAAAAGATGCAATGAATGATGTAACAATGGCCATCATTTCATGTACTTGTGTGTTTATGGCCGTGTTTATCCCTGTAACATTCATGGGTGGGACATCAGGTATCTTCTATACACAGTTTGGTATTACAATGGCAACCTCTGTCGGTTTGTCTATGATTTGTGCATTGGTTCTTTGCCCAGCTCTCTGCGCTGTAATGATGAAGCCCTCTGATGGAACAAAGAGTGCAAAAAGTTTCAACGGACGAGTTCGAGCTGCATATAATGCCTCTTTCAATGCCATGATGGGCAAATACAAAAAAGGAGTCATGTTTGCAATACACCACAGATGGATGGTGTGGGCATCTCTTATTATCTCGATTGTACTGCTGGTATTCTTCATGAAAACGACAAAGACGGGACTTGTTCCACAAGAGGACCAAGGAACACTAATGGTCAATATCAGCACGGCTCCGGGTAGCACACTGGTAGAAACTGTGAGTGTAATGGAAAAAGTGAAAGAGATTCTCAAAGAAACACCTGAAGTTCAACACTACATGACGACATCCGGCTACGGACTGATATCCGGACAAGGAACATCATACGGCACATGCATTGTCAAACTAAAAACATGGAGTGAGCGAAAAGGAAAAGAGCATTCTGCAGAAGCTGTATTGGCTCGTCTTAATGCCAAGTTTGCCCAGATTAAAGACGCCCAGATTTTCTGCTTCCAGACGGGTATGATTCCTGGTTATGGCATGGGTAACTCTATCGAGCTGAACATGCAGGATAAGACTGGAGGTGATATGTCTGTATTCTATGGCAATGTAATGAAATTCCTCGGAGCACTGAACCAACGTCCGGAAGTAGACATGGCATATACATCTTACGCGATGAACTATCCTCAGATTGCAGTGGATGTGGATGCTGCAAAATGTAAACGTGCTGGTATTTCTCCTTCAGATGTACTTTCTGTCTTAGGAAGTTACTGCGGTGGCTCTTATGTATCTAACTACAATGAATTTGGTAAAGTTTATCGTGTAATGCTTCAGGCTTCACCGGAGTATCGTCTGGATGAGCAGTCACTTAATAATATGTATATCCGCAATGGTTCTGAAATGGCCCCTGTCGGTCAGTTCGTAACCTTGAAGAATGTACTGGGTGCCGAAGTTGCCAAACGATTCAACTTGTACAGCTCTATCAATGTGAATGTAAACGGCAAAATGGGTTACTCTTCAGGTGAAGTACAGAATGCTATCAAAGAAGTTGCAGCCCAGACCCTTCCTACCGGATACGGATATGAGTATGGTGGTATAGCACGTGAGGAAGCACAGAGTGGTGGTGCCAAGACAGTATTCGTTTATATAATCTGTGTGGTACTTATTTATCTTATCCTTTCATGCTTGTATGAAAGCTTCCTGATTCCGCTGGCCGTTATCCTTTCTGTTCCGTTCGGTTTGATGGGTAGCTTCTTGTTTGCGAAACTATTCGGACTTGAGAACAACATCTACCTACAGACGGGTGTTATCATGCTTATCGGTTTGCTTTCGAAGACTGCCATCCTAATTACCGAGTTTGCCGTAGAGCGCCGTCGTAAAGGTATGGGCATCATCGAATCTGCCTACTCTGCAGCTCAGGCACGTTTCCGCCCTATCCTGATGACTGTACTTACCATGATATTCGGTATGATTCCGCTTATGTTTGCTACAGGTGCAGGTGCAAATGGTAACAGTTCGCTTGGTACAGGTGTTGTAGGAGGTATGCTTATCGGTACATTGGCCTTGCTCTTTGTTGTTCCGGTATTCTATATAACTTTCGAATACCTGCAGGAAAAGATCCGCAAACCTATGCAAGTGGAAATAGACCCGCAAGTCCAGCTGGAACGTGAGCGCAGTCTTGAAGAAAGAAGTGCATTCAATAAAGAAAATTAATAACCTTGCCGGGACGGCCTTATCGTCCCGGGCAAAACTGAATAATTAATGAAAAAGAATCTATTTTCTACTGCAGCAGTTGTACTGACAGCAACGATATCGTCTGCAACGTTCAGCAGTTGTGGTATTTATACCAAATATAAACCGGCAGAAACCGTGTCAGACAGTCTATATGGCGAAAGTATTCAAGTTTCGGATACTACGAACTTTGGCAATACAGACTGGAAAGAGGTCTTTACAGACCCCTATCTCCAGGCACTTATTGAACAAGCCTTACAAAATAATACCAATTACCAGTCGGCACAGTTAAACATCGAACAGGCACAAGCTTCCTTGCTGGCATCGAAACTGGCTTTCTTACCTTCATTTGCACTAGCACCTCAGGGAACAATCAGCAGCTTTGACAAGCAGAAAGCTACGCAAACCTATCAGTTGCCACTGACCGCCAGCTGGGAACTTGATATTTTTGGAAGAATGAGAAACTCCAAAAAGCAGACACAGGCACTCTATGCGCAGAGCATTGACTACAAGCAAGCAGTACGCTCACAACTCATAGCAAGTGTAGCCAATACCTATTATACTCTGCTTATGCTTGACGAACAGTTGGCTCTTTCACAACAAACAGAAGAGGCATGGAAAGAAACTGTCGCTTCGGCACGTGCATTGATGAATGCCGGTCAGTATAACGAAGCTGGTGTATCACAGATGGAAGCAACTTACTATTCTGTACAAACTTCTGTTCTTGATTTGAAAGACCAGATAAACCAGACTCAAAACAGCATGGCACTCCTGCTTGCCGAAACGCCTCGCAACTACGAGCGTGGAAAACTGGCAGACCAGAAAATGCCTGAAGACTTGTCTGTCGGAGTTCCTGTACAGATGCTTTCTAACCGTCCTGACGTACGGTCGGCAGAACGCACACTGGAAGCAGCGTTTTATGTAACCAATCAGGCACGTTCGGCTTTCTACCCTAGCATTGTTCTGAGTGGTAGTGCCGGATGGACAAACAGTGCAGGTTCAATGATTATAAATCCGGCTAAGTTCATAGCCACTGCTATCGGCCAGCTGACAATGCCTTTATTTAACAGAGGACAAAATATTGCCAATCTCCGCATAGCAAAAGCTCAACAAGAACAAGCCAGTCTCAGCTTCCAGCAAACTTTACTGAATGCTGGTGCAGAAGTAAACGATGCGCTCACCGTATACCAGACCTGCAAGGAGAAAACGACTTTATATCAGAAGCAGGTTAATGCGTTAGAAACAGCACTTAAGAGTACAACACTGCTTATGGACTATGGTACAACCAATTATCTGGAAGTACTTACCGCTCGCCAGACTCTGTTGAATGCTCAATTGGCTCAGGTTTCCAACCGTTTCCAAGAAATACAAAGCGTAATCAGTCTTTATCAAGCTCTTGGTGGCGGCAGGTAATTATTTTACGGATCAAACACTCTATTATATATATATAAATTGTTATCAATCCATTAGATAACTGAATGCTTAGACTGTCTGAGAAGTGATTTCTCGGACAGTTTTTATTTTTCCCAATACACTCCTCTTAAATCTTTAAGCTCCAATATAAAAGAAGCTCTTCCCCTATATTTCCATTCAAACTCGGACAATAAAGCATGGATTACTTCAAAACCACCTGGCAACGTACTGATAGTCCGGAATGCTGTTCGCAGAAGAGGGAATAAATTGGCCCCGCATTTTTCCTCTACTACATATCTTAGCTCTTCCTGCAAAAAACGTAACAATTCGGCAGTAGAATATTTCTGAAGAAAAGAAACATAATACAGTAAAATCATAAGCCGGTCAGGAGTATGAACCGACAGCATCTGAAACAACGCAGGATATTTTTTTTCTTCCAGATAAATCTCTACCAGTTCGTTTCTACCTCTGATATCAGTAGAAAAAGTTACTTCTTTCAATAAACCGGCGAGAAAGTTATCCCAGACAGTGCCATCTACCCATTTTTTCAAAATCCTGTAATAAGGTAGTTTTTCTTCAGAGAGAACAAATAGTTCATGTGCAACTTCTATAACGCAAGCTGAATTCTTCTGGGTTTCATAGATTGATATTTTCTTCTTCAGCCACGACAACAAATAGGCTCTGGAACGGAATCCATCGTCTTTAATCAAAGATATTCCCTCCGACAAAATACGTAATGCATCCTCAAAACGGCTGTTTTTTAATAACCAGTCGACATACCATTCACGCACTCTGGGAAGATGAATGTATTTCCAACAAACAGATAAAAAATCAGCTTTGTTTTGTTTCAAGAATTCTAGTTTCAACAAAACAAGAGGAGAAACAGCGATTCCGCTTTCCGCTTTCTGGTCTATAACACGATTCAGGTAGGACAAAGCCTCATCAAAAGGAAGAATAAGAACAGCTACATGAGCCAAAAATTCAGAGAAATCCATTACAGAGCTTCCCCGAAATAAATCTAAATCGGCTACTAAAAGCAATTCAGCCCATATTTGCTGTAAAAGGGACACTTGTTTACACTGCTTACAAACCTCCAATAAAAGATTCGCGGCATCCTGGCAATCACAAGCTAGTGGAAATTCCTCATCATAGTAGGTTTCTAAAGTATCATTAACCCAATAATTTCCGGCAGACCGAAGTATAGCCAAGCCTATAGATGCAGCATCTTCGTAGTTTTTACAGTTTACGGCTTCCAACGCATGCTGCAGAAAGACTTGCAACTGTGAAGAAAGCTCATTCATACGCAAGCTGTCGTCTGTAACAATAAGCTCGGCAGAAGGATAATAATATTTTCTGAAAGCAATATCGATTTGCTCTGAAAAAGATTTTTTAAGGACAGGAGGCTCATCACTTCCATGTAGTCTCTGATGCAAAGCAGCACAAAATTCCGGATGGCTGTTTGCATAGTCTTCCAAAAATGCAATCAAGTCATCGTATGGCAAGTCTATCAGTTGCAATAATGTCTCGTCAACATCCTTCGAAAAGTTATGAGCCTCCACCCTATCCATTATTATTGTTTATTTAAAAACCATTCAGTTTCAAAGCAGCTGTATCTTTATACTGATTCTGCAAACGAACCAATTCTTTTTTCAGTGTTTCTGTAATTTCTTCGTATCCTTTGCTGCCATACAGATTATGCATTTCGTGAGGATCAGCCTTCAAATCATACAGTTCCCAGCAATCAATATCATTGTAGAAATGTATCAACTTATATTGTTCAGTTCGAACTCCATAATGACGTTTAACCATATGTTCTGCCGGATATTCATAAAAATGATAATAAAGCGATTTTCTCCAGTCTTTCGGTTCTTCACCTCTCAACAAAGGCAATACTGAAACACCATGAATATCCTCAGGAACAGGAACACCTGCCAAATCAAGGAATGTAGCGGCATGATCTATGTTCTGTACCATCTGAGGTATATCTCCCCGTTTATCAAAACCTTTAGGCAAATGCATCAGCAAAGGAGTACGCATAGATTCTTCGTACATAAAACGTTTGTCGAACCATCCGTGTTCACCCATATAAAAACCTTGGTCGGATGTGTAAACCACCAATGTATTATCCAGCATACCTTTTTCTTCCAAATAATCCAGTACACGTCCCACATTGTCATCCAGTGATTTCACAACTTTAGCATAGTCACGCATATAACGCTGATACTTCCATTCGGCCAGTTCTTTACCTTTGGGATTTTTCTTATAAAACTCTTCAATAAGCGGCTCATAAAAAGCATCGTATATTTTTCGTTCCTCTGGTTTCAGACGGCCTATATAATCTTCGTATGTTGCTTTCAGACGTGAATCTTTATCTTTGCGATACATTTTTGTATCGTAAATAATATCCATATCCTGCAAAATACTCATTTCCTGGGCTGCTGCAGCTTCACGTCCTTCGTAGGTATCGTAAAAATTATCTGGTAACGGGAAGGTTTTATCTTCATATAAAGACAAATATTTCAACTCTGGTAACCAGTTGCGGTGGATTGCTTTATGATGAATAAACAAGCAGAAAGGTTTTTCCTTATTACGCTGATTCTCCATCCAGTCCAAACTCATATCGGTAATTACATTGGTAAGATACCCGTCTTTGGTTATCGTATCATTGTTCATCGTTATGAAGCGAGGCTGATAATAATCGCCTTGACCAGGCACTATTTCCCAGTAATCAAAACCGGTAGGCAAGCTCTCCAAATGCCATTTACCAATGACAGCTGTTTCATATCCAGCTTTCTGAAGCAACTTAGGCATAGTTTGCTGTGAACCGTCGAACACACAAGTCGTATTATCTGTAAAACCATTTGCATGACTATGCTTACCCGTAAAAAGACATGCACGGCTTGGGCCACTCAAAGAGTTGGCTACAAAGCTGTTGGTAAAACGTACCCCATCCCGAGCAATACGGTCCAAATTAGGCGTTTCAATATAACGCGTGTCATAACAACTCATCATTTGAGCCGTATGGTCATCCGTCATGATATAAACAATATTATATGGCTTCTGAGCAGTCTCCTTCTTCTGACTGCCACATGATGTAGCACTAACAGCCAAAGCTGTACCTGCTAATGACCAACAAAGGGATGAGGAAATTTTTTTCATATTTTCAAGTTTATAATATTTAGAATGCGTCAAAGATAAGTTTTTTTATTGTAAATTTGCGCCGAAAAATAAAAAAGTATTTACAGTATGGAATTACCTAAAGATCCGATGATGCTTTTTAGCTTCATCAACATGAAACTAAGAGATGAATATGCTTCTCTAGATGAGCTTTGTGATGATATGAATGTTAACAAAGAAAATTTGCTGGCAACACTTAGAAATGTAGGATTTGAATATAATGCCTTGCAAAACAAATTTTGGTGATTGACTCAATAAGAATCAATCACCTTTTTTATTATTCCTCTTTAATACGAATCAAGATATTAGACAAAATAGCTGTCACACCACCAGTAGTAATACCAGAAGCAAAGATATTACGAATCGTTTCGGGCAATTGTGACAGGATTTCTGGAACAAGTTCTACACTTAATCCCAAAGAAAAACTCAGTGCCATAACCAAAGTAGCCTTACGGTCAATCTTCTGTGCGGCAATAATACGGATACCAGCAGCAGCCACTGTTCCAAACATCAATAGAGTTGCACCTCCAAGTACAGGTTCAGGCATTAATGAAAAAACAAGACCTACGGCTGGGAACAGTCCTAAAATAATCAGAAAACCGGCAATATAATAACCCACATATCGACTTGCTACTCCTGTAAGCTGTATCATTCCATTGTTTTGAGCGAAAATAGAATTAGGGAATGAGTTAAGGAAACCGGCCAACATAGAGTTGAAACCATCGGCTAATATACCTCCAGACGCTCTTTTCACAAAAGTTTCTCCTTCTACCGGTTCTCCGGAAATAAGAGAATTGGCGGTTATATCTCCATAAGCCTCGATGGCGGTTATCACATACACAATTCCTAGTGCGATAATAGAAGATATATCAAAAGACAAGCCATAACGGAACGGAAGTGGTAAATTAAAGCCTCCATAACTTTGAACAGAAGAAAAATCAACCATTCCCATAAACCAAGAAACTACATACCCAACAATCAAACCTATAACGATAGAGCTCATGCGCAGATAACGGTTATTGCTTCGGTTAAAGAAGATAATCAAGACCAATACCAATGCCGACAAACCAACATAACGTAAAGAACCGAAAGTACCATTAGCCTGTGCAACAGCACCTCCACCACAAGCTGAGATGCCGACTTTAATCAAACTCATACCGATAAGGGTAACAACAATACCTGATACAAGTGGAGTAATAATTTTACGGGTGTACTTCAGTACGCGACTTATAAGCATTTCCATTGTAGATGCTGCAATACAAGCTCCAAAGACAGTTGCCAGCCCTCCGGTTAATCCTGCCGAAATGATAGGACCGATAAACGAGAAGCTAGTACCCTGAATACAAAGCAAGCCACATCCTATCGGACCAAGTTTACGACATTGTATAAAAGTTGAAATACCCGAAGCAAACAATGCCATGGAAACCAGATATCCTGTAGTTTCCAAATCCAGTTTCAATGCTCCTGCAATAATCAACGGAGGAGTAATAATAGCTACAAAGATTGCCAACAAATGCTGCAAAGCTGCAAAAATAGCATCCTTTACAGGAGGACGGTCATTCAAGCCATAAATAAGACCTGCATTCACTTTTTCTGTCTGTTCTTTTTCCATCTATTTCAATTATATAAAAATAAAAAACCACAAATACCAGCTTCCACCTAAAATGCAAGCAGGTATTTGTGGAAAGGTAGATATTATTTAATCTCTAATTACAATCTTGCAATCATCCAAGCTATCGATTATAGCCAATGATTCTACATGTATGCCGGCGTTACGCAAATAGTCGCCTCCATGCTGAAATGCTTTTTCTATTAAGAAACCCATGCCAACAAGTTCGGCTCCAGCCTTGTTAACCAAGTCGATTACTCCTTTCGCTGCATTACCATTAGCTAGGAAATCATCTATAAAAAGCACCTTATCGCCTTCACACAAATAATCCTTACTTACACAAACATCGTAAGTACGGTCTTTTGTGAAAGAATAAACCGTAGTAGTCAGCATGTTTTCCATGGTGCTTGGTTTTTTCTTTTTAGCAAAAACAACGGGCAACTCCAGCAAATACCCTACCATTATAGCAGGTGCAATACCACTTGCCTCAATTGTCATCACTTTATTAATCTTTGTACTAGCAAAACGTCGCACAAACTCAACGGCCATTGATTTCATCAAAATCGGGTCCATCTGATGATTAATAAAATTATCAACCTTCAAAATTCCCCCTTCGAAACATTTGCCATCACGCAAAATACGCTCTTTTAACGCTTTCATATCACAGCTCCTTTTTATAACTTTTTGTATGAAGCTGCAAAATTACATGTTTTTCTAATATCTACCCAAAGAATACAGTCCTATAATGATTATTTTTATTCTTTATTATCTTCAAAAGCATCAATCACTATATTCTCTAGTTCTTGAATATTCCATTTTGATACGGTACAACCTGAAACTTCAATACTACGCTCTTTAATAGAAAGCTGATACTGATACATATTTCCTTTTTCCAAACCTGGATCGGACAATGTTGCTGTAGCCACATAAGGCTCATCTCCTACCGTATAATTACAAGTAATAGTAAATCCGGAAAGCAACTTAACTGGATTCAGCAAGCAATATAACACTTCTCCGTCTTCACCACAAGGCTTATTTACAGATAAAGCCAACTCTGCTCCCTCACTCGGTTCTTGAATAGTAGCACTCGCAGAAACAAACGAATAAGTAGCTGATGCTATAATCTTATCTCCATTTAAGGTAAGTGATTGCAAAGTGGGAGTTTCACCCCCTTCAACATTGATTTTAACATTAAAAGCCATTAAGCTATACTGATGACTAAATGACAAAGTAACTACTCCATTATCACCAAAGTTTTGTGTATGACTGGCTATTAAGAAATCTTTCTTTGCTACATCCTCTAATGTTCCATCCTGAACAGCAAGTGAAGGCATCGAAATATTATCTCTCTGAGCAGATTCTATAAATGGATAAAAAGCTTCAAACAAAAAATCCGCTTTATTATCAGGCCAGTAAAGCATTGTTGCAGCATCCCAATCTGTTCCGCTGTATGTAAAGGCAACTGGATTAGTAGATTCAGCCATAAATAGCCCTATTTTATCACCTTCAACAAAAGTGCTTTCACCTGTTTCTGTATTATTAGAAATACGGCTTTGGGGATGAGCGTCTATTACTGTTTTCAAAACAACTGGTGAAGTTTCTGCATTTTCATTTGCTCCTAGCATAGCATCTTGCTGACATGCAGTCAAAGCCAACAAAAAGGCTCCTAAAAAATAATTTTTCATAATACAATTTTTAAAGTTATACGAAGTATTTTATTTATGACCATAAAACGAAACGACTTACCTTTTTTCCACAGAGTAGTATTTTT
>USQO01000055.1 GCA_900556845.1 uncultured Bacteroides sp. | reverse complement strand
GAGCCTTATCGTCGGCAGCGTCAGATGTGTATAAGAGACAGCAACATTCCTCCCATCATTGTCATCGCATAGCATATGCAAAACTTAATTTCTCTCATCATTACTTCCTCCTTTCTCTAAAAGTTGAACATTATTGTTCCTTTTCGCGCTGCAAAAGTAAGCAGCTCTTCCCAAGAAAGCCGTTAGAGGAGAATTAGAGTATTATTAGAATTTGATTAGAAGAATTAAAATGACCAACTAGTGAACAACAAATCACTGTTTTTTTACCAAAACATTGCTAAGATAAATCTTTTGCACAAAAATGCTAAACCTATGCCACAACAATAAACAAGTTACATCACAACTGTGATGTAGTTAAAATCCAAAGAAAAAAGTATTCTGTCAAAACGATACACTCTCCAAACGATATATCTCTTCAATTTCCTGACTGGTCAACGCTGCCCCATAGATACGTGTATAGGCATGCTTCATTACTGAAAAACGGCTGAAAGGCATTTCCGCATTACGCCCTATATTCCAATTTACTTCTGTAGCCGACAACTTTCCCTGAACAGGTATTTCCTGAAGAAGTTTGCCATCGATGTATAAACGTAAGGATTCTCCCGTGCATACTCCGGCTACTAAATGCCAACGGCCATACCAATCGGAAGGCACCTTAACCTGACAGACACCTCTTCCCCACCCTCCAGCAAAGAAGACCAAATCTTCGGGCCCCTCCATCTTCAGTACTGTATAATCTCCTTTTGTGAAAAAATCAGCATAGCCTGCAACCGGGTGTTGTGGCGCTATCCAGGCAAGTAGGGTGAGTTGGGAATAAGTTGTCATCAAGCTCTTCGAAGCTGGTAATGTCAAGTAGGCTTGCTCTCCGGTTTCTACAGAATATTTTTCCCAATGTAAGGCCCCATGTCTTTGTGCATGATTCTCAAAGCCTGAATTATCTGTTACCATGTAGCCATTCCTATTACCGTAGTCCAACGAAAGCAAACAAGCTTCTGAAGGCTTGCTGTACACTTTGAATTTATGGTCCTGCCCCAACAAACGTAAATTGTGAAATCCCTTTGAAGGAGAAGGGCATTGCAATGTATAACAAGCGGTTTGCCCAGGCTGAAGTGTAACATCCAAATATTTATATAAGTTACCATCCAACAAGATTGGCAACCGGCGGCTATAGGTTTTTCCGGTAATATTCTGTACAGACAGTTCGACATGCAACGTATCACCATACTTAAGCAATGAAGGAGCCACAATTTGTTTACATGCGAATGGAACACAACGGACAGCAGAATCACTTACTTCTACAATAAGCTTATGATCATCCAACATCAATGTATGCAAACCAGTCTGGTAGCAAGTAAATAACAGCGAATCAGAAACCGACCTTCCCGAATCTACACAAACCTTTTTATGCGTTATCGGTTGTTCGCCATCTTTTAGTGTTGCTATATACAAACCAGATTCTCCTCTGTTTGAAACTGTAAAAGGTAAATATGCAGATACTCCTGAACGAATTTTTATTGAATCGGCCTTTAAGGCTGTCAACCGAAAATCAGGTTTACCGGCGGTTGCAGAATAGGGAAACTCAGTGGATAAAGAATCCACCAGCTTATTTCGGGCACTAAAGGTCAATGTACCTGCCTGCAATAAGTCATCATGCGATACAAACCAACGAGAAATAGCTTTCCTGCCTAAATATATTTCTGGTAATGTACCTTTCCTGTCAATACCTTGTCTTTGGATTACAACCTTTCCACAGTCGGTCTGAATCGTTGCTTTCTCAAACAACGGCAAAGTCAACAGGTACTCTCCTGTACCTGGACATGCCGGATATATCCCTAAAGCACTGAGTACATACCAACTGGACATTGCCCCTAAATCATCATTTCCTGGGAGTCCACCCGGTGAATTCCGGAAATCATTCTCTAAAATCTGACGGGTATACTGAATTGTCAAATCTGGCCGGTCGGCCCAAATAAACAAATATGGATAGTGAAAAACCGGCTCATTATCAAATACTATTTTTCCTTCCTTAAAAGCAGCCTGCAAACAAGATGCAAAAGCCTCTTTTCCTCCTATACGATTTATCAAATCGTTCACATTATGAGGAGCAAAATAAGAAGCTGTCCACTTATTACTTTCTTGGTAACCTAATTCGCCAGCACTCTTCAAAAAAGTGTCTTTATTCCGTGGCAAAAGAAAACCGGTTTCTGTATCCAGCAAGTTACGGTAAGAAAACGAACGTACCGCATGCAACTGGGCTTCATCTGGTTTACCTGCCAACACAGCCAAGCGCGCAAGACACCAGTCGTTATAAGCCAATTCGGAAGTAATACTAACGGAACGCTCTTGCGAAGCATCAACAAATCCATTCTCCAAATAATCATTCAAAAAAGAATTTGAAGAATACTCCTTCCACAGTGCAAGCGAAGCTTCAAAAAGTTGCTTTACATCCCAACCTGCTGTTTCTTTTACCGCTGCATCCAGCAAAATAGGAATAATATGAAAACCACTCATAGGTCCCTTGGGCAACGCAGTACCGGCGCGATAATCGTGCATCAAGGAAGCAACCATTTGCCGCTGGCGCTCTGGTTTAAGTAACGACAATAACGGATGCAGACTTCTAAAAGTGTCCCAGGGAGAAAAGCCCGCATATTTTACACATTCATCATCAACATCAGATACTATGTAAGGAAATAAAAATGAATGATACAATGCGGTATAGAATTTCACCTTGTCATCTGTACATACGGTTTCTACAGATACACAATCCAGCTCTTCATTCCAACAAGCGTATACCTGCTGACGCACCTTGTCAAAATCCCATGCAGAAATTTCACTACGGGCATTCTCCCGGCTTGCTGTAAAACTCGAAGAAGAAACAGAGAGCCATACATTCAACCCTTCGGATTCTGGAAGTTTTCTGAAAGTAAGATAAGCAGTATCATTCCGTACAACACAAGAATGCCAAGGCTGATTAAAACGGATAATGGAATGCATATAGGACGCTTGCAAAGTTGCAGAGTCTGTCTTTTCCAGTTTTCCACCATCAAAAACTGTCACCACTGTCTGTTCAGCATCGGATGTATAACGAAACAATCCGTTATGAGGAGTAGCGGTCATTTCTATCTTATCACCTTCCGGAAAACCAAGAGCATAATAACCGGGCACTGCCTCCTCTTCCGAATGTGAGAAAGAACGTCCTCCAGAAACCCAACCAAGATTTTGCTGACTTACAAGCGGGGCAAACATAAAATGCAATCTGCCGGACGAACCGTTGGGATAGCCACTATGGTGCGCCAGACAGGAAAAAGAAAGTAAGGATGTATCTTTGTAATAATAACCGCATTCTGCCGGTCGTTGACTCGTTTCGGGAGAAAGCTGTACCATCCCCCATGGAGATACAGCTCCCGGATAAGTTCCTCCATAATTTCCCCATAAAGTAAAAGTATCACAACAATCTGTCCCGATAAAAGGATTAACCCACTGCGCATGCTGTCCCACGGAGTTTATACAAACAAGCCACAACACTAATTGCAAGACAAGCAGTTTCTGCAAAATGTTTTTCATAGTATTTATAAAGAGATGTCCAATCAATCCGCTTTGTCTAAAGCCAATACTTCGCGTACAAAATACACACCTGCATATTCAGCTGCAAAACCGTCTTCCCATTTACCATTATACTCCAACTTAAGCCTAACCTTAGTCGGTTTACCATTCTTCATACCCCCTGTAGCCTTATCGTACATATCCATAAGTCGACCGGTCTTATCTATTACCCAGAACTCCTCGTCACTTCCATCTGGTTTAAAACTTCGTACTTCATGACCAATAGTAAGAATTCCTTCCTGCATAGTCAAAACATCAGTCGCACATGTATCATTCGCAAACGAAATGCTGTTTTCATCAAAAAGCGGAGCATCCTGACCTATTTCTACAAAAATTGCCTTATCAGGATGGGAATCATGAACTTCAAAATAACGCATTCCACTATTTCCAGTTCCCCATCCATTACAAGTAGATGGTACTGGCTCTTCCTTCATAACCAGCTCCATTTTACGGGCATATTCACCACTAGGTATAAGCACATAACGGTGTACACCAGAACGAGGAGATTTAACTTCTTTAAAAGTGCAAGTCTGTGTTTCATTCCATCCTGGTTGTTGACGTAAAGAGTTTATAACATCGTTTATAGAACGGTTTTTTAGTGAAAACAACTGCATAACCCTGTGAGGAACAGCGTCACCTTCCCTTACCATTACAACTCCAGGAATAGCAGGATCAAGCATAATACGTATCTGGTCGTTTTGCTGTGCCCAAAAACTCAGGCCACATCCTTTTACTTGCATCCATTGAAAACCTTCATAAGGAGCCCGAGTAGGTTTATAGTCTATAGCAAGAGAGTTTTCTACAGGCTGTTCACAAATCTTTTTATTACTTGTACTTGTGCAAGCACATAAAAAAATGAATAAAATATTGAAAAAAAGATGCCTCATAAAAATAAAGATTTAGGTGATACATAAGTTTATGTAAGTACAAAATTATTCCTTTTGTCTAACCTGCAATTTATATTGAAATATTTTTCACATGATTAAAGTTAAATAGCATTAAACAAGAAACAGTCTCTTTGGATAGAAAAGTTTCTGTATTGAAACACATATCCGTTCTGTATTCATTTTCTCCTGGTTGGCTGCATGTAATATTAAAGCTATATTTTCAAAAGATGAAATACCTTGAATTTCTTCCAATCGAGACATATCTGTACGATAATCAAGTATATTACCACTATGTTTCCAGAGTCTAACGTTGCAGAGATTTATTGTATGGCCGATGATTTTTGCAAAGACTCAGAAAAACAGATATATGTTTTATCTTAAAAAAATAGTCTGGCAAAATAACAACTCTTAAATACCATATCCCTGCTTTCCATTCTTGGGTATAAAAAAGACGTAAATCAATAAAGATAGCATATGAAGATAATAGAGGGTAATCACTTCATATGCCATCTTTATTATGTTTTTTCTGTATTTTTCAAAGGGAGATTCGGTAAATACCTCCTTTTATGATTTTCTTTTGCAGAGATTTGTTATTTCAAATATTTTTGGATACCCTCCGTTTGGTAGGTAAATAATTTATCACTTCCATTGTCACAAATAAAGAAAGCATCAATATCTGGATTTTTTGCACAAACCATCTTAGCAGAATCTAATCCTAATACCATAAATGCTGTTGCATAAGCATCTGCTGTTGCACAATCTTTTGCAATGACTGTTGCAGAAAGGATATTATGTTGGATAGGGTAGCCGGTATGCGGGTTTATAGTATGCGCATATTTCTTGCCATCCTTGTAATAGAAGTTTCTGTAGTTGCCAGATGTGGCGATACCAACATTTGTGACAGTTACTACTGTATGCAATTCTTGGTTTACAGACAAGGAGTCATCTACAGGTTTGTTAATTCCGATCCGCCAGTTATTCATTTGTGGATTTTGCCCTTTTACTACTACTTCACCGCCAATATCTACCATGTAGTTTTTGATACCTTTGCTGTCTAAGAGGCGGGCAACGCAATCTACACCGTATCCTTTGGCTACAGAACTGCAATCTAAAATTACGCGTGGATCTTTCTTTACTATTTTCCCGTTCACAAGATCAATTTTGTCAATTCCGACAAAGCTAAGTAAGCTGTCGATGGTAAGTGAATCTACATTTGCTGCGTTCTTGAAACCAAATCCCCAAGCATTCACCAGCGGAGCAACTGTAATATCAAAGGCCCCGTGAGTTTCAGCTGAAATTTCTTTGGATAACTTAAAAACTTCTGCAAACATTTGGTCAACGCTGTCAGAACTGTTTTCATTGATTTTTGTAATAACAGAAGCTTTGTTGAATGGAGACAAGGAGAAATCTACCTTTTTCAATTCTTCTTCTATTTCTGTGTGTAAATCTGTTTTAGACTGGTATGTTATTTTATATAATGTACCGAATACCATTCCTTGGTTGGTCTGAAAAGGAGCTTGTTTTCTCAATATAAGTACTGTACCAACAATCAGTACCAGTAAAAAAGGCAATTGCCATTTTAAATTTCTCTTACTCATTATTAAAGTATTTAGTTAGTAACCCAATAAATGTTCGATTAAAATTTTTGTTCCTATACCAATTAGTACAATTCCTCCCACAATTTCCATGCGAAAGCGGAAACGTTTACCAAATGTAACTCCGATTATACTTCCTGCAAAAGACATTAGGAAAGAAGCAATACCTATCATACCAACAGGTCCAATGACAGCTTTGAATCCATTCATTTGCATAAATGCAAAGGTGACTCCCACAGCTAACGCATCAATACTAGTGGCTACCGCTAATGTTAAAATAACTTTTAATTTAGTCGGATTGAAACTGCATTCTTCTTCATTTTTGCATCCTTCTTTTATCATTCTGATACCAAGAAAAGCTAGCAAAGCAAAAGCAATCCAGTGGTCATAATCTTGTATAAGTGAGGCAAACTGAAAAGCTGCCAACCAACCTATAAGGGGCATGATAGCCTGAAATAATCCAAAGAAAAATGCCATTTTAATGAATATCGGCCAGTTGTAACGTTTTAGGATGATTCCACTTGCTATTGATACCGTAAAACAGTCAACTCCCAGACTGACAGCAAATAAAATAGTTTCAAAAAGTGTCATAACAGATGAATTGGTATATAATATATCAGACTATAGGAAACCCCAAATCCTGTTTTCGTATTTTTTCCGAATCCGGGGATGTACCATGGTTCTGTGTTGTATCCTTTCTTGAGGTTAAGCATTGATTTGTACCGGATGCTCCATCCCATGCAGAAATTTTTGTAAACCTTTACGTGTACGCCTGCTACCACTTCCAGCCAGTGTGCACTACTGCTTATTCCCTGATAACTTCCGCTAATAGCAGTGTTTCCAAATGTAGGATCAGTCATTGGAGGAATGTCTACGTCATAGTTGAAACTGGAGAATCCGTATCGCAAACCACCATAAATATACCCGGGAAGATGTGTCTTTTTATGGAAGAAATTATAGTCTGCTCCTATTCGGAAATAAGGTGCATTCATTTTATAGTGCTGATTGGTAGAAGTGCTGGTTGTGTTTGTATTTGCCCAACCTATTTCTACAGTAGGAAAAAAACGGTTCTTTAAATCGATTTTGCCTTGTACCTCTCCACTTAATCGATTCCCTCCGAGTACTTTTCCTACAGCCCCACTTATATCTACACCCACAGATATACCGTTAAACAGTGGAATATCCGACTGTTTATCCTCTTTTTTATCTCCTTCTGTGCATTCAGAATTTTGTGCATGAAGTGGAATACATAGTGATATGCTACTGATTAACAGTATAATATATTTTAAAATTCTCTTTCTCATAATTATTTATTTCTGCATTGGTAACAATGACTGAGTCCAGCATGTGTCGGGTATAGCTTACATTTTTTACTTCGTAAAACATCAGTGCGCTACATTCCAAATCGGTAAAATAGGGCCGGTTTATATGATTTACTCGTATGGTATCTCGCAAATTTTGTTCATAATGCAGTACGTAAGCCGTATAATCGTTGTAGGATAGCGGAATACTGAAAGTACCTTCAATGGCTTCTTGATTAATAAGTGTATCTGTCAGCAATGAATCGTATACGATTACATCTTTTATGCTGCCGTCAGGAAGCGTATCATGTCGAATAACATCAGCTTGTGTTATAGCACTTATAGTGATGTTATTAGTGAATTTCAGTGCATTTCCATGTTGGTCTGAAATAGCAAAACGAGCCATTGAGTTTGTAACCAGAGAACAATCACTTTCATTGCATCCGCACAACCAACTGCATATTATGAATAATGAAAAAGCAATAATAGTATATTTTTTCATGCTTACAGTTCTTTTTCTATTTTATAATTATTGCGTTCTGGAGCATTTCTTGCTATCAGTTCGCCGATAAAACCAGCCAAAAACAGTTGAGTACCCAAAATCATGGTAGTAAGTGATAAAAAGAAATAAGGGCTATCGGTAACCAAACGATAATCCTGGCCTGTATGCATGGCATACAATTTTGAAGCACCTACAATAATTACAGAAATAAATCCCAGTATGAACATTATAGAACCTAAAAAACCGAATATATGCATGGGTTTTACACCAAATTTAGAAAGGAACCATAATGTTATCAGGTCCAAGTATCCATTGACAAAACGGTTAAGACCAAACTTTGTTTTACCGTACTTTCTAGCCTGATGATGGACGATTTTTTCACCTATTCTATTAAAACCGGCATTTTTGGCCAAGTAAGGAATGTAGCGGTGCATTTCTCCATAAACCTCAATATTCTTTATGACTTCTTTGCGGTAGGCTTTAAGACCACAGTTGAAATCATGTAAGTTCTTTATACCTGAGACTTTTCGTGCAGTAGCATTAAATAGTTTTGTAGGAATTGTTTTTGACAGCGGGTCATATCGTTTCTGTTTCCATCCTGAAACCAAGTCATATCCATCTTCCATAATCATTCTGTATAACTCTGGAATTTCATCTGGGCTATCCTGTAAGTCGGCATCCATTGTAATGACGACTTCTCCTTCTGCGCGCTCAAATCCACAGAATAAAGCCGGTGATTTACCATAGTTCCGGCGAAACTTTATACCTCTTACATTGATTGACTTGTTTTTTAATGATTCGATAACCTGCCAGGAATGATCTGTGCTACCATCGTTTACAAAAATAATCTCGTACGTAAAATGGTTTGCCTGCATTACACGGTCAATCCAGGCATACAGTTCGGGTAAAGATTCCTCTTCGTTATATAAAGGAACAACTACAGAAATATCCATTTTGTTTATTGTTTATTACGTTTCATAATTAATAGGGCCGTAGGGAAGGCCAGTAAAAATCCCCAAAATATATTTTGGTAAATAATTTGCATGGTAAGTTGTAGAGCACTTAATCCAGAAATGATATTCATTGCTTCCTCGACTTGCTCGATAGGAAGAACCGCCTGTCCGGCAGATGCCTCTTTTAATCCATTCAGCATGGCATTGTAGGTTTCTATTATAAATCCATTATCTATAAATTGGAAATAGATATAATGTGCGACTGCTACCAGTAAGGCTGCAAATAAATACATGAATATGGTGAAAGAAAAACCTTGGAAAAAAGAAATGCTGTTCTCGCATTCATTTTCACGATATTTTTTTGCAAAGATGTAACCTAAAATTGGAGTAAAAAGGGTGAGGAAGAAAAAAATCAGTTGAATAAACGGAATTTTAAATCCAATAGGGAAAAGAATAAATTTTCCAATCCAAAAGAGTCCCATTATAGTGCCATACTTCATAGCACATTCCTGTAAAGTTGGTTTTTTGTCAGCCATTCTATTAATAATCTTGTTTCTTTCCTGCAAAATTACGTTTTTTCGTTTATCTAATAGGTATAAACCGAGAATAAAATCGATTGTTTTCATTTTTTTGAAAAAAAACTACGATAGCTATTGCAGATTCAAAAAATATATCTACCTTTGCAACCGCAAACGAGAAACAACGCAAGTTGTGAAACGCAAAACACGGGTAAGTCCCATACGGCCAGCTCCCTTTGAATCCTCCAGGGCTTGATCGCAGCAAAGGTAGAAGGTTGTAGCGGCGCGATATGGTAAGCTTACCCACCCGCCTCTTTAGCTCAGTTGGCCAGAGCACGTGATTTGTAATCTCGGGGTCGTTGGTTCGAATCCGACAAGAGGCTCAATAAAAATAGCACTTCTTAAGTGTAAGGAGAGGTGGCAGAGTGGTCGATTGCGGCGGTCTTGAAAACCGTTGTACCGCGAGGTACCCGGGGTTCGAATCCCTGTCTCTCCGCTGAACGTTACGGACAAAACCGGACAACGAACAGACAAGTCCCACAAATTCAATGATTTGTGGGACTTTTTTTATTCCCTTGTGTCTGCCTTAATGTACATTTTTTCGCCCCTAAAAGACAATGTTTCTAACCTAACTCGTACCCCCGACAAACAAAATCAAAAAGGGGGTACAGATAGTCGGAAATTGGCGAACTTCTGTCGGTGTTTGGCGAGCCTGCATAAAACTCATTTTTAAACAATTACAGTATTTTTGTAACTAAAAAGTGAGTATATGAAATCGACATTCAACATTTGCTTTTACGCAAAGAAAGACAAACAGAAAGCGAGCGGTGCGTACCCCCTTTTCGCCCGTATCACAGTGGACGGTGTGGCAAGCCGTTTTAATACCAAATTGGATGTGCTGCCTGAAATGTGGGACGGTAAGGCTGGCAAGGCTATCGGACGCACGGTGGAAGCCGGACGTATCAACCGTATGTTAAGCGATATAAACGCATCGCTGAACACTATCTACCACGAAATGCAGCGGCGTGATAATTATGTTACTGCCGAGAAAGTGAAAAACGAGTTTTTGGGACACAGCGAGAACCACGAAACCATCCTTACCTTGTTCCAAAAGCACAACGAGGACGTGAAACAGCTTGTCGGCATATCCAAGACGATAGCCACTTACCGCAAGTATGAGGTAACACGCCGCCACCTTGCGGAGTTCATACAGAGCAAATATAACCTTTCTGATATTTCCATCCGGGAAATAACCCCGATGTTCATTACCGATTTCGAGTTGTATTTGCGTACAGCCTGCAAGTGCGGTTACAACACCACCGCCAAGTTCATGCAGTTTTTCAAACGCATCATCATCATAGCCCGAAACAACGGCATACTGGACAAAGACCCGTTCGCCAGCTATAAAATCCGGCTGGAAAAAGTGGACAGGGGTTATTTGACGGAAGACGAGATAAAAATCATCCTCAAAAAGAAAATGGCTTCCGAGCGTTTGGAACACGTCCGGGACTTGTTCATCTTTTCCTGTTTCTGCGGTCTGGCTTACAGTGATGTCGCCAACTTGCGCCAAGAGAATATCCGAAAGTCATTTGACGGCAATCTGTGGATAATGACGAAGCGGCAAAAGACCAACACGGACGTGAATGTTCCCCTGCTGGATATTCCCAAGATGATATTGAAGAAATACAAAGACAAACTGCCGGACGGAAAGATATTGCCTGTAATCAGCAACCAAAAGCTGAATGCCTACCTGAAAGAGATTGCCGATGTGTGCGGGATTAAAAAGAACCTCACATTCCATCTTGCCCGGCACACGTTCGCCACGACCACCACGCTGGCAAAGGGTGTGCCCATTGAAACCGTCAGTAAGATGCTGGGACACACTAACATTGAAACGACACAAATTTACGCCCGCATCACCAACAACAAGATTAGCAGTGATATGCAGGGACTTGACAAGAAGTTTGTCGGCATCGAAAAAATTTATAAAGAAGCGGCTTTGTAACCCTTGACAACTTTTCGTTATCCATGACTGTTCAAGAAACAGACAGGTAATGGTTTTGGTAACGGAATATTACTTAACGTACTATATACCAATAAAGTATATTTTTATCTTGCGGGCAGTCGGTGGACTACCCGCATTTTTTATATCCTTTTCCAAAGGCACATTCCCCGAAACGCCAGCGGTGCATGGCATCGCAGACTGTCTTTCGTGAAAAGAGCCTTTGGAAACCCGCACAAGAGTATCGGAAGGTGAACTCCCGACACACTTGTTTTTCCCACCCGCATAGGCAATTCCCTGATGGACTGAATGGGGAACAAGAACTTTTCCCCTGTTTCCCAACCTGTAAATCTTCCTCATTAAGCAGTCCTCCAGCCGGGAGGTCGTTTTTATCATTTCAATAGGCAAAGGTAGTTACGTGTTCTTCACGGGTTTGCAAGGTCAAGCCTTTTCAGGTTTGGCGAAAAAATCTTCCCTGCGACATTCGTTGCGAGGTATTTTTTCCACAAAACCCTGCAAACTCTAAACACTGCCCTTTTAAGCCTATGTGAAACGAAAACGACCGAACCGACCGGAAGACGCATAAAAAAAAAGTCGGATTTACGGGAAACAGGAAAAAAGTTCAGTGAAACTTCAACTCCCTCACCTCTCAAATCCGCATAAAATTAAAAACTTAAAAATTACAGGATATGGAAGCGGCAACATTATCGGAAGCAAGAGTTTATGTAGGCACTTATGGCAAGTACAACAACGGTTCATTGTTCGGGGCATGGCTTGACCTGTCGGACTATTCGGACAAGGAAGATTTTTACGAAGCCTGTCGGGAGCTTCACAAGGACGAGGAAGATGCGGAGTATATGTTTCAGGACTGGGAGAACGTACCGGAAAACCTAATCGGCGAAAGCTGGATTTCCGAAAACTTCTTCACCTTGCGGGATGCGGTAGAAAAGTTGGGCGACACTGAACAGGAAGCCTTTTTCGTGTGGTGCAACTACAAAAGCCATAATTTGGGCGAGGAAGATGCGGACGACCTTGTACGGGACTTTCAGGACGAATATCAGGGACAATATGACGATGAAGAAGATTTCGCCTACCAAATTGTGGAAGAATGTTACGACTTGCCGGAGTTCGCAAAAACCTATTTCGACTACAAACAGTTTGCCCGTGATTTGTTCATGTGCGACTACTGGTTTGATGACGGGTTTGTATTCCGGGCGGCTTAAACGACCATTCGGGCGGGGTTAAAAGCCCCGCCCGCATAAACAGAGAAGCGATGAAACGGAAAAGCATTTATAAAATTATCCTGCGGGTGTTATTGCTCTGCCTTGTGTGGCGGCTCGCCTGCACAGCCGGAGCAATCACGGCGGTAACGGCATATCTTGTATTTCGTGCCGCCTGTTTCCTGCTCCGGGTCTGCCTGTCGGCGTTTTATGCGTTGTGCGTGGCTCTGATTTTCCTGCTGTTGCTTTCCCTGTTGAGTATATAACAACTAAAAACAAAAAATCATGCAATCATTGAACAGAAACGGGGTAAGCATTACCCAAACACTGGGAGAAGAAAAGTTCGTGAAATGCCGCTTGGGGGCTTTCAAGGGACAGATATTTTACCAGTATGACTACCGCCACACGGACGGGGAACTGTTTTCCACAGTGGCTAAAACGCTGGCAGAGTGCCGCCGTAGGCGGGATAAGTGGATAGAGAAGAAAGAACAGGGTAATAACAGATAAAATTTAAGGATATGAAAACGACAGAAGTAAACAAGAACCTAATCGGCAGGCGTTGCGAGTGTATTTTTACGGGTATGATGGTAACGGGCGTTATCGAGGACATCGAGGAAAACAAGTATTCGGTAAACGTGAAAGTGCGTTTCGATGAGCCGCAGCAGTGGGGCGATGATTTGTACACGGAAGATTGGGCATGGGGACGCAAGACGGACGAGTTCGGTACGCTACACCATTTCCGACTGTTGACAGACGAACGGACTTTCAGACGATGACAGTAGTTTTCGGTGAGCCTATCAACCAGATAGACCGCAGCGTTTTTGAAGATATTTTCACGTGGGGCGCTTCTTCTCTGCAAGGTTGGGTAAACAGCTATGGAAGTGTCAGGTTTGTAGCCATAAACGACCATACGGCGGTCATAACAGGAGAATACAACTTTGAACAAGGAAAGGTGTGGTTAGAGAAAAATGTACCAATAAAGAGCCCTAAAATCAGTTGATACAAAGGCGGCAAAAATGCCGCCACCACTTTCTTTCGTAAGTGTCGAAAATGATAAACTGTTGAGAAACTATAAATAAAACACATTTAGTTCTGTCTCTTATACACATCTCCGAGCCCACGAGACCGGAGCCTATCTCG
>USQO01000054.1 GCA_900556845.1 uncultured Bacteroides sp. | reverse complement strand
AATATAATATGTATTCTATGAAGAAAATAAATTTTTTTACAGCAATGTTTTTGGGGGGATTGTTTGCTGCTTGTTCTAATTCTCCTCATGGCGATTTAGTGAAAAAAATTCAGGAAGACAAAACGTTGGTAACAGTCGACAGTATGGCACGTTCTGTTATCCGTCAGGGCTTGAACGCAGGAAGTGGTTACTCACAAATATGGGCCCGTGATATGAACACATTTATTGAGACTGCTTGCGAAGAAGTAAACCATCAGGATTTGAAAAACGCGATTTTATTGTTCTTTGCTTTGCAACAGCCCAATGATGAAATGATTGACGGATATGTTTTGAAGCCGGACTTTACATGGAATGATAATACTCCTTATTATTCGGAGGCTGCTCCAGAGCATGTTGGCTTTAAGAATACAGTCGAAACTGACCAGGAAACATCATTAATACAAATTGTCGGTAAATATATAAAAAAGACTGGTGATGCTTCAATCTTACAGGAAGAGGTAGCCGGACGTACTGTGCTGGAACGTATGGATGATATGGTAGACTATCTGATGCGTGAGCGTTACTGTGAAAAATATGGTTTGTTGTATGGTGCGATGACAGCTGATTGGGGTGACGTACAGCCCAATGATGATTTTGGTTGTGACATGAACGATAATTCATATCTTGCTGTTGATGTATACGACAATGCTATGTTTATCATCGCTTTGGATTACATGGCAGAAATGACGGATGATACCGCTTTATTGAAAAAGTGGAGTGATATACGTCAGGGCATAGCCCGTAATATCCGTGAACATTTATGGGATGCAAAGCAACAAAAGTTTATTCCTCATTTGTATTTGGATAAGGCTCCGGATTTAGGCGATTTTGATGAAAATAAGGTTCATTATCACGGTGGAACTGCTGTTGCTATTGAAGCCGGATTATTAACCAAAGAAGAAATTGCGGCAGTAAATGCTCAGATGCTGGAGAATGTCCGCTTGTCTGGAATGCCAAGTATCGGGTTGACACTTTATCCACCTTATCCTGATAATTTCTTTACAGGAGGAATGGCGAAACCCTACGTATATCAGAACGGTGGCGACTGGACTTGGTTTGGCGGTCGTATGATTCAGCAGCTTATTGCCAACGGCTTTGTAGAAGAAGCTTATGCAGAGGTAAGACCAATGATAGACCGTGTGATAAAAAATAAGGGATTTTATGAATGGTACGGAATGGGAGACGTCCCCAGTGGTTCCGGACATTTTAAAGGTTCTGCAGGAGTATTGGCAAAATCTATTGCTATGTTTAATGATTGGGTAAAAGAAAACAAATAAAGAGTCTGAAAAAATAATGTATATGAGAAAAAGCAATTATGACAAACAGCCGGCTACCTTGGTCGAAGGTAACATCTGGCAGGGATGGGATGCTATCCGTCAGGAAATCAACAATCGTTCAACTGTTGCAGCGGGAAAAACTTGTTGCGTGATTGTCGTAGAATGTTATCAAGGGGTACACCATGAAGAGCTTTGGAGCGAACTGAAGGCTTTGAATGTAGGCCATGCTTTTAATACATCTGCTATCTTTAAAACAGTGGATGAAGTAAAGCAGATGACATACCCATATATTACTGATGACCGTCTGTTTGGTTTCAGGGCCAATTTCTCTATGGCCGATTTTCTGGATGCCCAGAAACTTCAGAATCTTCGTGATGAATTAGCCGGCCTTTCTGGAGTTGTTCTTGTTTACGGTCATGGTGCAGCTGTTGTAGCTCCAGATGCTGATTTGCTGATTTATGCAGATATGCCCCGTTGGGAAATTCAGATGCGCTCTCGTAAACACGAAGTTTGTGGATTAGGTGTTGATAACTACGCTGAGGCTCCATCTTATCACTATAAAAGAGGTTATTTTGTTGACTGGAATGTATGCGACAAACTGAAAAAACAGCTTTTGCCAGTAGCTGCATTGTGGCTGGATACAACTCTTGCCGGTCAGCCTAAGATGATTACGGGAGATACTCTCCGTAAAGGATTGGAAAAGACTGCCCATCAGCCGTTCCGTGTGGTTCCTTTCTTCGACCCGGCACCATGGGGTGGACATTGGATGAAGGATGTGTGCGACTTGGACCGCTCTGTAGATAATTATGGATGGTGCTTTGATTGTGTACCCGAAGAAAATAGCCTTTATTTCAAGGTACAGGATGTATTATTCGAAATGCCTTCTAACAACCTTGTATTCTTCAAAACTCGCGATTTGTTGGGAGGACCGGTTGAAGCTCGCTTTGGACAGGATTTCCCGATTCGCTTCGACTTCCTTGATACAATTGGAGGTGGAAACTTGAGCTTGCAGGTACATCCTACCACTCAGTATATTCGTGATACATTCGGCATTTATTATACTCAGGATGAAAGTTATTATCTGTTGGATGCAGAAGAAGGGGCAACTGTTTACTTGGGCTTGAAGACCGATGTAAACTCTAAAGAAATGATTGATGCGCTGAATGAATCACAGGAAACCGGCAAGCCTTTCGATGCAGAAAAATATGTGAACCGTTGGCCTGCTAAGAAGCACGACCATTATTTGATTCCTGGTGGTACTATCCACTGTTCAGGAGCCGGTGCAATGGTTCTCGAAATCAGCTCTACACCTAGCATCTTTACCTTTAAATTGTGGGATTGGGGGCGTCTTGGTTTGGATGGTCTGCCACGTCCTATCAATATTGGTCACGGTTCAAAAGTTATTCAGTGGGAACGTCAGACAGATTTTGCCCGTAAATATCTGGTAAATCACGTTGAACAGGTAGCACAGGGAGATGGTTGGAGAGAAGAACGTACAGGTTTGCACGAAAATGAATTCATCGAAACCCGTCGTCACTGGTTTACTGGTACAGTATCACACAATACCAATGGCGGTGTAAATGTATTCAACTTGGTTGAAGGAGAAGAGGCCGTAGTAGAGAGTCCTACAGGAGCATTCAAACCATTTGTGGTACATTATGCCGAAACCTTTATTATTCCAGCTTCCGTAGGAGAGTATACAATTCGTCCTTATGGAAAATCGGAAGGACAGCAGTGCGGTACTATCAAGGCTTATGTACGTTTTAGATCATAATTTGTTTACAACTTTATTTTAATAATATGAAAGACGACAACCGTATAGTTATGACGTTAGATGCGGGGGGCACCAATTTGGTGTTCTCTGCTATTTGTGGAGGTGAGGAAATTGTAACTCCTGTTCATTATCCTACAGCCTCTCACGATTTGGAGGCATGTCTGGCTACTTTGGTAAAAGGTTTCCGTGAAGTAGAGAGCCAGTTATCTCAGAAACCGGTAGCTATCAGTTTTGCTTTTCCCGGTCCTGCTGATTATAGGGCAGGAATAATCGGTGACCTTCCCAATTTCCCGTCATTTAGAGGAGGTGTTGCTTTAGGTCCGTTCTTAGAGGCAAACTTTGGAATACCGGTATTTATTAATAACGACGGTGCTTTGTTTGCTTATGGAGAAGCGCTTGCCGGAATGCTTCCTGAAATAAATCACCGTCTGGAAAAAGCAGGCAGTACCAAGCGCTATCAGAATTTGATAGGTATCACTTTGGGAACCGGATTTGGCGGTGGCGTAGTTATAAACGGAGAATTGCTGTACGGTGATAATCAGTCTGGTGGTTCTCTTTGGTGTCTGCGCAACAAAAAATATCCCGAGTATATTGTCGAAGAAAGTGTCAGCATCCGTGCAGTCTGCAGAGTATATGCACAATTGTCTGGCGATACTATTCAACTTACTCCCAAAGATATATTTGACATTGCTGAAGGCAAAAGACATGGAGATGCCCAGGCTGCTATCAAGTCTTTCGAAGAATTAGGAGAGATGGCAGGTGACACAATTGCAGCAGCAATCACCATGATTGACGGACTGGTTGTAATAGGTGGAGGTGTAGTTGGAGCCGCCAAATATATTCTTCCAGCTTTGATGAAAGAGCTGAATGCCCAGACTGGAATGATGGATGGCCGTCGTTTCCCTCGTTTGCAAATGAAAGCTTTCAATCTGGAGAATCCGGAAGAGCTGGTTGGTTTCCTTACCGATACATCCTATAGCGTAAAAGTCCCGGGAACGGATTTGCAGGTACCTTACGATCCTTATCCACGTATGGGGGTTGCTCTGTCAAAACTGGGAGCTAGTAAGGCTATCTCACTCGGAGCTTATTGGTATGCTTTGAATCATCTTAAATAAACTCATAAATCTATAAGACCCTCTATTATCATGACTATTATAAATAAATTGTCAGTTTTGTTGTCTGTATGGCTTTGCATGGCATGCAGTTCTTCTCAGGAGACTGTATCCGATGTAAGTCTGACAGACTATGTGGAACCTCGTATCGGAACGGCACATTGCCGTTGGTTCCATTTTACACCCGGTGCATTGCCGTTTGGGTTGGCTAAGCCAGGTCCTTCTACTAATGGCCATATCGGTAATAAGTGGGGATGGGAAGCTACGGGTTACGATTATCGTGATACCTCTATTGAAGGTTTCCCTTGTCTGCATGAATTTCAGGTGGGAGGTATCGTCTTGATGCCGACTAACGGTGATTTGTGTACCGTGCCGGGATTACCGACAGACAGCGTCAAGACTGGTTATCGTTCAAAGTTTAACCGCGAAAACGAGATTGCCCGTCCGGGTTACTATTCGGTCGTCTTGGATGACTACCAGATTAAGGCCGAAGTAACTGCAACGCAGCGTGTAGCCTATCAGCGTTTTTCTTATCCGGCTGGAAAGCCAGGTCATATTTTGTTCGATATAGGTAACCGTCAGGGAGAAAGTGGTGCCATAAAAGATGCCTATGTAACTTATACATCTGACGGTCGCATTGAAGGATGGGTGATTACATTGCCCGAGTATGTAAAGAAATATCAGCCGGGACAGACTGTTCCCTTGTATTTCTCTGCACAAGTGGATGCTACTCCTGTAGCTTATGGAGTTTTTAACGGCAAGGATGTGAAAGCTTCGGTGCGCGAAACCAAAGGAGTCGGTTCGGGGGTATACCTGACCTTTGCATCCGATAAACCTCTCACGGTTACGGCTAAAGTCGGTCTTTCGTATACTTCGGTAGAAAATGCACGCATTAACCTGGAAAAAGAAGCTGCCGGACGCTCTTTCGATGAGGTGAAGGAAACTTCTCATAAAACTTGGGAGGAATATTTAAGCCGGATTCGTGTAGAGTCATCTAAAAAGGATGATTTGGTGAAATTTTATACAGGTCTTTATCATGCGTTGTTGGGACGAGGATTGGCCAATGATGTAAACGGTGCTTATCCTAAAAACGACGGAACTGTAGGCCAACTGCCTATGAACGACGGAAAACCGGTTCATAATGTTTACAATACCGATGCTGCCTGGGGAGCACAATGGAACCTTTCTCAGCTTTGGGCTTTGGCTTATCCGGAATATTTGTCCGACTATATCAGCAGTCATCTTACCGTCTATCAGGATGCCGGATGGCTGGCTGATGGTTTGGCAAACTGCCGTTATGTATCAGGAGTGGGAACCAATTTGTTGAGTACCATTATTGCGGGTGCCTATCAGTGTGGAATTCGTGATTTTGATACGAAACTGGCATACGAAGCATGTCTTAAGAATGAATTGGATGGAAAAGACCGTCCTTTTGGTGCCGGTAAAGTCAATACAGCCGATTTTGTCAAGTATGGTTATGTACCTCACCTTGACGAAGGCGAAGGACACCATGAAACTTTCATGTTCTCAGCTTCACATACTTTGGAATACTCCTATAGCTCATGGGCAGTAGCTCAGTGGGCCGAACAACTGGGAGATACTGCCAATGCTTCCCAATTACGCTTCTTGTCGAAAGGATGGGAACGGTTGTATGATCCGGAAATCAATTTCATACATCCCAAGAAAGCTGACGGGCAGTTTGTGGATAATTTCAATCCGATGCAGGTATGGAGAGGCTTCCAGGAAGGAAATTCATGGCAGTATACATTCTATGTGCCACACGATGTAACTTCATTGGTTAATAAAGTGGGCGCAGATGAATTCAATGCCCGTTTGGACAGTATTTTCACACAGTCGCAGAAGAAAATCTTTAGCGGTGGTACCGAAGTAGGAGCTTTTGCCGGACTGGAAACTCTGTATAATCATGGCAATCAGCCATGCTTGCATATTTCATGGTTGTTTAACGAAGCTGGCTGTCCGTCACTTACACAAAAATGGGTACGTGCTATCCTGAATGAATTCTATGGAACAGAAGGCATCCATGGCTATGGTTACGGACAGGACGAAGATCAGGGACAGTTGGGAGCCTGGTATGTTATATCTTCCATGGGACTGTTTGATGTGAAAGGTCTTACCGATAAGCAACCTGCTTTCGCATTGGGTGCTCCGTTGTTTGATAAGATCACCATTCGTTTGAATCCGGATTATTATTCAGGAAAGGAATTTGTTATTAACCTTCACAATAATACGGCTGGAAATGATTATGTACAGCAATACAAACTTAATGGAGAAGTTCTGCATACCCCGCATATCCCATTTGCCGATATTGTAAAAGGTGGAAAGCTGGATATTGAAATGGGAACATCTCCTAAAGATAATTATTAAATTTAGGTAAAGATGGAAACAAAATCAATATCAAAAGTTACACTTTTCCCATTGCTTTTTGGATTCTTTGTAATGGGATTTGTCGATGTGGTAGGCATTGCTACCAATTATGTAAAGAAAGACTTTCTTTTGTCTGATACATTGGCCAATTTGATACCAATGATGGTTTTCCTGTGGTTTGCGGTTTGTTCCGTGCCCACAGGGATGCTGATGCGTAAAATTGGAAAGAAAAATACGGTTGAGGCTGCACTCGCCGTTACTTTTCTGGCTATGCTGTTGCCCTTGTTTGCTTACAACTTTACAGTTGTATTATTGGCATTTGCATTATTGGGCATTGGTAATACCATGCTTCAGGTTGCATTGAATCCGATGGTAGCCAGTGTAGTTTCTTCCGATAAAATAACCAGTATCCTGACATTAGGCCAGTTTCTGAAAGCTGTTTCTTCTTTCTTAGGACCGTTGATAGCAGGAGCTGCAGCCTCTGTTTGGGGCAATTGGAAACTCATTTTCATAGTTTATGCAGTGACTACCCTGTTGTCAGCACTTTGGCTGATGTTTGCTGTTCGGAATACAGAAGATGGAGGTACAAAGAAAACTTCTTTAGCTACAGTTCTTTCTTTGTTTAAAGACAGCTACATCCTGATGCTATTCATGGGGATATTGCTGATTGTAGGTATTGACGTAGGCCTGAATACCACAATTCCTAAAATTTTAATGGAAAAACTAGGCATGGAACTTAGTGAAGCCGGTCTGGGAACCAGTCTTTATTTCTCTGCCCGAACCATTGGAGCTTTTGTTGGAGCCTTTGTCTTGGCTAAAGTAGCTTCAAATGTCTTTCTGAAATATTCGATGGCAATTGCCGTACTTGCTTTCTTCGGATTGCTTTGGGCAGATGGCCTTTGGATGTTGGGGGCAATGATTGTTGTTCTGGGATTGGCTTGTGCCAATGTTTTTTCCATTTTGTTTTCCTATGCATTGCAGCATCGTCCGCAGCAAGATAATGAAATATCAGCCTTGATGATTATGGGAGTATCGGGAGGGGCTTTGGTAACACCATTAATGGGAGTTTTATCTGATGCTTTTAATCAGACAACTTCTTTGTTGCTATTGTTGTTGTGCCTGGTTTACTTGGGATATGTATCCTTCCGTTTGAAATAAGTATGTTTATTTCTTGATTATTTTTGGTTGTAAGTGGGGCTACTTCGTTGGAGTAGCCCCTATTTTTTATATGAATGGGGTAAACAATCGTGCTACCCATCCTTTAATCCGCTTTCTCAGTGGTTTGTCTCTATATACATCCTTGGTTAGGACGGTAGAGTTCTTTTTGTCTTCATTAAACATCTCCACCAGTTCTGCTGTCGTTTCCATGTCGAATATAAAAGCGTTTACTTCGTAGTCATAGCGTAAACTTCTGGAATTCAGATTCATGCTTCCTACTGTGCAAAACCGTTCGTCTATCATCATAATTTTTGAATGATGGAATCCGCCGTTATAGATATAGATAAAAGCTCCTTTCTTTCTCAGTTGGTTTGCCGCATAAAAAGCTGCATCTGGTGTAAATGGGATGTCAGATTTTCCTGGAATCATGATTTCCACCCTGACACCGCGTGCCAAAGCATCTTCCAGTGCTTTTACCACACTGTGGGTCGGAGTAAAATACGGATTGATAAGTTGTATTTTACGTTTTGCGGCATTAATGGCTTCTATGTAGGTATGCCGTAACAGCTTAGGTTGTTTTTTCGGAATACGGTTTACGATGGCTACTTGTTTATTGCCGTTTGTTTTTACGCTTGGCTGACTCAGTGGAAAAAACTCATCACCTCCAATATTTTGCTTGGTTTCGCTGTTCCACATATATAGGAAAATACGTTGTAAATCGTTAACCGCATCACCTTCGATGCGTACATGCATGTCACGCCATGCGCCGATTTCCGGGAGACCGTTGATGTAATAATTGGCAATGTTCATTCCTCCTGTATAGCCTACCTTACCGTCGATTACTACAATTTTCTGATGGTCCCTGGAGAATGCATGATTAATATATGGAAAGCGCATTGGGTCAAACTGTACGATTTCGATGTCGTGTTGTAGTAACAGTTTGATGTGCTTGGCCCGTAGAGGCTTATTGTTGGACAGGTTTCCGAATGCATCGAACATGGCTCTGATTTTAACACCTTGACGTGCCTTCTTGCCAAGCAATACAAAGAGCTCTCTGGCGATGGAGTCGTTTCTGAAGTTAAAATATTCCAGATGTATAAAGTGCTGAGCTTTTTCAATGTGTTCAAAAAGGTCCTCGAATTTTTCCCGGCCGCTTTTTAGCAATACTACCTTGTTGTTACCGGAAATATTTATCTTGTTTTCTTTTAAATAATGTGTAACTACGGAATCCGAAGGTGTAGATGTAAAAAGCCTGATGCTGTCTTGTCCGTTTACGGATACAGGTATGGCTAAGATACATAGAATCAGGAAAATGGGAAATAAAACACGTTTGTCAAATATCGTCATAAATAATTTTTTTTGCTTGATACAGGCTTGCAAAGTTACCAATATTATTGGTTTTTCAGTCACTATTTGCAAGATTGACAATTAATACTATAAAATAGAAGGTTTTTTATCTCTCCTCGATGAAAAACAAGCGATAATAATACATTCCTTTCTCTTCGTCGTATCCTCGCTCAATCAGTTGCTCTCCACCATGGATGTTGATGTCGAAATTCTTATCCAGGCGGATTGTGGTCATTGTCCCCATACCTTTTCTTTTGAAAGCTTGCGGAGCCGCTTCAAAATCGTCTTGTAAGGTGATATTGTTTTTTTTCTGATAATCCTTTTTGAACTGCTTGAAGTGTTCGATTCGTTCGGGTTGTTCAAAGACTTCCTCTGCAAAGCGGTTGATGTTTATTTCCTTCTTTTTCAGAGCTTCAAGACTTTTGTTTAGCAGCATTGCCTGCTCTACCTTTCCGATAGCTTCTGTCGGCTGGATGGTTTCTTCTACGAAACTTTTACAAAGTTCCATAATCTGCTGAGTTTGGAAATAATTATCTTCATACGGAGCAATATGCAGAAAATCGTTGGTCCAATATTTCGCTTCAGTATTTCTGTTCGTGTTGTCTACTATGGCCATTTTGTATCCTTCTTCCTCCGCAATGTTGAAGATAAGACATCCTTTATCCAGTTTGTTGATGTTTACTCCTCGCTCCGGCTCGATTTCGAAAGAGTCACCAATCTGCTGGACTTTCAGAAACGTATCTTTGCTTTCCGACTTAAACAGGCCGATGGCATCTGTTTCCTGATGGTCAATCAGGCATTTCTTGAAATAGACTACATAAAATTCTCCTTTTTTAATTTGCGGGTGTACACTGCTTTCGTGCAGAAATGCAGCGATACGCTGCGATTCTTGGTGCAGGGTCGAGATGTCATGAAATATATTGAAAACAGACTGATAGACCTGATTGTCAGTTCCTTCCTTGGAAATACTGAACCGAAAGTATTCTTCTTTTTTGAATTGAGATAAGAAAAATATTTTCAGAGCCTCTGTCAGTTCGGGGGATAAGGATAGGGGAGTTCCAGAAAGCATGAAAGATGTGGTATCCATCTGGTTGCCTACACTGTGAATAGAAACTTCCGGATAGATGGTGATATGGTCAAAATTATGCATAAGGCTTGCCTGAACTCATAAATTTATTAATAGGGCTGCAAAGATACGCATTATATTTCATTTGCTTAGTATACAGATAAGAGAAAGTATGGATAAGTATCTTATAAATAAAGTGTTTCTTGAGTAAACCATGCATGCTGCTGTCTGGAAAGTAAATACATGCATGGTTACTTGGTTACAGGGTTTGCAGTTCTCCGATGCGTTTATTATATTCGGATACAATCTGCTCCATGACATCCTGTACAGGTGGTAAGTCGTGAATTAAACTTGCTATCTGTCCTATTTCCAATTCACCTTCAATAAGATTCCCTTCGAAAATTCCTTTCATGGCACGGCCTTTTCCGAGTATCTCTCGAAGTTCTTCGGCTGTAGCACCGTTATCTTCTGCTTTTGCAATGCTGTTGTAAAATTCATTTTTGATCAGTCGGGTAGGGACCAGTTTTTTCAGAGCCAGCATGGTATCGCCTTCATTCAGTTGGATGCATTTGTTTTTAAAGGCATCACTGGCCGAGCTTTCTGCAGTCAGCGCAAAGCGTGTTCCCATCTGTATACCTTCTGCCCCCAGTGAAAAAGCAGCCAGCATACCGCTTCCCGTTGCGATTCCTCCGGCAGCTATCAGCGGGAGGTCCAGTTTTTCTTTAACCTGAGGTATCAGTACCATGGTAGTTGTTTCCTCTCTGCCGTTGTGTCCTCCTGCCTCAAAACCTTCTGCTACAACAGCATCTACTCCCGCTTCCTGACATTTCAATGCAAATCGGCTGCTGGCTACTACGTGGGCAACCTTTATGCCTGCATCATGAAGCCGGGAAGTCCATGTCTTGGGATTACCGGCAGAGGTAAATACGATAGGAACTTTTTCTTCTAAGATTACTTGTATCAGTGCTTCGGAATAAGGTGAAATCAGCGGGACGTTTACCCCAAAAGGTTTGTCTGTGGCTGTCTTGCATTTCTGGATGTGCTCTCTTAATAAATCAGGTTTCATAGAACCGGCGCCCAGGAGTCCCAGACCGCCAGCATTGCTTACGGCTGCAGCCAGTTTCCATCCGCTGCACCATACCATTCCGCCAGATATAATCGGGTATTTTATTCCGAACAATTTTGTAATTCTGTTTTCCATTGAACTGATATTGTGTATTAACGATATAAATCTATAATTATTTTTTTTACTGACCGTATTTGTCTTCTTGCCCTGTAGGAAGAAGCAAGGTATAGATGCGGTATGCGCATGCCTTTTGCAAATATATAGATTCTTTTCTATTGGTGCATGGTAGTTAGGTATGTTAGTTTGATATGTTATTTGACAGCTTTAGTAGAAACTTTACGGCAGATTCTTTGAGCATCATCGTATTTTTTTATAACTTGCCGCTGTTTTCGGGGAAAGCATTTTTTTGTTTTCTTATTGGAGAAAAAATATTAGAGACTACTCTTAATTTATTATATAACCTAATAATCAGCTAGTGTGTATAGCTTGATTTTATCTTTGTTTAATACTATGTATCAGAGTCTTAAAAAACTTTTGTTGCGGATGTGGGCAGTATTTGCCTTGTTTGCAGCCGTGTCCTGTCAGAGTGACGACGTAATTCTTTGTGAAGATGGTAAAGCCGTATCACGGATTGTTATTCCTTCCAGTCCTACGGAAGCCGAAAAACATGCTTCTGTTGTCTTGCAGAATTATCTGAAAAAAATAACCGGAGCAGACTTTGCAATTGTTTCTGATGAATCGGCTTCACAGAAAAACGATATTCAGATTGGACACGTAGATCGTCCGGAAATTTCAGGTATAGACTTTCCGGCATTAAAAAATGACGGTTACGTGATTCAAACTAAAAACAACCGGTTGACCATTGCCGGAGGTGCCAACAAAGGAACCATATATGGTGTATATGGCTTTTTGGAAAAATACTTGAACTGCCGTAAGTATAGTTCAAAAGTTTCAGTAGTGCCGGTACAGTTCAATATCGCTCTGAATGATATTGACGTTCAGGAAGTTCCTGTTTTCGAATATAGGGAAGTTTTATATAAAGATGTCTACGATCCTGAATATATGGAATGGCATGGATTGGGCAAACACCAGTCGGATGCATACGGAACAGCCGACTGGGGCTCTTGGTGTCATACTACACTGAGTCTGGTACCTCCTAAAGAATATGGTGCTGCACATCCCGAATATTACAGCATGATTAACGGAAAGAGACGTTTTGATGCAACAAAACACAATGTTGGCGAAATCTGTTGGTCTAGTGAGGGGGCTTTTAAAGCGGCAGCCCAACATCTTCAGAAAATGATTGCCGATAATCCGGATGCACTTTACTGGTCAGTCAGCCAGCAGGATAATGCCGATTATTGTCGTTGTCCGGTATGCCAGAAAGCTTACGATGAGACCGGAAGTACTCAGGGAACAATTATTCCGTTTATCAACAAAATGGCCCGGGAGTTTCCTGATAAAACAATCTCTACGTTGGCCTATTGGTATTCTACCAGACCTCCTAAAGGCATAAAGGTAGAGAAAAATGTGAATATTATGTTGTGTAATATCGGTAGTCCGCGACATATTCCTATCGAAGAGGGTGATTCCACCTTTACAGCCGACATCAAAGCATGGCATCAGATTCACGATAATTTCATTATCTGGGACTATGTTATTCAGTTTGCACATCTTATGGCTCCGTTCCCTAACTTAAGAACTTTACAGCCTAATTTGCAGTTCCTGCATAAAAATGGGGTTAAGTCACTTTTCGAGCAGGGTAACCGGGAAACAGGTGGTGAGTTTTGTGAGTTGAGAGCGTACCTTATTGCCAAGCTGATGTGGAATCCTTATCAGGACATAGAACCGATTATCGATGATTTCCTCAATGGATATTATGGTCCGGCAGGACAATATATCCGCCAGTATATTGACTTGATGCACGATAAGATGCAGGAAACGAAAGCACAGTTGAGCATCTTTGGACGTCCTTGGGATAACAGAGATACTTTCCTTACGGAAGAACTGCTGAGCCAGTATTACGCTTTGCTTGAAAAGGCAGCCGAGGCTGTAAAAGACTATCCGGAATATCAGTCGCGTGTGGTAATGGTGAAAGCACAGATAGATTATGCCGTTCTGGATATAGCCCGTCAGGAACTTACCGGTAAGCGTGGTGCAATGGAACTGGTAGATGGCAAGTGGGTTATAAAGAAAGAAATTAATGACCTGCTGCAGAATACTATGAATATTTGTAACTTGAACGGAGTAACCCGTGTGCACGAGTGGAATACAACTCCGCATGAATACATTACCGAGTATTATAAATATTTGGATGAAAAATCGGCTACCTTAGTAAAAGGTAGTCTTAAATAAGAGTTTTTTGATTGTATATTTGATTTGAGAGGATTTAAGTTTTACCAGATAAACTTAAATCCTCTTATTGTAAGGGAAAACATAAATTTATTCATGTTTTGAAATGAATTTTGTTTTGAATATATACGAAAAAAGGCTTCCAGATGGAAGCCTTTTTCTTGGTGATCCGCCTGGGGCTCGAACCCAGGACCCCAACATTAAAAGTGTTGTG
>USQO01000053.1 GCA_900556845.1 uncultured Bacteroides sp. | reverse complement strand
CCTTTCAAGAATGAAAATCTTGCGTCCTAACCGATAGACGAACGGGCCATCCTTTATTTGCTTCGAGTGTTTGTTTCTCGATTGCGGGTGCAAAGGTAGCTATTTTTTTTTATCCTGCAAATGTTTTGAGTGGAAAAATGTGATTTTCCCTTGAAAAACCATGTTTTTTAACATGTATATGGACTTTTAGGCCTGTTTTATACAGATTTTAAGTAGAATAAGTGCTTAAAAAATCCTCCTTACTCGTACCATATTTTTAGGCTGTATGGCAGAATAGGGAGGATATTCTGTATAAAAAATAGGTTAAAACTGCTTTTAGAGCTTTTCTACGTCTTTCAGGTTCTGTTCTATGACTTCTTCGCTAAGCTCGTAGTTTTGCAGGTTGCCCGACAGATATTGGTCGTATGCACTCATATCAATCAGTCCGTGGCCTGACAAGTTAAAAAGAATCACTTTTTCTTCACCGGTTTCAATACACTTTTTAGCCTCGTTGATAGCAGCTGCTATGGCATGGCAGGATTCCGGAGCAGGAATGATACCTTCGGCTTTTGCGAATAGACATCCGGCTTCGAACGATTCCAACTGCTTGATGTCTACAGCTTCCATCAGTTTGTCTTTCAGCAACTGCGAAACAATAACACCGGCACCGTGATAACGAAGGCCGCCGGCATGGATGTTTGCCGGAGCAAAATTATGTCCCAGTGTATACATAGGCAGCAGCGGCGTATATCCGGCTTCATCACCATAATCGTAATGGAATTTGCCTCGTGTCAGTTTGGGGCATGACGCAGGTTCGGCAGCTACGTAGCGTGTCTGCTTACCTTCGAGGATGGTATGCCGCATGAACGGGAAACAGATACCGCCAAAGTTTGAACCGCCACCGAAGCAACCGATGATGACATCGGGATACTCACCGGCCATTTCCATTTGTTTTTCTGCTTCCAGACCGATGATGGTTTGATGCAGGGTTACATGGCTCAATACAGACCCCAGTGTGTATTTACAGTTGGGAGTGCAGCGTGCCAGCTCGATGGCTTCGGAGATGGCTGTACCCAGCGAACCCTGATGATTGGGGTATTTAGTCAGAATATCTTTACCGGCACGTGTAGACATAGACGGTGATGGGGTGACCTGAGCACCGAAGGTCTGCATGATGCTGCGGCGGTATGGTTTCTGCTCGTAGCTGATTTTAACCTGATAAACGGCAGCTTCGAGTCCGAAAACTTTGGCTGCATACGACAGGGCAGCTCCCCACTGTCCGGCTCCTGTTTCTGTCGTAATATTGGTGACTCCTTCTTTCTTGCAATAATACGCTTGGGCCAATGCTGAATTCAACTTGTGTGAGCCAATCGGGCTTACACTCTCATTCTTGAAATAAATATGTGCCGGTGTACCCAATGCCTTTTCCAGTCCGTAGGCACGTACTAGCGGGGTACTGCGGTAGTATTTATACATTTCTCTTACTTCTTCCGGAATTTCAATCCAGGTATCGGTCTGGTTCAGTTCCTGCCGGCTTAGTTCTTCGGCAAAAATGGGATACAGATCCTCCGGCTTGAGCGGTTCTTTGGTGACCGGATTCAGCGGGGGCATCGGCTTATTCTTCATATCGGCCTGAATATTGTACCAGTACCGTGGGATATCTTCTTCTTCCAGGAAAAATCTCTTTTGCATTGTTTTCATGGTTTTATTGGATTAGTTTTTTTGCCAAAAGTAAAGAAAAAAGACTATAAAACAAATTGTTTGATAGTAAAAAGTGCTGTTTTATTTCAGAATCTTTTTGAGAGCCTGTTCTAAACTGTCGTTAAAAAAGCAGGTAAACATGAACTTGTGGGCGAGTTATTTGTTTCTTTCTGCAAGAAAGGATAAGTTTGCAGCGTGTTTAAATAAATAGCTAAATGGATAATTGGGAACGGTTTTTATGGAATCCCTTGAAGATGATTTCTTCTTACTGGGAGTATTTACTGAAAGCCATCGAGGGACTGGCCTATTTTTTTTCATTCTTATTTCCTGTATCGTTAGTCTACGAGCACGGGTTTATGTTGACATCGGATGAGGTCTCTTATCTGAGGGTAATCAGTAATGTTACCTGGCTGGTGTTTTTACTGCATTATTTTTTCTCTATTGTGGGCAATAGAGAAGAGGTGCGTGCCCGCTTTACGTTATGGACCTGGATTTTGTCGGCCTGCCTGTTTCTTACGCTTTTGCCCGTTGTTTTCCATAAGCCGGAAGATGCCAATGGGGTATTGGGAGTGTGGAATTTTTTTCATAGTCAGTTGTACCGCACCATTATTCTTTTTCTGCTGTCACTTTCTCAGTTGTCTATTTATTTTGTCCGTTTGCTGGGCAAGCGCACCAATCCGTCGCTCATACTTTCTTCCAGCTTCCTGTTGCTGATGCTGGCTGGTGCCGGATTGCTTATGTTGCCTAGGGCTACCTATCATGGCATATCGTGGGTAGATGCATTATTTACCTCCACCAGTGCCGTATGTGTTACGGGACTGGTTACACTGGACGTGGCGACTACGTTTACACGTGAAGGCCAGGTTGTGCTGATGTTGCTGATACAGATAGGCGGCTTGGGCGTAATGACGCTGACCAGCTTTTTTGCGATGTTCTTTATGGGTAACACTTCGCTGTACAGCCAGTTGGTGGTGCGTGATATGGTCAGCTCAAAATCCTTGAACTCGCTGCTCTCTACCTTGGTTTATATCTTGGGATTTACCCTGTTTATAGAAGCGCTGGGCATGCTTTTTATTTGGCTCAGCATTCATGATACATTGGGGATGACCTTGGAAGAGGAACTGTTCTTTTCCGCTTTCCATTCGGTTTCTGCCTTCTGTAATGCCGGTTTCTCTACGCTTCCCGGTAATCTGGGAAACGACTGGGTGATGGGAGGGCACACACCGCTTTATATTGTGGTGTCCTTTCTTATTATATTAGGTGGCATAGGTTTCCCTATTTTGGTGAATCTGTCCGCTACATTGAATTATTATCTCCGGCACGCCTGCTGGAAGCTGTTCCGTCGTTCGGAATACTTTCCGGCAAAGGTGCATTTATACGACTTGAATACGCGTATTGTGTTTTATATGACCGTACTGCTGGTTGTAGGAGGAACACTTGTGATAGCCTTGCTGGAATGGAACCACGCATTGCAGGGTTTGCACGTATGGGATAAATGGGTGCATGCATTTTTTAATTCAGTGTGCCCGCGTACTGCCGGTTTCTGCAGTATCAGTCTTCCCACGCTTTCGGCCCAAAGTTTGCTGTTTATGATTTTGCTGATGGTAATAGGAGGTGGAACACAATCGACAGCCGGTGGTGTGAAGGTCAATGTATTTACCGTAATTCTGGTGAACCTGTGGGCAGTGATACGCGGACGCGAACGTCCTGTTATCATGAAGCGGGAGCTGTCGGACGATTCGGTGCGCCGTTCGAATGCAGCCTTACTGTTGTATGCTATATTCCTTTTCGTGGGTGTGTTCGCCCTTTCGCTGATAGAACCTCATGCGTCGTTGCTGACCATCACTTTCGAGTGCGTGTCGGCACTGAGTACCGTTGGCTCAAGTCTGGACTTCACGCCAACCATGAGCACGGCAGGCAAGCTACTGGTAATATTGATGATGTTTATAGGCCGTGTAGGCGCACTGACGTTTGTGAATGGATTAATCAAGCAGGAAGAAAAGAAAAAGTACAGGTATCCGAGTGATAATATTATAATTAACTGATATGAAATACATAATCATTGGTTTGGGAAACTATGGAAGTGTACTGGCCGAGGAATTGACCGAGCTGGGACACGAAGTGATTGGGGTAGACAGTGACGCATTGCGTGTGGAACTGCTTAAAGACAAGGTGGCCACATCGTTTGTGATGGATGCTACCGACGAGCAAGCTGTCGCAGTGTTGCCTTTGCATACGGTAGATGTGGTTATTGTTACGGTAGGCGAGAATTTTGGGGCTTCGGTGCGTGTGGTGGCTCTGCTTAAGAAGAATAAAGTGAAACATATTTATGCCCGTGCCGTAGATGATATTCACAAGTCTATACTCGAGGCTTTCGAACTTGATAAAATTCTTACACCAGAGCAGGAGGCGGCTCGCAGTCTGGTGCGCCGACTTGAGCTGAATGCATTTGTAGAATCTTTCCGTATTGATACGGAGCATTATATATTCAAGTTTGGTATACCTTCCAAGCTGGTAGGAATTAAGCTGAATGAGCTGAAACTGGAACAGAGTTTTGGCATTACCGTGATTTCGCTTATTAAAGGGAAGATGTTGGTCAATAATCTGGGACTTTCTATTTTGAAATGTCAGGTTCCTGATACCTTTGATTTGGAAATGGAGCTTGCAGCCGATGATAAGCTGGTTTGTTACGGACTCTATAAAGACTTCGTACGTTTCTGGAAGTCTTTATAGCAGTCCTATGGGTTGCAGGATTTATTTTATTTTTCTGCGGTTCAGTTCGCGCTGATATTTTTGGGCATTCTTTTGATGTTCGCTTAAATTGCTGGCAAAATTGTGCGTACCGTCCAAGGTCTCTTTGGCACACATATACAGGTAGTTGTGTTTTTGGGCATTGAGTACGCTTTCTATGCCGGCTACAGACGGGATACGGATTGGACCGGGAGGGAGTCCGGCATGCTTGTAGGTATTATACGGACTTTCTACTTCCAGATGCTTGTGAAGGATACGCTTCAGTCCCGGATTGTTCAGCGCGAATTTGACAGTTGGGTCGGCCTGTAGTGGCATACCGATGCGCAAACGGTTCAGGTACAGTCCGGCTATGGTCGGCTTTTCCGCGTTATTGGCTGTTTCTTCGTCTACGATGGATGCCAATGTGACCACTTCGGTAAGAGTCAGTCCCAGTGCCTTGGCTTTTTCCTGGCGTTCTTCGTTCCAGAAACGCTTGTGCTCTTTCTGCATGCGTGCAAAGAAATCTTCCGGTTCGATGGTCCAGTAAACCTGATATGTATTGGGGATAAAAAGTGCCAGTAGGGTTTGCGGGGTATAACCCAATTTTTTGCAGAACGAAGTGTCGGCCAACATACCGGCCAGTGTTGCAGAGTCTGCCATAATCTGACGGGCTACTTTTTGCATCAGGATGTTTACGGTGCGTGTGCTGGGGAGAATAAGGTTTACCGGGGTCTGCTGGCCGCTTTTCAGATGGTGAATCAATGTCCAGCAGCTATAGTCCGGTGATAGGCTGTATGCCCCCGGATGAATCTTTTCAGGATAACCGGTCAGTGTAGCCAGAAGCTTAAATGTCGTAAAGTGGGTGATTTTTCCGGTAACTTTTATTTTGTGATATACTGAGTCGATGTTGTCGTCAGCATCGATATATAGCATTGCCTTTTTTTCGATGGGGAAGGGGCGGCTAAGGACTGCTGTATAATAAGCTGTAAAAAGTCCGCCGAGAAGTATTATACACAGCAGCAGAATTACAAGTTTGCTTTTCTTCATGTTTATCAGAATGCAGTTAAGTATTCGGGAACAGCAATAAAAAAAGGATATAATCAGTGTCCTGACTATATCCTTTTTGAATTTCTTTGTTTAGTCGGATATTATGCTTCAGCAAAAGGAACAACAGAAACGAAGCTCTTGTCTTCGCGACCTTTCTTGAAACATACAGTTCCGTCTACCAATGCGTAAAGAGTGTGGTCACTACCCATACCTACATTTTCACCTGGGTTGTGAACTGTTCCTCTTTGACGAACAATGATATTACCAGCTTTACAAGCTGAACCACCGAATATCTTTACGCCTAATCTCTTACTAGCTGATTCACGGCCGTTCTTTGAACTACCTACACCTTTCTTATGTGCCATTTCTTTCTACGTTTTTAATGATTAAGCAATAACTTGTTTGATAGTCAATTCAGTAAACTGCTGACGGTGACCGTTCAGTTTCTTGTAACCTTTTCTTCTCTTTTTGTGGAATACCAATACTTTGTCACCTTTTACCAAAGGAGAAACAACTTCGCATACCACTTTGGCACCTTCTACTGTAGGAGCACCTACTGTTACAGTACCGTTGTTGTCTACCAACAAAACTTTGTCAAATTCAACAGTTGCACCGTTTTCAGTGTTCTGAATGTGGTGTACAAACAGCTTTTTGCCTTCTTCTGCTTTGAACTGCTGACCGTTAATTTCTACGATTACGTACATTTTAAATTAATATTAAACGGGTTTCTTCCGCAAGGTGGGTTTCTCTCATTGAACCGCTTTTCTACCTCCACGGACTAAAATCGGGTGCAAAGATAGGTCTTTTTGTTCATATAACCAACAACTTACCCGAAAAAAACTTGCTAATTTTCTGCTTTATTTTTCTTGATAAGGATGCAGAGGTCCGGATAGATGCCGATATGGGGATAGGCACTCAGCTCTTCGTATGTAGTTTCGCCATGCAGTACACCCATAAAATCGGTATTCCCGGCTTGTGCAGTGGCTGCGTCGGTTGTACTGTCGCCGATGTAAAGCACTTCTTCGGGACTTACATTCAGTTTTTCCATGGCCAGCAACAAGCCTTCGGGCGAGGGCTTGTGTTTTTGCACGTCTTCTCCGCCCACAATGATGTCAATAGTCTGTTCGGGCAATACTTTGTCCAGAAGTTCCAGAATCCGGTATCTGTATTTGGTAGAGATAATACCTATTTTAGCTCCCTGTTGTTTCAAGGTCGTCAGTACCTCGAGTGTTTCCGGGAAAAGGCGTGTCAAGGCAGTCATATAAACATCTGCCTGCTTAACGTATTCTTTCCGAAGTCCCTCCAGTACGGCAGCATCTGTAATTCCGGTCAGAATGGAAAAAGATTCTTCCAGTGTTTTCCCGATGGTACGTTTGATGGCATAATCGCTGATTTCTGTAAACCCATGCTGCTTGAGTACATTCTGGAAACACTGGATGATACCTCGTGAAGAGTCGGCCAATGTATAGTCAAAGTCGAATAAATAAGTGTTATAATGCTTCATGCTTGTTATAAAATATATTTATACAAAGGTAGTTTTTCTTTCAGTATTTTGCAGAGTTCGTCGGAAAAAGTTATATTCGCTAGTGAGGCTTCTTCGAAATTCTGTATTGAATTCCAGATTGATTGTGAATATAATTACTAACCCCATAAATTCGTATGTTATGAAAAAGTATGTTGCAGAATTAATCGGAACAATGGTACTTGTTCTATTGGGCTGCGGAAGTGCAGTCTTTGCAGGAGGAATGGCCGATACCGTAGGTGCTGGTACGGGGACTTTAGGGGTAGCTTTGGCTTTCGGGCTGTCTGTTGTGGCCATGGCTTATGCCATAGGCGGCATATCCGGTTGCCATATCAATCCGGCTATTACGCTGGGAGTCTGGCTTTCCGGACGAATAAGAAGCAGAGATGCGTTTATGTATATGGTGTTTCAGGTGGCAGGGGCTATTCTGGGGTCGCTGATTTTGTCGTTACTGGTTTCTACAGGAGGATATGGAGGACCGACCTCTACAGGTGCTAATCTGTATGATCCGGGAGAAGCCGGACAGGCCTTTCTGGCTGAGGCTATTTTCACATTTATTTTTGTGCTGGTTGTTTTGGGTAGCACCGATGAGAAAAAAGGTGCCGGATCATTGGCTGGACTGGCTATAGGTTTGACACTTACCCTGATACACATTGTGTGTATTCCAATTACCGGAACATCTGTAAACCCGGCCCGCAGTATAGGTCCGGCATTGCTGGAGGGAGGTCAGGCGTTGTCACAGCTATGGCTTTTCATTGTTGCTCCTTTTGTAGGAGGTGCTTTCAGCGCATTGGTCTGGAAGTTTATAGGGACTTCGGATAAATAGACTTTTATAGATTAAAATAATAAAAGCCGTTTCTGCTTCGATTCAGAGTTGCAGAAACGGCTTTTAAAAGTTTTATAGGTGATGTGATTTACAAACGTACTTATATCATCTGTTCGTAGTTTTTGGCCAGACCACCTTCACTGGTTTCCTTGTATAAAGACGGCAGGTCGTGACCGGTCTGTTTCATCACTTCGATTACCTTGTCGAAAGATACGCGGTGATGTCCGTCAGTGAATGCCGAGTAGATGTTTGCATCAAGTGCACGTGCAGCTGCGTATGCGTTTCTTTCGATACACGGAATCTGTACCAGTCCGCAAACCGGGTCGCATGTCATACCCAGATGGTGTTCCAGTCCCATTTCGGCCGCATATTCAATCTGTGCAGGACTTCCGCCGAACAACTGACTGGCAGCAGCCGATGCCATAGAGCAGGCTACTCCCACTTCGGCCTGACATCCGGCTTCTGCTCCCGAGATGGAAGCATTATGCTTGACGATATTGCCTATCAGTCCCGCTGTAGCCAAAGCTCGCAGAATGCGGGCATCGCTGAAGTCGCGGCTTTTTTGCAAGTGATAAAGCACAGCAGGCACTACACCACATGCACCGCAGGTAGGTGCTGTTACGATCTTGCCTCCCGAAGCATTTTCTTCACTTACCGCCAGTGCGTAAGCAAACACCAGTCCTCTGGAGCGCAATGAATCTTTATAACCTTTCGAGCGGATGTAATAGGTAGAAGCTTTTCGGCGCAAGTTCAACGGGCCGGGCAGTACTCCTTCAGCATCCAGTCCTCTTTCGATGGCAGCTTTCATAGTCTCCCATACTTCGGCAAGGTAATTCCAAATTTCCGGACCTTCACACTGCTCAACATATTCCCAGTAACTTCTTCCAGTATGTTCACACCAGTAAAGAATCTGGCTCATGCTGTTCATGGAATAGATTTCCTGCGAAGCATCAGGCATATGGCCTTCTTCTGCCAAAGCGCCTCCACCTATACTGAAGACTGTCCATTCGTCTGTTACCTTTCCGTTTTCGTTTTTCGACTTGAACGTCATTCCATTGGGGTGGAACGGAAAGAAAATATGCGGTTTCCATACTATTTCTACTGGAGCATGGGGTTCCAGTGTATCCAGTATGGCAACATCGGTCATGTGTCCTTTACCGGTAGCAGCCAGACTTCCATAAAGAATTACTTCAAAAGCCTTGGCCTCCGGATGCTTGGCTAAAAACTGTTCTGCGGCCTTTCTCGGTCCCATGGTGTGACTGCTGGAAGGGCCTGTTCCTATTCTGTACAGTTCTCGTAAGGATTTCATTTTTTCAATATTAAAGGGTCATTTTATTGTATTCTTATCCTTAGGCAAAGATAAGATAATTTTTGAGATTATTTCAAATCTACCACCGTAATACCTGCACCGCCAAACTGTACATGCTCATCTTTATATTGGGCAACTCCCGGGACGGTAGCCAGATACTGGCGGATCAGCGTGCGCAGGATGCCGTTTCCTGTACCGTGCAGAATTCGGACACGACTCATTCCCAGCAAGATTGCGTCATCAATAAAATAGGTTACAGTCTGTATAGCTTCATCGCCGCGCATACCGCGTACATCGATGTCTTGCTTGAAGTTCAATTTCTTCTCGTATACCTGTTCTTGAGTTTCACTGCTGATGAAGGTACTCTTTACGGTGGCCAGATTTTGTTTCGGAGCTTCCGCATGTTCCAGACGGTCGACTTTTACATTCGTTTTCATCAGTCCGAACATCACGATGGCATTCTTTCCGTTGATTTCCAAAACTTCACCTACGCTGGTCTGTCCCTTGATACGCACATAACCACCTACGGTGATAGGCTTCACCTTCGGAACAACTACCTGCTGGACAGTTGCATTTTTCTTGTCTTTCTTATCTTTCTTGCGTTCCTGTTTTTCACGCAGCTGCTCCATTTTGCGGGCAATTTTTTCTTCCAGTGCCTGCTTGTTCCGCTCCTCTATCTGGCTCTTGAACTCATTCAGTTCCTGACGTGCTGTACGAGTACGCTCCTTGTCGGCCTGAGCCTCCTTGATGGCACGAATGGTATTTTCGATTTTTGCATTCGATTCCTGCAACAAATGTTCTGCGTCCTCCTTTGCCTTTTTCAGAATTTCTTTTCGGCTTCTTTCCAGTTCCGCAATTTCCTGCTCGTAGCGTGCAATGGTTTCCTCCATTTGCTTTTCACGCTTGCGAATGTTCTGGCGTTTGGTTTCCCAGTAACGTTTGTCGCGGACGATATCTTGCAGATACTTGTCGCTCTGGATGTATTCGCTTCCTACAATCTCCGAAGCATCGGCAATAACTTCTTCCGGTAAGCCAATTTTACGGGCAATCTCTACGGCAAACGAGCTTCCCGGATTACCGATTTGCAGTTGGAAGAGTGCACGCATTTCATGACGGTCGTACAACATGGCTCCGTTTACCACACCTTCATGGTTCTCGGCAAAATGCTTCAGATTCTGATAGTGTGTGGTGATTACGCCAAATGTTTTTTTACTGTTGAATCGCTTCAGCACAGCTTCGGCTATGGCACCTCCAATCTGCGGCTCTGTACCTCCTCCGAATTCATCTATCAGAATAAGACTCTTTTCGTTGCATCCTTTCAGCATCATCTTCATGTTGGTAAGGTGTGAAGAATATGTACTCAAGTCATCTTCGATACTCTGTTCGTCACCTATATCTATAAAGATATCGTTGAAGATACCCGTATGACTTCTTTCGTTCAATGGAATCAATAACCCACATTGTAACATATATTGCAAGAGTCCCACAGTTTTCAGGCAGACCGATTTACCGCCGGCATTAGGTCCTGAAATCAGCAGGATGCGCTTTTTCCGGCTCAATTCAATATCCAGCGGAACAACTTTCTTGTCATGCTTAGCCAGCGACATCTGCAGCAGCGGATGAATGGCTTCTACCCAGTCGATAATCTGCTTGTTTTCCAGTGAAGGCTTCACGCTCTTGGTCTCTTTGGCAAACAAGGCTTTGGCACGGATGAAGTCTATAATAGCTAGGAATTCATACGAGTCCAAGATAGCTGGGATCTGTGGGCGTATCACTCCGGAAAACTCTGTCAGGATGCGGATAATTTCACGGCGCTCTTCTCCTTCCAGCTCACGGATACGGTTGTTGGCCTCTACCACTTCAGCGGGTTCTATAAATACGGTTTTACCTGTAGCCGATTCATCATGCACGATACCTTTTATCTTACGTTTCATGCCCGGTACTATCGGAATTACCAGTCGGCCGTCACGCATGGTAGGAGTTACATCTTTGTCAACATACCCTTCTGACTGGGCATTGCGCAGGATTGCTCCCAGACTTCTGGAGATACTTCCCGTTGTTGCGGCCAGTTCACGGCGTATACGCAACAGTTCGGCTGAGGCATTATCCTTTATTTTTCCAAATTTATCAAGGATATTGTTGATACGGGTTATCAGGAGTGGGAATACGATAATGTCTTTAGCCAGTTCACGAAGGGCAGGGTAAGGTTGCTTGTTGTCGTCGACTTCCTCTTCGTCTGCTTCAGTCTGCAGAAAGTTTACGATGTCGCGTATGGTTTCCAGTGAGCGGCGCAAGTCGAACAGTTCGGCTTCGTCCATATAGAGACCTTCTACACGGATACGTTTCAGTGAAGGTCGCACATCGAAGAAGTACTGGTTGGGAAAAGCATCTTCTGTTTCCAGAATCTGGATAAATTCCATCACCTGCTCCAATTGTTGGTCGATTTCTTCAAATGCCGTGGAAAAAGCCATATTATTCACTTGCTCTTCTCCCAGTGTGCTCAGACATTTGCCTTTCAGTAGTTGTCGGATACTGTCGAATCCTATTTTCTGCTCAAAATTTTGTGGGTATATCATATCTAAAAAACGCGTTTTTGCTTGTTTTCGGGTGCAAAGATACGTTTTTTGCAGATTTTTTTCAAAAAAAGTTGCCCAACTATTTGCAGATTCAAAAATAATCCCTACCTTTGCATCGCTTTCGAAAAGGAAGTGCTTCTGATAAAGTGAATCAAGAAGTTTTGGAGAGGTGGCAGAGTGGTCGATTGCGGCGGTCTTGAAAACCGTTGTACTGCGAGGTACCCGGGGTTCGAATCCCTGTCTCTCCGCAAAGAAAATAAATTTTGCCTCTTTAGCTCAGTTGGCCAGAGCACGTGATTTGTAATCTCGGGGTCGTTGGTTCGAATCCGACAAGAGGCTCAGAAAGACCGGAACATTTGTTTCGGTCTTTTTTGTTGTATATTCCAAGATGAACATTTATAAAAAAAGAGAGTTGCTGTCAACTCTCTTTTTTCTTTAAGGTAAATACGAATTCCAGTCCTCCACTTAAACTGTTCTTGGCGAAGATACTTCCACCGTGAATCAGGACTGCATTTTTTACGATAGCCAATCCCAAACCTGTACCGCCAATCTTTCTCGACCGTCCTTTGTCCACGCGGTAAAAACGCTCGAACAAGCGGTTCAGATGTTCTGGGGCAACCCCGATGCCGTTATCGCTGAAGCTGAAGTAATAGAAGCATTCATCTTCGCGGAAGCAATTGATTGTAACCTCCACTTCATTTCCGGCATAAGCGATGGCGTTATCCATCAGGTTTCGGAAAATAGAGTAGAGCAGGGAAGCATTTCCGTCAATAATCAAATCCCTTTGAATCAGGTTGAATACCCGGATGTGCCGTTTTTCCAGATCCATGGCCACCTCGCTCATGATATTTTCCACGATGGTCTTGATGTTGGCCTTTTCCATTTCAATCATGCCTGGTGCTTCATCCATTCGGGTCAGAACCGAGATATCCCGCAGCAGGAAGGTTAACCGGTTGCTTTGCGCATAGCACCTTTCTATAAATGCTTCTATGCGTTCTCTTGGCAATTCCGGATTACTGATAATCGTTTCCAGATATCCCTGAATACTACTTACAGGAGTCTTCAATTCGTGCGCAATATTCTGTGTTAATTGTCGTTTCAACCGCACCTGTTCTTGTTCCTGTGTGACATCATTGATAGAAATCTCAAAACTACGGTCCTGAAAGATGATACACTCGATGGTAAATGATCTGCTGTTCTTTACCAGCGACATGCTTGTTTTCTTTTCTTCCTGTGTACTTCCACTTTTCTGGTTCAGATTTAGAAAGCTGATAATAGGCTCCAGTTCAGAGATTTGGAAAACCTCTTCAGTTGAAGTCAGGTTGTTGTCCGAGATGATGTTGCAATACTGCGTAAAAAGTGAATTCACCAGCAGTTCCTTTCTGTCTGCAGTGAACACTCCCAGTCCCTCATGCGAAATCTGCAAGTGGGTTATCAGCTTTTCGCGTTCTATGTAGAGCGCTTCTTTGGCTCTGTGCAGCCTTTTGTATATTTGAATGATGTGTTGTGATATCTCCCCCAGTTCATTGTCTGGAAATTTCTGCTTCATGTCTATCGGTTCGTTACGGTCGGCTTTCAGTGCAAAAAGTTCCAATTGCTTGATAGACGTACCCAATCGTTGGGTGAATCGGTATAGCATAAGCAGCAGAATGCAGCTAACAATGATGGTAAACCAGATATAGTTGCTGTCCGCCTGCAGGTGTCTGGTTAGGTCGAGATCGTATGGCAGAGCCGAACGGATGATGATTTCTTTATCCGGGAAATAGTGAGCCGAGTAAAAAAAGACCTTTCCTACACTTTCAGACAATCTGCTGATATCATATCCGCTTCCCTTGCGAATAGCTTTTTGTATTTCTTTTCTGCCAGAATGGTTGGCAAATTTAGAAATATCATGTTCCGTGTTGTCGTAAATTACTGTACCGTCTTTTTTGATAATCGTTACTCTCAGGTTGGGCAAGATGTGTTCTGATAAGAATTTATCCATTCGCTCAGCACTGAGTGTATCCCTTCTTTTCAGGTGGTCGTAAAGCTGGTAATTATAGTTTTGCAGCTTTGTATCAAGTAGTTCTATTTTATATTCCTTTTCCCTCTTGTACTGATAGAACAAGAAGCAGCACACAAACGAGGCAAACAACAGAATAACTGTAAGAAAAAGTTTTTTGTTGAAAGGAAGGATATGATTAGAAAATTCAATAGTCATAATAAGTCAAAAACAAATTAATCTGCTTCAAAGCAGTAGCCATATCCCAAACGGGTAACAATATATTTTCCATATGCACCGATTTTTTTTCTCAGTCGGGTAATATTGACGTCAATGGTACGGTCTAAAACATACACTTCGTCTTGCCATACTTTACTCAGGATATCTTCGCGTGAGAATACACGTCCTTTGTTTTGCATTAAAAGGAGCAAAATTTCAAATTCTTTTTTGGTAAGTGCTACTTCTTGGGTATCGATGCACACTTTTTTCTTTTCTATGTCTATGGAAAGCCCCTGATATTGCAATAACTGTGGCTTTTCTTCTGCTCCATTTGTGCTTGTTCTTCTCAGCACAGCCTTTACGCGAGCTTGTACTTCACGTAACGAGAAAGGTTTTGATATATAGTCGTCTGCTCCCAGATTAAATCCTGTAATCGTATCGTTTTCTGTGTCTTTGGCTGTGATAAATATAATAGGAATATTAGCCGTTTCCGGATTTTTCTTCAGCATGCGTGCCATCTTGAACCCAGAGATTTCTCCCATCATGACATCCAGTAATAGCAAGTTGTATTTAGGTAAATCCAATTTAAGTGCCTCTTCGGCTGAATTGGCAGTGTCTACATCGTAACCTTCAATTTCCAGATTGAATTTCAAGATTTCACACAAATCCTCTTCGTCGTCTACTACTAATATACGGTAATTGTTCATAAAGCCCTTCTTTTTTAGTTAGAGTGCAAAACTAATCATTTAAATCGTATTGCAAAGATGGGCCTAGTTTATTTCTATGTTATGAAATATATATTTCAAAA